>JASMLG010000014.1 GCA_030748805.1 Phycisphaerales bacterium | reverse complement strand
CATTTGCAATTCAAAAGCAACCGAATCACATATCTGGTCCTGAGTCGAACCACTGTCGTTGGGCCAATCACTAATAATGCAAGTACTATCAGATGCCCAACACATCCACATATCTATGTGCTGAGTGTAATCCACCGAAGTAGGAAACGCGTCAGTAATGGTTACATTCAAATTTTGATAATCCTGCCAATACCCACGTATTTCTGCCTCAGACATCCCACCATTTTCATTTAAAATCAACTCCGTTGACCAACCCCTCTCATCGATTCCATTCAGGTGAAAATTACCGCCACCATGCACAAGTGGAAGTTCGTAAAGAGCATGACCAACTTCTTCTGCAAAATGTCCGTTGAGCGCATTGTCATTTGGTCGAGGTCTGTTGTAAGTGTGATCGACTATTGCTCTGCAGTCACCTTCGTAAATATACCTTGGACCGTAATCACGAATCCAAACTGTGTCGACTGTGCGATAGTAGAACTTTACTCGGTCGGTATCTCCGCCGTATGATGAGATTTGAGACAGTGCTTGCGATTGTTCATTGGATTGATCAATCACGATTACTGCGTCTGCCTCGCCAACTGTTGTGATTCTTGCTGCCATCTCAGCAACAATAGATGAGTAGCCCTCCCAAGCAAGCAAAATGCCATCCATCGGTTCGTATTCTGCTACACAACGAATTGGACCTACTGGAGGAGAGGTTACACCTCTTGGAGCAACAATAGGGTTACTCTGAATATATTTCAGTTCCTGTTTAGTAAGGTGTTTAGGTATATTCTCACCTTCAGGGTATGAAGGTACTCCAACCAAAGATGATGAGATATATAGAGTCGCAATGAAAAACATAAAATCCTTTCTAAAGCAAGTATAAACTACGTTTGATGATATTCAAATCAAAAAGTTATACGAATCAATGTTCCTCTGGTTGCACTTGCCCTCTTAAACGCTTCTTATCGCCACGCTTTTTCTTCTGCTCCAGCCGTTTTCGTCTTGATGAGGACGGTATCGATGTTTTCTTCCTAATTTTTTTCGATTTCAAAACATCATTAATCAATTCGAAAAAGCGGGTAATTGTCTCCTCCCTATTGGCTTTCTGAGAGCGATGTTTTGAGGAAGACACACGCAAAATACCTTCCTTATTAATGCGAGTTGATAGCGATGCAAACAACTTGTTCTTATGAGATTGGCTCAAAAATAAGGATTGATTGATATCGAACAGTAATGTTGCTTTAGTTGCAGTCCTATTTACATGCTGACCACCTGGTCCTGTACTTGTACCATAAACAAACCTCAATTCTTTAAGTGGGATTTTAGGTATTTGCTTGCTCATATGTAATCAAACTCATCCAATATGCTTATTTAGGGATTTAGTGGTTGCATAAACGACAGTTTCATGGTCTAGTAGTTATCTAGGAGAGAATAATGCTAAAACCAATTATCGTATTAATTACCACTTCTGCTGTTGCTATAACAGTTCTTAATAACAGTTTTGCTGATAAAAGAGACAATAATAGAGGCGGAGAGCCGGAGCGTGGACCAGATGTTGTCAGTTGGTATGCAGGAGGTAGTGGAGGGGGATATGGTTTGGACATGGTTGCCTATGGTTCCCAGAACGGAATCAATTCATTTGCGTTTGGTACAACCTCTTGTAATTTCGGAGACATGGTTGCTGACTGGTACGACAATACAAACCGTGTTCCAGTCATTGCACAAACATGCTATCGCTTAAAGAACGGACGATTTGAACAGATTGGAACTGCTTGGCTTAAACATTCATTTTGTGCAGTAAGCGAGCCAGGTTGCGGTAATTGTCAAGCTACTAGTTGTGACACCTTAGGAATAGGTTGCGCAGATACTTACTGGGCTGGATTAAATGCTGATGCAGTTGCTCCACGTTCAGCTATCAATGCTTTTACTGGATACTACGATTATCCTTTTTCTATATCACCAACTGGTGATGGTTCCATGAAAGGGAAATTACAATTGAAAATTGAAGATATTGATCCTGAACTTAATCCCGATGCTCTTTATTTTATTGAAGCACAATATGTTTCACCAGACGATGCAGAGTGGGGAAACCAAGACAACAACGCTTCTTATAGATGGATTAAATTTGGCTCACCAACAGAACCAATTGGTCTTAGTTCAACTCAAGTAACTGTACCCGTGATTTATGGATGGAAATGGTTTGATGAAGATCTTGATGTTAAGAAAGTAAGAGTTCCAGAAGAAGGTTTATTATACGTTGCGGTACGAGTTTATGATAATGAAGATGGCACATGGCAATATGAATATGCAATCCAAAACTTGAATAGTGATCGAAGTGTCAACTCGTTTACTATTCCACTTGGGGACTGCGTTAGCATTAGTGATGTAGGTTTCCATGATATTGACTATCACAGCGGCGAAATTATTGATGGAACCGACTGGGATATTACAATTGCACAGGACTCAGTAACTTGGAACACCGTTGATTTTGAAACAAATGAGTGGGGAAATGCTATTCGGTGGGGGAGCATGTACAGTTTTTGGTTTACTGCTGACCAACCTCCCTCAAACGCAGACCTAGTTCTTGGATTATTCAAACCCGGCCCAGAACCAACTGTAACACACTCAGCAGCAGCTCCTGATTGTCCCGCCGACTGCATTGGTGACGTTGATGGAAGTGGTTCGGTAAATGTTGCTGATCTTCTTGCAACTGTAAATGTTTGGGGAACAAGCGACCCCTCGGGAGATGTAAACAACGATGGTATCGTCAACGTTTCAGATCTCCTAGCAATCATGGCCGACTGGGGTTGCTCATAACCCTTCGACAGTATTCATCACAACTAGTAACGTAAAGCCGCACTTCCAAGCAATAAATGATTCTCAGGATAGTTTTTTATGAACTATTGTGAATTTTGTGTCGTAGTATGCTGAAGTTGTCCCATATTTAAGACGATTGAGAAGTAAAGATGAATTGGCAAAAAATCAAAAACAGGTATAAATGGATTTTCAATAAGGAAGATGTCCTAATGAAAGTTCTTATCGCTACTAGTGGGCTTTTTATCGGATTAATCGTTGGCAAGGGATTACAGGCCTTGTTTTCTTCAGTGGGCTAAACAACCTACTGAAGACACCTCTACAGATCCTTTAATACAGTAATCTTCTTTTTCAATAGGATTTATTAGGGTATGTTTTGGTTCGCTCAAATCGGTAAAATCTGTTCGATAATGAACTCCTCTTGACTCACACCTACTTTGTGCACCCATCGTTGCTAAATTAGCAACAGTCAACATATTTACTAATTCCCAAGCTCTTTGTTCCGCAGGAGCTAAACGTAGAACTGCATCCGACCAAAACGTAAGATGATTCTTTGCTTCTTTAAGTGAGTCACCATCTCGCTCAAGACCAACTTGCCTCCACATTAGTGATTTAAGAGAATAAATAAGATCTGATATTCCCAATTCAATTCCACGTGGGGCAACATCGAGTTTTCTACGTAAAATCCTAGATGGTCTATGCCTGTGACGAGAACTATCTGCATTTGCAACAGAAATGCCAGCAACATTTCCAAGTACCATTCCTTCAAGGAGTGAATTGGAACCCATCCGATTTGCTCCATGCAATCCGCTGCTAGCACATTCTCCAACTGCCCAGACACCCGGTATTGAAGATCGTGATTCATGATCAACATAAATACCTCCAATCATGTAATGAGCACCTGGACGAACTGGAACTGGATCCTTAGCAATATCAATTCCAAAGAAACCGCACATTTTGCTAATGCCCGGAAACATAACATGTGGATCCCCGTCAACTTCTGAAAGGTCTAGATAAACATTAGTGTCTTTAGTTGAAATCATCTGTCTAAAGACAGCCCTGCTAACAACATCTCGAGGTGCAAGTTCTGCATCAGGGTGCGAGGTTGGCATAAATCGTTCTCCATTACGATCTCGTAAAACTCCGCCATGCCCACGAACTATTTCACTGATTAAAACTCGTGCAGCACCTGCAATGTATAAACAAGTTGGATGAAATTGAAAAAACTCAGGATCTCGAATTACTGCTCCTGCTCGGTAAGCAATGGCAACACCGTCTGCAGTAGCAATAGTCGGGTTTGTTGTCTCTCTATAAAGTTGTCCTCCACCTCCAGTTGCAAGGATAATATTAGAAGAAGAAAACAACACAAGATTTCCAGAGGAATCACGTGAAACTACACCATAAGCTTCTCCATCTGCAGTCACAATATCAAGGGCAAATGTATGGGGGAAAACTGTTATTAAATCATGCCCAGTAACAGCGTTGGTTAGAACACGTTGTATCTCATGTCCTGTAGCGTCACCATGTGCATGAACAACACGAGAATGACGATGACCACCCTCGCGAGAACAATCCAATTCTCCTGAAGGAGTAGTGTCAAACTCGGCGCCTAACTCTAAAAGTTGTTTAACTGCATCTGGTCCAGCTGAAACAACTTTGCGGACAACAGCTTCGTCGCATAAACCAACGCCAACCTCCAACGTATCTCTGATATGAGATTCGAAAGAATCACCTTCGGTCATCACAGCAGCCATTCCACCCTGCGCCATATTGGTATTACTATTGTCCAAACTTGATTTTGTAACAATTGCAACTGTTTTGCCTTCACTCGCAGCAGTCAATGCGGCAGAATCACCTGCAACTCCGCCACCTACAATAACAACATCAAATCGATACGCAGGAATAGACCGTAAATCTACCTCAACCAAATGCCTGTCACAATACATAGTCATGACGCACACTCCGTAATTTCAATCATACGTTCCAATGCCAACTTAGCATCGGCTACCATCACGGTACGTTCTTCGCCACTAAGACATTCACGTTTCGCTGTTCCTTCATCGACAGTATCACCAGCAAGCACACAATTCAAATCGGGTGCTTCATTCTTTCGAAGCAAGTCAAGCATACCAGCAAGATGCGGGGGATCGTTTCGACTCATCGTCGCACAACCACAACCCCCCGAACTCCCTGAACCAGAAATTGCATGTTCGTTATCGACTTCTGCAAGGTGCATAACTTCAATGCCTTTTTGCGCAGCTTGCTCTTTCAGGTTCCGCACAAAATGTCCTTCTGTCCCAACGGCAAATTTACTTCCAGAAGAAGAATCCATCACAGTATTCCACAAATAAGCGGTGCTTCCAGATCCATCTGCAACTTGCACTGCTTCGAGTGGCGATTCTGGATGAATTAAAACCCGCCATCCTTTCTCTTTACACCAAGTAACTTGCTCTGGAGTAAACACAGTGTGGACTCCGCAGAAACCTCCCCAAAGAAACATCACAGCATCGTCAACACCCAGAAGATTATCCAATTTCCATTCGATACCTTCAAAAAGAGGATTTGGAAACGCCACGAGTTTGCTCAAATCCATCCCAAGTTTGGCAGCAGTATTCCTTCCGAGGTGTTCATCGGGCACGAACAGGATTTTCTTATTCTGCTTTCTCGCCCAATCAACAACAAGGTGAGCATTTGAACTTGTGCAAACGGCACCGCCAGTTCTTCCTGCGAGTGCCTTGATGCGACCTGAAGTATTCATATATGCAACAACAAGAAGATCGTCACCAAATTTTTCGATTAACTGTTCTTCGATTGGTTTAATCATCCAATCCTTCGCCATCATCTCCATAGTACAACCAGCTTTGGGATTCGTAATCCAAACTTGTTGATCGTCATTTGCCAAAGTCGCAATCGTTTCCGCCATAAAGTGAACTGCTGATTCAACAATAACTTTCTTTTCAGGGTTTCTTGATGCCTGCAATGCAAGTGCGTAACTATCTGCAACTTTGCCACCGTAGCGTTCAACCATTTTGACAATTTCACCACCCATGTAGTAATGGGCGAGCAAGAGCAAACTATCTCCAAAATGGTCAAGCGCTGGCTTTATGTAACTATCAAGCCAAGGCACTACGCATTCGGGGGTGCGGTCTGGTAGGGCGATATACTCCTCTGCGTATGGCTTAAACTCTTCCTGATACCAATCCAAGGGTAAATCGCTTTGACAAATAGGAATGTCTGGTTGCAAGGTGATGCCTGTTAATTGTGTCAGATTGGACATGTACCTCCTATTGTACGAAAAACACTTAAATGAAGGAAGCCAAGCAAACTAATTCGATGTAACTAAGTAGAAACGACCTTGCTGTGGGGACATTCAGTAGTTTTTACAGGTAACTGTAAAAACTTGAGTATAACCTTAGCGTGCGTTGGACGTGTTTACGATTTCGACGTGACTGTCACTAGAAATCAACAGTGACTGTCAATAGAAATACAAACGTCCTTACAGCGTGGACATGCAGTAGTTTTTACGGCAAACCGTAAAAACTTGCGTGTCTCCTTAAGTTCGTTAGTTGTGTTTGCAAGGGTACCGTCAACTTGAGTGTCCCCTTAGCGAGTACTGGACTTAGGTAACTATGTTGACTTATGGGCAAGGTCCCCAGTTACCAACGATAATTAAGATGTCAGAAACGTCGACAATGCCATCGCCATTAAGATCACCTGATCCAGAGGTACCCCATTGATCAATTGCTATTAACAAATCGGAAACTGAAACAGCACCATCTTCGTTGACATCACCATCACATGGCTCTCCGCCACAATCACCGACGGGTCCATCAATGAGCAAGTCACCGCTACCCATTGAGGAACTAGCCCAACCGCCAACTCGAATCATGTACAGATTGCCTTCTATGACGTTCGTTGTCAAAATTGACGAGTAACCACCACAGCCATCGCCATCTCCGTTACAAGAGATTTGAGACAACGAACTGCAATCACCCTCGTACACAACTAGGTCAGTGTCAAAGTCCACCAAATCGCAAGTCGAGACAGTCATCGATCCACTTGCGCATGCTTCATATCTGAACCATACGTCATTCGTCATGATTCCAAGGTACGTTCCTTCACATTGCGCTTCATCGTAAGGATCACTTGAAGTCGTGCCTTCGAGCGTAGAGAATTCCCATGTTCCATTTGTAACTTCCTGCGCTGTAACACACTCGTCAGGGAATGGAATTTCGCCAACGTGTATTGTTACAGTTGCTTCTTGCGAAGGATCACCATCATCAACTCGATAGGTGAACAGATCCAAGCCAATGAATCCGTTGTCTGGAACATAACGTACTTGATCGCCAGCAATGGTGTACGGAAGTGCACCGATTGGTGATCCGTCTATGTTTTGCAGCGTACCATCTGCTGGAACAGAAGTAACGATATATTCAAGATCTTCCCCTGTTGGCGATGTACCAATAAGTGTTATATCAATTGAAGTGTTTTCATCCGTGTAAACCTCAACGTCTTGGGCAACTGGAGGACACTCTTCGCCACTGCTTGCAATTTTAAGTGCCCAATGTTCCAGTGACCCTTCGTCTAGACCAGCATTATCCGTAACATCCATGCGCCAAGTACCTGTAACAATTTCACCTTCCCAGTCGGCAAGTGATCCAGGACCATCGGGCATATCGCCGCCTTGTTCATCGTAGTACATGTGTAAATCATCACTACTGCCACCCGATCGGTCATGCAATCGAACTGTTGTTCCTTCAGGTGAAGTTACATCAATTTCCAAATCACCCACAAACGTGTGCAACAAATCAAGTTCAATATCTACATCACCAATGCAGTACGCATCGTTAACAACGATGTAACTTGTTGTAGTACTGTTATCGTTAATAGGTAGCGGCAAATCCGTTGCAACGTAAGTGTATCGACCGACATCAAGCGTTATATTTCTTGAAGTGTCACCACCATCGCCTGCAACGTTATCAAATGTAACCAATCCTGTAACGATTCCAGCAGGCAAATCATTTGCTGTTCCACCAAAACCAACTGTAACAGTTGCGCTATCGCCAACTCCATTAAGTGAAACGTTTATTGGAGTTGTTGAACCATTCAAGGTAATCCAACCCTCATTAGCACTTACTTGAACATCAAAAGGAGTAGGGCGCGTACTTGTCAAGGTATATACCTGTGTTGTTGTAAATGGACCACCAACAGGTCCGCCTGCGTAAAAATCAGTAGCAGGATCTGTTTCAAATTCAGTTGTTCCAATATCAAGCGAATGCATACGGTCTACAGACCTATCATTTGTTAAATCAATAAAACGCACGATTTCGTCGTGCACGCCATCTGGCATACCAGATGCATCAACACTGACTACCACATCAACTGAATTGCCACTTGCAAGAAAACCTTGAGTGGAACTACCGCCATCAATTAAAATGAAACCTGCGTTGTAAACCGTCTCGACTCTATACGAGATTGTGTCAGGAGCATTATTAGCAATCGTATAGATGACTTCAGCAGGATCTGGGTTTACGCAAGGACTTGTGCATACA
>JASMLG010000013.1 GCA_030748805.1 Phycisphaerales bacterium | reverse complement strand
TTCGACGCAGCAAGAGACCATTTGCTTACGTTGCAAGAGCAAGGTGTTCTTCAAGATGAGCAAGCGATGGGACTCTTCAATGGCGCTCTCGTGCAAATCGATAATGAAAAAGCCCGCGTTGCTCGGGCGCAGGTCATCGGACTAGACAATGTACTAAAGCCAACTCGCGCATGGCAACATTCTCAACTTGAAGTTGCCGGTCCTCCGGGAACTGTTGGGCATCCAATACGAGAATTTGTAAACACAGTAGTGCCCAAGCCAAGCGCACCAACTGCAAAAGAAGTTTCATTCACAAAAGATGAGGAATCCGTTGAACCGCCGAACAAGAAGCACGTCGTACTCGTTGAATCACCTGAGCAAATTGAAGTCGTCGAGGTCGATGATTCTTTTGTACTTGTTACAACACCGATTGATTGGAACAACGACAGAAAAGTAGATGTCATCTACGGCACCACGAAGGGAAAAATTGCAATAGAAGGCGGAGATATTCTCATTGAGGAAAACGGTACGCCAATCAAAGCACTTACTCCATGGGATGCAGACCAAGATGGCGACCTTGATTTGCTTGTTTCTCGCGACTCTACTTTCTTGTTGCAAAACAACGGTGATGGAAGTGCAACCATTGTAGAACTTGACACGCCACTACTTCATGCAACACACATCATCGATATTGATGAAGATGGTGCAGTTGATGTTGTTGGAATTGACAAGAATGGAAAACTGGTTCTCTTAAAAAATGAACGCTCTGGAAAAATTGTACCCGTCCATGATTTGCTACCAAACATAATTCTCTCTGACCTTACAGTTGCTGACTTTAACAACGACGGTTGGATGGATATTGCCTATATCGATAACGGCTCTGCGTTCATCGCAGAAAACAATCACGAAATTGGATTTGAAATCCGAAAAGTTGGTGGTTTTGCATTGCAGATTGCAGCAGCGGATATTGACAATGACACAAAGCAAGACATTATTCTCAGCGGTGAGCAAATAGATATTCTGTTTGCAAATGGAAACACTGCATCGATTGATGCAATTGGTGATGTGCAAATTGTTGATGCTGATCTAGATGGTGATTTGGATATTGCAACTCAAGGGACAGAGTTTGCAATTTGGCATCAAGACGGAACTCCAAAAGAAAACGAGTTTCAAAAAATAATATTAGAGGCAATTCTTGAGGGTGGTCAACGAAACAACGCGCTTGCTGTCGGTGGGTTCGTCGAAGTGCGTTCGAACGGCGCCTATCAAAAACATTTGATCACTGGACCACTTACTCATATTGGCTTGGGTGGAAAACCTGCTGATGCAATTCGGGTTGTTTGGCCAAACGGCGTTCCGCAAGAAGTCATTGAACCAAAACCAAATCAAGTGTTTACGGAAGTACAAATTCTAAAGGGATCGTGCCCGTTTCTTGCAACGAGTACTGACGATGGTTCATGGGAGTTTGTTACTGACTTGCTCTGGCGCAGTCCCCTTGGTTTGAAAATCAATGCGCAAACAGTTCCTCCAATTGCAGCAACGCAGGACTGGGTGAAAGTTCGCGGCGACCAACTCGTCCCACGAAATGGCGTCTACGAGTTAGCGATTACTGCACAGTTGTGGGAAACGCATTTCATTGATGAAGTCAAAATGATTGCAGTTGACCATCCCCTTGGAACTGAAGTTTTTGTTGATGAGCGCTTTGTTGCACCGGTTCCGCCGGAATATACACTCTATGCATACGAACAATTACGAACTCCCGATGGCGCTATTGACCAGCATGGCAATGATGTTCTAGAAACAATTCGGGTGCGTGATGGTAACCGCCTTGGTGGTTTTGCGAAGGGTCCATACCAAGGTGTTGGGGAAGAACATTTTGTTGAACTTGATTTGGGTGCACTTGACTCGAATCAAGCAGTCGATGTCATTGCACAGGGTTGGATTCGTCCTACCGATACAAGCATAAATGTTGCGAGCGCTCAAAACAAAAGCGCACCAATTCCAAGTGGTATTCGCGTTGACGTTCCAAATGGAAAAGGAAGTTGGAAGACCGTCATTCCAAACGGCGGCTTCCCTGCTGGTAAACTCAAAACAATTGTTTTAGAAATACCTGCCGGAAGTTTTGAGAGCAATGATTTCAGAGTTCGCATCGCAACCAACCTTGAAATTTATTGGGACAAAATTAGTTACGCTGAAAAATCCAACGTGAAAACAATCCGTACGCCAATCGAATTGGTATCTGCTGACCTTGGGTACATGGGTTTTCCTGTGATGTCACGCGCGAACGACGACGCGCCGAACATTCCTGATTACAAAGATATTCTCCATGGAAATGCGTGGCGAGATTTAGAAGGATATTACACACGCTACGGTGCTGTCGAAGAGCTGCTTACAAAAGTCGACGACCGCTACGTCATCATGAATGCTGGCGATGCAATGTATTTGCAATTCGATGAACCAGAGCAAGAAGTTGCCGATGGTTTTACGCGCGATTACATTTTCTTCTGTGATGGCTGGGTAAAAGATGGCGATTGGAACACTGTTGATTCAAGAACAGTTGGTCCGCTTCCGCACCATGCAATGACGGGTTATCCTTATCCAGAAGATGAACGACCACCCGAACTTCTCCCTTCGCATCCCGACTGGCAAGAGTTTCATACTCGCTACATCACCCCCGCTTCGTTTAGGGATGCTGTGAAATAAAATGAAAAAATTGATTAGAAAGATCCCTTAACTAACCGTAGTAGTTCATTACAGAAGTGATCAAGGTCTATGTTCTTTGGGCATAGTTGGTGTTCACGAAGGCGAATGCAACCCAGTTGATCATGATGTGAAAACATAGTTTGGATTGACTCAACCCGTTGTCGTAGTACAGGATGCCCGGAATACCTATCTGCTAATTGTTCGGCGTGCATTGATTCTTCTTTGGTGAGCATTGCAATAATTCGGTATAAATCGAGGGCGTGATGCCTTCCTTCCTCCTTATTTGCATCATGCACTCGATCGTGAAACGCGCCTAGTTTCATCAGGGCAAAAGGAAATGCTTGTGGCACAAAAATAGTACAAGTGTTATCTAACTCTTCAAGTTTGATTGCAAGCGGGTTTAGTTCTATCGAAAGTGCATCCTCAGCAAATCGTGCGTGCAATCCAGAAGTGCCCTTGGGTTTTACTCGAATACCTTTTTGCTCAACGCGAGATTCATACTCTACAAATGGCCCAACCATCAAATCTATTAGAACTTTTTTCCCGTAAACACTACGCGAGAACTTCATCCACTTAGCTTGCTCGACAACTTCAAATGCAAGTTGTTGAAGCGCCTGTTTGTATTTATCCATACTCTCTGCACTTGCAACTACTTCCGCACTAAG
This sequence comes from Phycisphaerales bacterium, assembly GCA_030748805.1. Next base: position 393 of record JASMLG010000013.1, on the reverse strand, counting down.
AAACAAATCTATATCCTCGGTCGTTCTTGGTGTTGGCCATATAGATACTGGCAGCAGAGTATTAACTTGCGATGTTTCTAGGTGTTGTTGTTTGAGGTATAAACCAAAACCGCCACCTAGAAGAATGTTTGCGTTTGAACCAAGCGCTTGATCAAGCTCAATAACGGTTTGTACAAGAGGTCCAATCATAATGTCGGCTGGTCTTTGATGAGTTCCATTTTGATTTGCTCGGCCATTTGTTTCTCTCGTTTATCTCCGATTGAAAGTTCAAGGTATGTTTGTACTGGTGAAGCAAAGAGAATACCCCCATTTTCTGACCGCCCATCAAAAAATGGTGTTTTTTCTTTTGTTTCTTTGATTGTCAAGTCAGCGAATCTATTTGTTTCTGTCAAC
>JASMLG010000012.1 GCA_030748805.1 Phycisphaerales bacterium | reverse complement strand
CCAGTCAGCAATGACGGCAAGAATATCGGTGACATTGACATATCCATCGCCGTTGATATCTGGGCAATCAGGAGGGCATTCATCTGTAATTGTGTTGCCGCCACCGTCTGTCCAATTACCTGAAAGGTCATTGACATGATTGCCGCAGAATGAATTTTCAGAAACTGTTCCCGAACTTCCATCATCTACAACAAATATCGCGGCTCCGTCTAAAGCAAAGTTGTTATGAAAATTGTTAGATGATATTTGAACAGTAGAACCGTTCCATGCGTGTATGCCACCGCCTAAATACGCTGCATAGTTTTCCTCAAATGTAGAGTTCGTAATTTCTGCCTGTGATATTCCAAGTCGTATTGCACCTCCGCGATCACCTGCGCGATTCAATTCAAAGTGGCAGTTATTGAGAATTGGTTGGGAAGAATAGGAAGCGAAGCCACCGCCATCGTCTCCGGAGATATTCTCAGTAAAAACACAATTTGTTAACTGTACGCTTCCACCACCTGATGCCCGCATTCCAGCGCCGTCTCCAGTGCTAACATTCCGTTGAAATGTGCAATTTTCTATGATTGAATAACTAGTTAGGGTACGCACACCCGCGCCACGTCTGGCATGGTTATCTGTAAAGATGCAGTTTCTGAGTGTAGGTGATGAATATGTCACATGTACACCACCTCCTTGATCTGCTGAACCCCCACGTATAGTAAAACCATCGAGAATACTACCTGCTCCTTCTCCAGAATCGAACGTGACTGTGGTTCCTCTTTCAAGATTATCGATCACAGTGGCAGCAGGACCGCTCGAGGATCGTAATTCAATAGCTTTACCATTGAAATCTATCGCTTCATAGTAAATACCCGCAGGCACAAAGATAACATCGCCATTATTGGCAGCATCAATCATTGGTTGAATTACAGCATCGCCTAGTACGTGTACTTGTACCTGTGCTGTTGACGGTACACCACCTTCATTTTCAATGGTATAAGCGAATACATCATTACCGATAAATCCCAATGGAGTTGTATAAAGTAAACACCCTCCCCCGCAACTTGTGATTGCGCCGCCTTCTTCGCTCTTAAGATCCCACTGCGTGAGTTTAGCATTCGAGCATTCTGGAATTGTGTCGTTGACCATGACATCAAGAGTTGCTCCCATATCCATGTATGTGATCAATTGGTCGGTTACTGCCTCAAGACCAACTGCGCCGAAGAGAAAGGGTCTTGCTTCGTCAGAGCTAAAGTTAAACTGTTCAGAGTGTCCGACATCTGGAACAACTAAAAAGTGTTTTGAGCAGGTAATCGAAGACCCAAAGATATCCTGAAGGTGGTTGTAATGAATTTCTGTTCGCTCAAGCCGGTGATTACCTTGTAGCATTGCATAGCACGAAGTATCTAGCGAACTATGGTTTGGGTCGTAGTCAAGTTCACCTGTTATGTATGCAACTCTGCGTTCCTCAAACTTATCACGTGTGCTTTCAGGATCATCGAAAGGTAGTGCTGAATAAACAGAATCGAGTCCATATCCCCACCAGTCGTAATATGTACAGCTTGTATCGGGTATTTCAAAAGTATCGGTAGTGCCCTCCACTCGTCTGCGGTTATCAAGATACGCGTAGGACGATGGCGCGAATACAACATAAGTAATATCGATTCCTAATGGTTTAAGATATTCGTCTTCTAATCTGGAGATGACTGCGTAACGTCCTGCCACCTGTCCGCCTGCCGAATGTCCAGTGACCACGATTGATTCGATGTTTGGAAAATTTCCGCTATAGAGTACTGACAAGACCATCTGATCGATGACATCAAATGACGAAATATGAGCGGGCCAGATTGGAGGATTGAAATCACTACTTACTTGTCCCCATCGCCAACTTGAATTCCAGAATAAGATTTCATTCTCAAGACCGTGAGCAACAACATCTTCCAAATATGGAAACTGAGGTGAAATCACAAGTGTTTCATCTGCTACACCAGCAAGACTCGACGCTACAACCATCTTTTCAACGCTAGCAAATGATTCCTGTCCAGAAGGGTGTGCTACTATGATGAGTCGAGTAACTGAGTCGTTGTGATTACTTAGATCTAAAGAAGAACAATAAGCAACTGGTAGAACGTAGCCATCGACAACAGCAGAGAAACGTTCATCACAAATGAAAGCGATTGGTTCGGCGCCTCTTGCAGCATCTACCGCTGCTTGAATGTTGTCAAAGTCTGCCTTGCCGTCATCATCTACAGTCCATGTGTCAGCAAGTGCTGTGCTTGAGAGCAACGCTAATATGAGTAGGGGGTTTTTCATGTAAATAATTATCTAGATTAACCACGCAAAACGCAAGGGAAATCTATTCGTCCATCATCACAAACGGGAAACTGTTGTCACTTTTGTTGACACTAGGTCAGAAAACCGTGTTAGCGGGGGCTGTAGCGGTTGAAGGCGCCGGTCTTGAAAACCGGTAAGGGGCTTGTCCTCTTCATGGGTTCGAATCCCAGCCCCACCGCTTTGAAAAAACCCCTTCGTACGAATGGGTTTTTTTGGTGCCGACGTTTTCAAACCGGTGATGGCTTGCCTCTTCATGCCTTTCGAATCCCATCCCCACCGCTTTGAAAAAACCCATTCGTAAGAATGGGTTTTTTTGGGTCAGGTCCACCAAAGCAAAACCTCAGTTTTGCGTAAGGACCTGACCCTTTTCTTACCAACACCACAAATAGAGCACATCTGTCATGGAGGTGTTGTCACTTTGTTGACAGTTTCCCCCAACCAAAAGGAGGTCATTTATGGCATCACTTTATAGACGGGGAAGCATTTGGTACTACGCTTGGTATGACGATAAAGGCAGACGTCATTATCGTTCTGCTGGCGTACGATCCAAAAGAGCTGCACTACGCAAGCTCAACGAACTGCAGGAGGAGGTGGAAGACAAATCGTTTACAGATGGCGATCTTGTAAACGAATGGCTCGATGAACTCGAGTGTCTTGGTCGTAGTCAGGTGCATCTGAAGCATCTCAAACGAGCGATACGGTACTTGGGTACAGAAGTTAGATTCGCTAATCAACGACTCGGATTAATGGAACGTAGTGACCAGACAATCAAGTCGTACTACAGAGCAGCGAAGCAGTGGGGCAGATGGTGTTACATCAATGGGTTTCGTGAAGTGGACCCAATGCTTGGACTGCGGTTGCCAACACGTCGTACAGGACGTGTCTACATTCGTGGTGTATTCACTGAAGAGGAAGCGAAGGCACTCAGTGAACACCATATGTTGTACAGAGTTTCGTTAGCAACTGGATTACGTCTTGGCGAACTTCGTAAGTTAGATGCAGATAACAAACGAAAGATACAAGGTCGTTGTTGTCTGTGGTTAAAACCAAAGGTAACGAAGAATCGATTTGAAGACATCATCCCAATAGCCGAGGATTTATGGGAAGACCTAGAGTTACCCATGTGGGTTCCAAGTAAGGGATGGGCAGCGAAGTATCTCAGAAGAGATTTAGAACGATTGTCAATTCCAGTTATGGATCAGGATGATCACCCAAGGGACTGGCACAGTATGCGAGTGACATTTTGTGATTTATTGATTAAGAAGGGTGTCCCAATCCCAACGGTTGCAAGGCTCATGCGTCATTCTGATGGGGGAGGGCTGTTGCTGAAGAGGTATGCAACAAATACATCATTGGGTTTTAGCGTATAAAATAGTAAGAGAATATGGAAGCGCATTTAAAAAAAGTAAGAGATCTTCTTTTTCAAAGGGTCCAATTTATAATCCCCTTCTTTCA
>JASMLG010000011.1 GCA_030748805.1 Phycisphaerales bacterium | reverse complement strand
GACATACACGGATTAGCTATAAGAAACTATAGTGACACCTTCGGGTGGAACGTGAACAGGTGCTGCATGGCTGTCGTCAGCTCGTGCTGTGAAGTGTCGGGTTAAGTCCCTTAACGAGCGCAACCCTTATCGTTAGTTGCTAACAGGTAATGCTGAGGACTCTAGCGAGACTGCCGGTGTTAAACCGGAGGAAGGTGGGGATGACGTCAAGTCCGCATGGCCTTTATGCCTAGGGCTGCACACGTGCTACAATGGCAAGTACAGAACGAAGCAATACCGCAAGGTGGAGCAAATCGCTAAAGCTTGCCCCAGTTCGGATTGCAGGCTGCAACTCGCCTGCATGAAGTTGGAATCGCTAGTAATCGCGGATCAGCACGCCGCGGTGAATACGTTCCTGAGCCTTGTACACACCGCCCGTCAAGTCATGGAAGCTGGTAGTGCGTTAAGTCGCCGAGATTCATCGGTGCCCACCGCAAGACTGGTGACTGGGACTAAGTCGTAACAAGGTAGCCGTAGGGGAACCTGCGGCTGGATCACCTCCTTTCTAAGGGATATCCTTAGACCAAGACTCGAGCATCCGCTCGGTGTTTCAATTTTTTTCTAGGGTCAGACCCGTCGAAAAAAGACCAAACACGTAGAGAGATCTACGCTTGGTTGTCAGCACATCCTCGTGCGATCGCAAGATCGCGTACCTACATTGCGAAATGTAGGATCGGTTTCTCCCAACTGTTCACTTTCCAAGGAATTGGCAAAGAGAAATGAACGCCTTCATCTCACGATGAGGGCGTTTTTCTGTGCATTGGTTTTGTCAATAAATTACAGAAGTAGTCAAAAAATGACTAAAACGGTAAATAAACATTACTAATTTGACGATTATGTTCTATAATTACACAAAATAGTCATAATATGACTATTACGCAATAAAAACGATGAATGCACTCACCAAGCACTATTTTGATTCGCCTATAGAGGTTTTCACTGCATCCGATGTAGCGGTTTCAATTACTGGAACCAAGTATGCCCGCGATGGGCTAATTAAAAGAGCAATTGCAAATGGGGAAATTATAAATATCAGAAGGGGGCTCTACTGTTTGTCGAGTCAGTTTCAGAAAAACCCCCTGAACACGTACGCAATTTCGCATCGTGTGTATGGTTCAAGTTACGTTAGTTTAGAGAGTGCCCTGAGCTATCACGGCTGGATTCCAGAAGCGGTTTATGGTTGTACGAGTAGTTGCAACAAACCCTCTAAGGAATTTACAACGCCACTTGGTATTTTTTCGTACAAAAGAATTCCACAACAGATCTTGTATGCACATGTAAAAAGAATTGTTGACGAACATAGAAATGTTTTCTTGATGGCTTTGCCGCAGAAAGCGCTAGTCGATTATGTGTATGCATATCGCCGTGATTGGAAGACAGTGCAGGAAGCACAAGAAAGTTTGCGGATCGAAGACGAAGATATCGAAAATGTCACAGTAAACGACCTTCAAGGTTTACGTGAAAATTACAAGAGCAAACGTGTACAACGATTCATTTCTGGATGGATAAAGGAATTGTCATGACAGTACAAATAATCCAACAACAACTTGATTCTTTCAACTGTAAAAATAACACCCAAGAAAAAAATGCAATTCGAGAAATTACACAAGAAGTGGTACTCGCAGCATTAAGCCGGAGTGATTTCTTTGCTCACGCAACGTTTTTGGGAGGTACGTGTTTACGGATTGTCCATGGCTTGAATCGTTTCTCTGAGGACTTGGATTTTCTTCTTCGGGAACCAACTCCGGAATTTAATTTGAATGACTATTTGCCAAACTTAATGAATGAACTTGCTGACTTTGGATATGAGTTAGAAGTAACTGAAAAAGATAAAACAGAGTCAGCAGTTAAGAAAGCGTTTCTTAAAGACAGTTCCCTTGCCAAAGCGCTTACCCTAAAGCATGTCAGCAAAACAGGCAAACTGGCGAAAATTAAAATTAAGTTTGAAGTAGATACAAATCCACCCGCAGGTGGAGGAGCTGAACTTAATTATCTTGATTTTCCTTACGCCGCAGAATTGGTCACATTAGATCTTCCAAGTTTATTTGCTGGGAAGATGCATGCGTTGCTTTGCCGTACCTACACCAAAGGTCGTGATTGGTACGATTTTATCTGGTACATCCGCAATCAAGTTGCAATTAACTACGGTTTTTTAACATCCGCAATCAATCAACAAGGTCCATGGAGTGGGCAAGAGATTACTGTTAACACAGATTGGGTAAAGAAAGAACTTGCTGCTAAAATTAATTCAATTGACTGGAAAGAAGCAATTGAAGATGTGCGTCGGTTTGTCCCAGAAAATGAACAGCCCTCGCTTGATATTTGGAGCAGTGCGCTATTTCTTTCTTTGCTTGATAAACTTTAATTGATGTTGTAGTGAATTCCACCCTCTTCCCCCTCCAAATAACAAATCCACTTCTGATGCGAATGGAATCTATAGTACACTGCGATTATGTTGCCACCAATTATTGTGACAGGAACCCCTCGCTCTGGAAAATCTGTTATCTGTCGCACAATTATTAAGGAACAAGGGTTTCAGTGGGTTCGTGAACCGCAAATGATTTGGAACATGGGTATGGGTTCTCGGGAAGACGATTGCCGCTTGGCAGATGAAGCGACACCAGAATTAGCAGAGAAGATTCGGAGAGAATGTTTAGACCTTCTGGAAAAGCCAGACAATACTTACATTGATGACCTTTCATACCACGCTTTGAGAATACCATTTCTTCATGCGGTAATGCCTGAGGCAAAAATTATTCACGTAGTGCGCAAGCCAGAACTTGCGATTCCCGAGATGTTATTTGGTTGGACGTATCGAGATTCGGTTAGCGATGCGTTCACTCGTAGAAAAAAGAGCATTCGTCTACGTGGTCTTCCACGAATGGCATTTCGTTTTACCCGAAACTATGTTTCTAGTCGCCTCAAGGGAAGCAGAGTAACTTGGGGGCCAAGAGTTCCGAATCTTGCTGAGTTTGTTTCTTTACATTCACCTGCAGAGATTGCGGCTTTCCAATGGAAAAGTATGATTGAGATAGCACTTGATGAACTCAGTAAAATACCTAAACAAAACGTGATTCAGGTGCAATTTGACGCACTTCTTCAGAATCCGAAGACGCAAGCGTTGCGTATTGGAGAGTTCTGTAGTGTAAAAAATCCCGAAGGTTTCGCTGAAGAAGCAACAAATTTTATAGATCCAGATTTTAAATTTGATAGAAAGGTTAATCCAACCGATGTAGAGTGGGCTAAGATTAACCCGATTATTGAACAAGCTCGAAATAGAATCGATTCAATAGAATTTGAATAACCACTATTTATGTCAATTAGGATTAAAACATGACAGAACAGACACGTGTAAATGTACAAGAAAGATACTCTGAAACCGCTGATTCATACGATAATTGGCGAGAGGAAAATCCTCGTGGCCGACTAGTTAGCAATCACGATATCCATATGTTCAATAGTATTTTTCCAGAAGAGCAGGGCGATATGGAAGTCCTAGAAATCGGAGCTGGAACTGGACGTTTTACGTTACCTGCTATCGAAAAAGGATTCACGTTTACAACAACTGATATTAATGAGTCAATGCTAGACACACTCATGGCTAAGGTAGAGAAATGTGGTTGGTCGGATAAAATTAAGACCCAAACTGCTGATATTTTCAACCTTGATTTTGATGACTCCTCTTTTGACTTTATTTTTACACTACATGTCATCCCTCGTTTCGAATCATTGGCTGATCAGATTTCAGCAATCAAAGAGATTTCTCGAGTTTTAAAGCCAGGCGGTCGCATCCTCTTTAACTACAGCAATAAAAGTTCTTTCTATGGGTTTTTTAGATCAAAACATACTGCAAAACACTCTGAAATACGAACTGCATTGAAAGATGCAAATTTACATATTGTGACCATGAGGGGTAAATGGGTAATGAACCGTATGCTTGTCAATCGATTACCTTTATTCCTTGGAAAATTAATTGGTGTTATTGATAGATCATTATTCAGATTCATGCCGAATTTTGCGTGGGACGTTTATGTTATTGCTGAAAAAAAGTAGAGCATCTTTATGATGCATAAAACAATGTGTTTTCTTATATTTTGCGTTTTCTCAATAAGCGCAGAAGCACAGATTAGAGTTGTAAATTACAACGTTGCGAAATGTATTGGTAATAAGGATGCACTTGAAGTAGTAATTAATGCAGCATCTCTTGATGATAGTCATGGTGATGCGATTCCTTGTTCAATTTTTTTGTTTCAAGAGGTGTCCCAAGGAAAAGAAAAAGTTTTACAACCGTTGTTAGGAGATAAGTATTCTATGGGTACTTATACGAATCAAGGAGAATCAGGTGGCGCGCAAGCAATGTTCTTCCATTCAGAACAATTAGACGAAAGACCTGAAGATCACGTTGATATTTTTACCGGTGCAACTCGATATGCAGACAGGTGGCATTTGGTAGGAGCAGGTATCGATCTATGGATCTACAGCATGCACTTAAAAGCATCCACTGGAAGTGACAACAAGGAACTTAGGAAGTTTGGGGCAAATGCAATCCTCGAAGATATTTCTTCTCTTCCAGAAGGCAGCAATATAATTGTTGTAGGTGACATGAATTTTTACACTGTGAAAGAACCAGCATATCAATTGTTTATCGAAACTCTTATTGATCCTCTTGGTACAGATGAGTGGTCAGGGGATGATGACGCACTTAAGCACACTCAATCCCCTCGGAAAGAACGAAGAGGTGGGCTTGCAAGCGGTGGAATGGACGACCGTTTTGATTTTCAATTTATAAGCAAGTCGTTGCAAGATGGTATTGGCTTGGACATAATTGAAGGGTCTTATCATTCACTTGGTAATGACGGAAAACATTACGATATCGCTATCAATGATGGTGACAATTCTTATTTTTCCAACAATATAGAGCGCAGCAACGAGTTGGCAACTGCGTTACACGAAGCATCCGATCACCTACCTGTAATCGCTGACTATGATGTTGTTGAGCAAGAGAATCCAGAAGTTGAAATAAATACATCTGAATGATGTAATAACCTTTTTTTAGTGGTTTTTTTGCATTCATACGGTACACTTGAGCGAAGGTATAGACATGTTTTATCGTTTTGTAACACTAATGATTGCTCTATTTGTTTCAGGTATTTCTTCTGCACAAATACGTGTTGTTAGTTACAACTCTGCTCAATTCAATGGTGATCCAGATGCTATGTCACAGGTGCTTCTTGAAGCAAGCAATGATGATAGTCATGGATTTGCAGTTCCTGTCTCGGTTTTTCTTTTCCAAGAAGTTGACGAAGCAGAGTTATCTACTTTGCAATCAATTGTTAGTGCTGAATACACAATGGCAACATTTACTGATCAAAACGACAGTAGTTGGGGTGGTGCCCAAGCAATGTTTTATCGATCTTCACAATTTGATGAGGACATTTCTTTACATGAAGATATTTATACCGGAGCAAGTAGACACGCTGACCGCTGGGGACTTGATGTACTTGGATACGAGAATAAAACTTTATTTGTATACAGTATGCATTTGAAATCATCAACTGGTTCTTCTAACCAAGAGATACGAAGACAGGGTGCTGAAAATGTTCGAGATGACATTGTGACGTTGCCGTTAGGAAGTCATGTAATAGTTGTTGGAGATATGAATTTTTATTCACCAGATGAACCGGGTTACTCTTGGTTCACCGATGCAGGTGATGGCCAAGTTATTGATCCACTAGGAAGTGGAAATTGGAGCGGGGGTTCAAACGCACTGAAACACACACAGTCACCATTATTGAATCAAAATGGTGGACTTATTGGTGGCGGCTTGGATGATCGATTCGATTTTCAACTCATCTCTACATCACTTTATGATGGTGGTGGTTTTGATTTCATAGAAGGAACTTATAGATCGCTTGGTAATGATGGGAATCATTACAATGACGCGATCAATGCTGGAAATAATCACTATTTTCCAGGAGATACTGCAAGAAGTAATGCACTGGCTGACGAGTTGATAATTTCATCGGACCATTTGCCACTAATAGTAGATTACCAAGTGCCAGCTATTTTTGGATGGAATTTGATTTCCCCAAGTAGAGTTATCGTTGGAGCAAATACATCTGTAGATTTTACAATTAGTAATGATGCGGAAGTTGTAATTCAACAGGGTGCTGACATTTTGAATGTTGATATTGAAGTGTCTGGAGATCTAACTGGCGACACTTCAGTTTCGGTTCCAGCACTTTCTAGTCCTGAGACAGTTTCGCTTCCGATTAACACATCTGCATTAGGAAATTGGAATGCTGCAGTAACACTTGCTTGTACAAGCCCAGAAGCACAAACAACACCTGAAACAGTGAAACTTGCAGGTGAAGTGATTGATCATTCCAATGCATCTTTTTCATTCGAACAAGATGTCGATTGGTTTACCTATGAGATTTCCTTTGACAGTGGAACCGGAATACAATCATTTAACGTTTGGTTATTCAATTACGGCTATGACGGTGAGCAATCTTTGCTTGAAATAGATGAAGTTACAATTCCAGAACCACCACTGCAGTTCATGGGAATATCAACTAATACAGTTGGTTCACTACCAGCGCTTTTATCGTTTGAGATTGATACTGACTCTGTTTCATCGGATACGTACACTTCATTTCTTCCAATTTCAATTAGCGATGAAGATTTGCCAGGTGAACAAACTGGTATATCAATGCTTACTGTTAGGGTAGAAATAGTAGAGGTTAGTAATTGCGAAGAGGATTTTGATAATAATGGTCAAGTCGATATTGCAGATCTATTGGTTTTAATTGGTGCTTGGGGTAGCAGTGAGGCAGCACAGGATCTTGATGGAAATGGTCAGGTGGGAGTGAGTGACCTGCTTATTTTGATTGCTGCATGGGGTTTTTGCCAATAAAAACAATGTAAACTGCCTATTTTTTCTTTGCTTTGAAGTTGTTTTGGTTTATGCTTTAGTTTGGTAGCGAGAACGAGATAATGTGACTTAGGTCACACATAACAAGCTGGAGAAAGAAATGAAAATTAAAAACATGTTAGTCGCTGTGTTATCGACGGTTGTTCTGTCAACAGTGCCTGTAGCCCATGGTGATCTTATGATTACAGCTGTTTACGACGGACCTCTTTCTGGTGGCACACCAAAAGGTGTTGAGTTATATGTTACTGCTGACATACCTGATCTTAGTGCTTACGGTATTGGTTCAGCAAATAATGGAGGTGGATCCGATGGAGAAGAATTTACTTTGCCCGCTGAAGCGGCAACCGCTGGTTCATTTATTTACATTTCTAGTAACGATACATCCTTTATTGATTACTTTGGGTTTGCTCCAAATTATGTAAGTAGTTCGATGGGAGTTAATGGCGATGATGCTGTTGAGTTGTTCCATGCTGGTGCAGTAATTGATGTCTTTGGTGATATTAATACAGATGGTACCGGTCAGTCATGGGAATACAAAGATGGTTGGGCATATAGAAATGATGGAACATCTGCAAACGGTGGAATATTTGTTGATACGGACTTTACGTACAGCGGACCAGATGCACTTGATGGATGTTCATTTAACGATACATGCAGCAGTGTCATCCCAATCGGTACGTTTTCTTCAGGTGGTGGGGGACCAGATACACATTACATCGATCAGATTGGTTTTACTTTTTCTCCAATGACAATTGAAGTGATGACTGGTGATACGATTGTCTGGCAATGGAATGATGGAGTTCACACAGTTACTTCTGGTAGCGATTGCATTCCTGATGGTCTGTTTGATGGATCACTCGACGCAAAGAATCCAACTTTCGAATGGGTAGTGCCAAGTGATGCTCCTGCAGATATTCCTTACCACTGCATCCCTCACTGCTTGCTTGACCAAATTGGTAATATTGTTGTACTTGATGCAAGTGGAACCGATAGTGACGGCGATGGATGGGAAGATGATGTTGATAACTGCCCTGATATTGCTAACCCTGGTCAAGAGGACTGCGATGGCGATGGTATAGGTGATGTTTGCGATAACGATGTCGACTGTAATGGCAACGGTGTGCCTGATGCATGCGAATATTTTGACGACTGCAACGAAAACGGCGTTCCAGATGAATGTGATCTTGCTGATGGAACACTCCATGACGATAATCAAAACGGTTTGCCAGATGAATGCGAACTTCCACCAGTTGCACTCCAATTGCAAGAAATTCGCACTGACCAAGCTGGTTCAGATGTTGATGAATACTTTGAGATTAAAGGTGAAGCAGGAACCTATCTAGATGGAGTTTATTACATAGTGATTGGTGATGGCTCAGGTGGATCAGGTGTTGTTGAAAACATTACTAACCTCACAGGTCATGTAATTCCAGCAAGTGGCACAATGCTTTTTGCAGAAGATGATGACACATTCGGGGTTATTGCAGACGTAATTGTTAGCCTCAATTTTGAGAATAGTGATAATGTGACACACTTCCTCTGCATGAATTTCTATGGTTCTAACCAACAGGATTTGGATACTGACGATGATGGTAATCTTGATGTGACACCTTGGACTGATACTATCGATGGCGTTCGTATTATCGAAGATCCAGATGGCGGAGAACACACTTATCTTATGGATGAAGAAATTGGTCCAACTGCAGATGGCTATGTCCCATCTCATGTTTATAGGTGTGTTTCAGCTGGATATTGGATGATGGGTCAATATGATCCTGCGGATCCAGAATCAGTTGATACCCCCGGATCTGAAAATCCAGCATGTCCAAACGATTGTCCAGCGGACTTTGATGGTGATGGCATGATTGGAGTTTCTGATATCTTGCTCCTAATTGGTGGATGGGGCGGAAACGATCCAACTCAAGATCT
>JASMLG010000010.1 GCA_030748805.1 Phycisphaerales bacterium | reverse complement strand
CCCAATACACACGCAATCGGCGCAACTGTTTCTGTGCGTACAGGTGATACGGTACGTGTAGCACAAGTCGGAGTTGATGGAAGTTATCTATCGCAACACCAGATTGACGTGCAGTTTGGCTTGGGTGATGCAGAGATAATTGATGAGTTGGTTGTGAATTGGCCAGATGGCACCAAAACATCGCAAACGGGTGTTCCGGTTAATCAGAAGGTATTAATTGAGAGGTAATTCTGGTGACAGTCACGTCGAATTAATTGACCCGCGGTCAATTAACGCTCGGATTTCTAGTGACAGCCACTATCGCTCGCGGACTCGCTCAGCGCTTTAGTCACGTCGAAAAATAAACTTTCCCGCGGGATATTTTTTTAACAGCAGCCGTTTGATGAACAGCAACAGTCGTTGCCATCTGGGGCTGGCCCAATATCGATGTTGCCATTTTCGTCTGCCTTGCATGCAACAACGGTCATCGAACGGAACTCGATTCCGTTAACTGTTTGCCACGGTTCGGTTTCGTGTTTTACGACAGTTATTTCATCGAAGCCAGCATCAGCAAATGCCCCAACAAAGGCGTCATCTTTCATCGCTCCTGAAATACAACCACTCCAAAGGTAATCATCCGCTTGCATTTCAGTTGGAACATCTTTGTTTGAAACGATGTCAGAAATAACAGCGCGACCCACCAGAGAGGTTACACGGTACAACTCTTTGAATAGATCGGGTTTTTCATTATTGGAAACAAGGTTAAGAACGCAATTTGAAACAACTACATCAATAGAGTTGTCATCAACGATGCCCCGCATGTTTACGATGTTGCCTTTGTAAAACTCCACGTTTGCAAAACCAATTGTTTCTGCAACAATAGGTGCAAACTTGTTAGCGACTTCAAGCATGGAATCGTTCATGTCAACGCCAATGACTTTGCCAGTTTTTCCAACAACTTGGCTTGCGATGAAGCAAATTTTTCCCGCACCTGAACCAAGATCAAGCACTGTTTCGCCTTCGCGCACATATTTGCTTGGATCGCCGCAGCCATAATCGCAATCGATTACTTCTTGTGGAATTGCCTTGAGCCACTTTGCGTTGTAATCGACGGGACAGCAAAGGGCGGGCTCAACAATTGTTGCGGCGGGTGAGTAACGGTCGTGGCATGCTGATTCGGCTTGTTGTTTATCCATGATATTTGTCCATTCAATACTGTATTTTACAGACAATAGAGCGACTCTACTAGAAAGAAGTTGATTTTCATCCAATAAGAGATATACTCAAGTTATGGGAAATAAGATTATTTACAGTGTTGCATTTTCGGTAGTTGTAACAAGCACTACGGTAACTTATGCACAAGAACGCGGCGCAACACAATTTGATCGTTGGGAGGTGAATGACATCCGAATTGTTTCCTATAACTTGAAACGAAATCTTGACCCATACAATCTGTCAGAAGACGGATTTTCAAGAGTAATTTCTGCCATAAACCCAGACATTGTCATCTTTGAAGAAGTAGAGGGTAGCAATTCTTACGCTGCTGAATTTAAGAATTGGCTCAACCATCATCTCCCTCAGGAAAACTGGGAAGTTTTGGTTGGACTTGGTAGTGGATTGAGAACAATTGTTGCATCCCACTTGCCAATGTCCATGCAAGAGATAGACACGATTCCAGAAAGTTCAACGCGTGGCGTGACAATGTGTTTGGTCGATTTGCCCAACGATCTGTTTAATAGGGACGTTTATGTACTTGGTGTACACCTAAAGTGCTGCAATTATGGGGATGAAGATATTAAAAGACAGAAAAGCGCAGACGCGATTGCAACGTGGATGGGTGATGCAAGGTTTGCAGGAAGGCATATTGATTTGCCTTTTGGCACACCCATGATTCTTGCTGGTGACATGAATTTGGTTGGTGGTCCTCAACCAGAAATAACATTACTTACTGGTGATGTGTTTGAAGAACCAGATTATTGTCCCGACACAAAAGGTGACTGGGATAACACTGACTTGCTAGACCTTGTTCCTTCGGATCCAAACACTGGAGACACATTCACTTGGCAGGGAAACGGAACCTTTGACCCAAGTAATTTGGATCGCATTATGATTACTGACAGCGCCATTTCAATTAAAAATAACTTTGTATTCAACACTGATACCATGACAAATCAAGAATTGAAACTACTTGGAGTGCAATATTCAGATACATGGGAATCAGTTACAAGCGACCACCTACCAATCGTAATGGACTTTCAACCAACACAACAACCTAGTCCATGCGATGGAGATGTAGATGGGGATGGTGAAGTAGGAGTTTCTGACATACTTGCAGTCATTGGCGACTGGGCTCCTGGCGGAGGTGATTGTTGTCCGGGATGCGCGGGTGATGTTGATGGAAACTTAGTGGTTGATGTTTCTGATATTTTGTTTATCGTTGGAAACTGGGGACCTTGCCAGTAACTAGCCAAACAAAAGTAATCCGAGCGCAATCCAGATTGCTGCTGCAACCATAACAACAGCAGTGTATCCAACGATGTCCCTTGCGCGGACTCCTGTAATTGCAAGAAGAGGTAATGCCCAAAATGGCTGAAGCATGTTTGTAAGTTGGTCACCATACGCAACTGCCATCACCATGGTTCCTGGAGCAACACCAGTTTGCAAACCACTTTCAAGTGCTATTGGT
This sequence comes from Phycisphaerales bacterium, assembly GCA_030748805.1. Next base: position 76,653 of record JASMLG010000010.1, on the reverse strand, counting down.
GCTTGAATCGCCCACTGTCCACCACCGCTCGGTACGAACAAATTAACAACACCTGCAGAAATCATTGTCATTAATGGAATTGTTTCTTGCGTTCCAGAAGCAACCATAAGTTCGGTGAGTGAACCCATCAATCCAGATGCTACCATCATCGCCATGATGCCTGCGTAAAGAGGGAACTGTATGATGATGCCAGCACAGCCCTTTGCGCCGCGTGTTATCTCCTGCATGTATCCAATCGGAGATCCATGCAAAAGCAAGCCCAAGCCAAGCATAAAGACAGTTATTTCATTGAGACCAACTCGATCAATTCCTGAAACATAGATATGCCTTCCAAGTGCAAGTAGTAAAGGAACACCCAGTAACCAAGCAATGATAGTGGATTGATTGAGTTTATCAGGAAGTGATGCTGCTTTTCGCAAATCTTCTTCAGTGTGCCCGCAATCTACTTCAAACATATCAATTGGTCTTATGTCTTTTTGGTTTTTTGGAGCAAGCAGAAAGAGCATAATTGGAACTAATACAAGCAGACCTCCACTAATTATGTAATTCATGCTTGAACCAATTGACTCGCTTAACAAAATAGACTCGACATGTTCTAGATACTGCTCCGGCACTACTTTTGCAGCACCATCAATCGTAGTCATGGATAGTGGAGCAGAACCACTAAGTCCGCCATGCCAAACAAGTAATCCCATGTAACCAGCCGCAGCAATAAGCGGATAGTGCACCTGTATATTCTTTCTCTGTAATGCAAAGCCAACTTCGCGAGCAAGAAGGGCTCCAACGATTAGACCAAGTCCCCAGTTAAGAAGACCACCAACACAGGCAATAAACCCAACCAACGCAGCAGCACTTGCTGTTCCGTTTGGAATGTTTGCAAGGGAATCTATAAGCAACCGGACAAGTTTTGTTGTTGCAAGAGCATAACCAGTAACTAACACAAGACACATCTGCATAGAAAAAGCAAGCAACTTCCAAATACCACCCTTTCCGTCTCTCCATGAATCAAGAAGAGCAGTAACTCGATTTTCATTTTCAAAGTCGCCCAAAATTAATGCAATAATGGCAGTAATAATTGTCAGGAGAATTGCAATCACAAATGGGTCTGGAACGATTCTCTCCACGCACTTGCTAATTCCTTGGCCAAGTTTGCTAATCATATTTGTATCTTAACCAATCAAAAAAACTATCCTGAGGATAGTTTTTAAAAAATCGGGGTCGGTATTGAACCGACCCCGATCATCAAGGAGGAGGATCGTACGCGGCGAAACGCAAGCCGCGTACTGGAGTTTTAGTCGCCATGCCAAGTGTTGGAGTGAATGTCGTAAATTGTTGATATATCAACTGGTTCAGTGTGTTCTGTAGTTGATACCCCGATATCAACGAAAGTTGAGAATATTTCTGTTTCGATTGGACGCAAAGAAATACAGTTAGTGCGACTAAGCAAGCTGTCCACAAGGCCAAGATCTGGTGTAGAAACAACTTCTCCTAGCAATTCACTTGCATATTGACCTAATGAAGTTGCGGCAAGCAATAGAGCGTCATCGTATTCACGAACGTGAGCTGATACACCATTCGAATCATTGGAAGTAACAACTGATTGCATTCTAAAGTCAGCACTAAGGGGAGAAAGAGATTTGGAAACTTCTTTGACAATTGCCTTAGCATCTCCCATCTCTACAGGACCATGAATACAAGCAACCCACTGTGTTTCTCCGTCACCAGAGAGGATGGTTGCGTTTTCTAATTGGTCTTCCTGAGATAGTGCCATCATTGCATCGCAAGGGGATAGTGAGGATATATCTATACGCCAACCCTCTGCGGAAGTTGACAACTCAATTCTCAATGGGCTTACCATTGATGCTAAGGTTGGGTTTGAGTCATTTGAGTTTTGGATTGGTGAGTTCATTATTCTGTTCGTTCTTAAAAAAAGCCCCGTCCTTGTTTGGCGGGGCTTGTCGGTGTTTAGTTGAGTTTTTACTCAGAGTTTCCGATTTGCTCCCGCTTTGGGATTTACGATGTTTGTCCAAATTAGGTTCATCGCAGTAGTGAAATACGTTGTTGAGGTCCTAAAGTCGCCGTTCAAAAAACAAGTAAATGAACAGATGAAACAATGAAATGGCGACTTAAAAGTATGTACAGCAACTTTATGCCTTTTTATAGACAATAATCTTTCGAGCCGTTCTTTTCTTGTATTTGGTGTCATCTTTACTACTATGCGCGAAACAGAGTAATGGTCAACGATTTTTGGTATTTTTTTTTCAAACAAGGTACCATTTCTCCATGCCAACAACAAAAATCATTCGTAACCTTCCCAGAATGAGGGAAATCGTCTCTGTAGCCGCAAAATTTGGCTTCGGAGAGGTCATAAGGGATACAAAATTAGGTGAATTTCTTGGAAAATTCAAAAAAATTCACGAAGCTGAGCAAAAACCTGCACCAGTAAGATTTCGATTGGCACTAGAGGAACTAGGTCCTACTTTTATGAAACTTGGTCAGGTGTTGAGTATGAGACCAGATTTAGTTCCTCCCGACTGGTCTGCCGAACTTGCTAATTTGCAGGATAGTTGCCCAACAGTACCTTGGGACGATATCAGGGAAGAACTCGAAAAAGAATATGGCACGTCTTATCAAGAGATGTTCACTTCAATCGAAGAGACACCGATTGGTGATGGCTCTATGGCTCAAGTTCACAGAGCAGTAACAAAAGCGGATGAAAAAGTTGTTCTCAAAATTTTGCGACCAAACATAGAGAAAATTGTCAAGTCGGATTTACAACTTCTTGAAACAGTTGCTTCGCTGCTTAAAAGCCATGGAACACAACTCGGATTCAATCCACAAGAAGTAATTGACACTTTCTCTGAAGCGCTTGGTCACGAATTAGATTTGCGTCATGAAGCAGACAGCACAAAAATGTTAGCGGAAATGACTTCTGATGACACAACTAAATTTCCCAAAGTTTTTTCAGATCTTTCAACAAAACGCATTCTTGTAATAGAAGAAGTTAAAGGCACCGAACTAACAAAGTGGAAAAAGGCAAACTACACCCAAGAGCAACGCGACAGAATTGTTGCAAACGGCGCTCACGCAGTAGTAAAACAAACACTCGAAATTGGCTTCTTTCACGCAGATCCACATCCTGGAAATATTTTTGTACTTGAAGAGCAAAAACTTTGCTTCATCGATTGTGGAATGACTGGAAGAGTGGAAGAGTCAATGCGCAAGGATTTGGCAATGTTGCTTTATGGAGTATCAGAAAACAACATAGATACTGTAACCAAATCGTTTTTACGTCTCGCAGATATTACAATCGACGATGTTGATGAACGAACACTAAGAAAAGATTTACAGGATTTTGTAGAGCGTTTTACCGAAGGTCCGCTGGGTGAAGTTGATATGGGAAGCATGTTGACCGCGTTTTTAGACGGGCTTCGCAAGAACAACATTAAGTGTCCTGGTGATTTAATTTTGCTTATTAAAGCTCTAATAACTATCGAAGGAGTTGGAAAAGAAATGTCGCCAAAATTTAATTTGGTGGATTATGCGCAACTACCAATCGAAAAGTTAGTAAAGTCACAACTAGGGTTTAAGGCAATTAAGGATAGGAGCGTTGCTTCAGCTCAACTTTGGGCACAACTTGCAGAACGACTACCTGACGATGCGACAAGAATGTTAGATCGATTACGAAGAAACAAAGTTCGTTTTAAAATGGATGTTGACTCTTTGGACGATATGACAGATGCAATTGATAGATCTTCAAAGAACGTTAGTTGGGCAATGATTATTTCTGCGCTAATAGTTGGGTCATCCATTATGGTTCTTGCAAATCGTGCTGGCACAATGGATTTGCGGGCAACCCTAGGTCTAATTGGATACATTTTCGCCGGTACCCTAGGGGTGTGGCGTGTGATTCAACATTTGCGGCAGGGAAGATGATTGATTCTGTGTTCAAGGTGTCAGTTGCCCCTTGCTAAGTTGGACTCAAGACACGATAGTGCAACACATGAATAAAATTGCTGCAGCTTTAGCAGGTAAATTTATAGTGTTTGATGGACCTGATGGATCTGGGAAGTCCACTCAATTACAGAGGTTTGTTAAATGGTGTACAGGGCATGGTTTAACTGTGTGTGAAGTTCGTGAACCCGGAGGGACAAAGATTGGCGAACAAATACGACAAGTACTACTAGACCCAGAAAATGCAGGAATGACAATTCAGTGCGAAATGCTTCTGTATATGGCTAGCCGAGCCCAACTTGTGGAGCAGGAAATAGTCCCAGCCATGAAACGAAGAGAATTAGTAGTAGCAGACCGTTTCGTAAGTGCTACATTGGCATATCAGGGCGCAGCAGGAGGTTTACCGGTTGAGTGGATACAAAAAGTAGCTGAGGTTGCTGTTTCTGGGCATTGGCCGGATTTAACCCTAATCCTTGATATTGATGATGAAACCGCAACGGGTCGCTTGAATCCACTACTAGATAGGATGGAACTGAAAGGGAAAATGTTCCACGAAAAAGTTCGTGAGGGTTTTTTAGATCAGGCAAATAGAATGCCAAATAAATACTGTGTTATTGATTCATCAAATGATGCAGATACGGTGGAAAAAGATATACAAAATGCTGTGATGAGCTGGTTTTGCAAAGAAATGCCACTAAATAAAGCTGGGGAAGCATAAAATTTTAAAAAAGGTGCAAATCCGTAACTGATTGTGAAATAAGGGGTTGTGGTCGAACCGCCAAGTTTTGCTTATAGAAAATCATGTATCTTTGTGGTGATTTCTTTGCTTTTGCCGATAAGTGGGGAATCCCAAGGACCCGCGTTGTGGTCCATCAATTGTCAGGGATGGCTAGTGAGGCCACAACAGGCTGGGTTAGGAAACTAAGGAGATCTCTTTTATGAAAAATGCACTAGATACTATCAAATCATGGGCTTGGGGCTTTATTGACCTCATGCTAATTTTCATCGCCGTAGGCGTACTTGTTCAAATCATCTTCGGTGATGCATCAGGATTCTGGGGCGGCATGGTCGGCCGTTTAATGGCTATGGTTACAGAGTTTAGCGCTGGCGGATTTGTTGGCTTAATCGCCCTCGTCATCGTACTTTCACTATTCAATAGAAGAACTGCATAACGTTCTTTCTAAAGCGGTGTTAGACACCGTATTTGCCTACCTGTTCAAGGATGGATAAGGTGATGGCAAAACCTTCTGCTTTGCAGATTATAATACTCAGCCGCAACTGCCCTCATTGGAGATGAGGGCAGTTGTTTTTTGGGCTCGAGTTCCTCTGTCCTATCACTCATTGGACTTGCTGCATTGCATTGTGGCGTTGTCGTCTTCCATCGACGACCCATCAAGGGTCGCCTGTTTCAGACTCCGCGCCACAAAGCAATTCGCTTGCGTCCACTGAGTGATATGCCAGTTTCACTCTCGCTGGATCTCGATTCAACACCTCTTTCCATCATTGGACTTGCTGCATTGCACTGTGGCGTTGTCGTCTTCCATCGACGACCCATGAAGGGTCGCCTGTTTCAGATTTGTGTTACTCCCACTTCAAAACGACTTTGCCGAACTGTTCGCCGGATTCTAATAGTGCAAATGCGGACTTTGCATCATCTGCATCGTAAATTGAATCGATAACTGGCTTCATGCCATTTTTAAACAATGAGATGACCTCTTTGAATTCTTCCATATCACCCATAGTTGAACCGAGTATCGAAAGTTGGTTCCAGAATATTCGAGCTAGATCCGTTTTTGGTGCAGCTCCAGCTGTGCAGCCGCAAGTTACAAGTGTTCCACCACGAGCAAGTGATTTGATGCAAGGGTGATGAAGGGAACCACCAACAGAATCAACACAAAGATCAACCCCTCGCTTGAAAGTTAATCTCCGGACTTCTCGTGACCAATCTTCGCCACTGTCGAGTACAACTTCGTTTGCACCCAGTTCAAGTGCTCTGTCAAGTTTCCATTGATGTCTTGAAGTCACAATGGTTTTACAACCAAAATGTTTACAGATAGTAAATGCTGCCAAAGCCGCACCGCCTCCAATACCAGTAATTAATACGTGCTGGCCTGCTTTTAATTTAGAGCGTGTAACCAACATTCTCCAAGCGGTTAAATGAGCAAGTCCAAAAGCAGCTGCTTCTACTGGGTCAACATCTCCAACATGTAAAACATTTTCAACTGGAGCTACAAAATATTCAGCATTTGTACCATTGTCATGTTCGCCAATCATTCTTATATCTTGTTGGGTGTTAGAGCAATTAGGCAAAACAGGTTCAGGTTGTCTTACTGCAGCGTTTAGTAGAACTCTTTTTCCAATCCATGATTCATCTACATTTTCCCCAACAGCAGAAATAATGCCACATCCATCTGATCCGCTAATTCTGGGATAAATTAGATCAAGACCCGGCATACCAATTCCGACCCAAAGGTCAAGGTGGTTTAATGCAGATGCCTCTGTCTTAACAACAACTTCGTTTTGTTTTGGAGATAAATCGTTCCACGTTCCAACAATGATGTTTTCTGCAACAGGAGTTCCTTCCCTGTTTATTAAAATTGCTTTCATTTATGAATTTTCTCTTTGCTCTCTTATTTTTTGCAGTAAATCCCTTGTTCGTATTATTCCCTCAAACTCACCAATATTATTCCCCTCATATTCAACACCTATCCACCCACGATAACCTGAATCAAGAACGATACCGAGCATTTTTCCATAGTCAGTATGAGTTTCATTACCGCTGACATCAAAATCATGTGACTTTGCGCTGACTGCCTTTGCGTAGGGCATCAACTCTGATACTCCCTTATACCTGTCGTATTCTTTTCTTGTATTCCAGTCAAGAATGAAATTGCCAAAGTCAGGTAAAGTCCCACACCTTGGATGATCAACCAACTTCATTACACCCGCGAGCCATTCGCCATTTGAACTTAGTCCACCATGGTTCTCAACGATAACATTTATTTTTTTCGAATCACCATGCTCTGTTAGTTTTCTTAAACCATCAGCAGCCAATTTTTGTTGCTCTTCAAAACTACCCTCTGATTGGGCATTTACACGAATTGAATGGCAACCTAGATCAACAGCGGCGTCTATCCATTTATAGTGATTTTCTATAGCGGTTAATCTTGACTTTTTATTTGAATCTCCAAGGTGCCCCTCTCCATCACACATGATAAGTAAACTAGTTACACCGACATCATTGCACCTATCAGACAATTCTTTGACAAACTCAGGGCTTGGCTTTCTGTCGGGGAAAAAAGAGTTTACATATTCAACCGCTTTAAGTCCAAACTGCTCCTTGGCGACTTGAGGAAAATCAATTGGTTTTAAGTACCCATCTTGATGGGCTCTATGCAATGACCACTGTGCTAGTGAAATATCGAATAATGATTTCATATAAGCATCGTAGCCGAGACCCCTCTCGCTGTGAGGTATGATTCCAACTTCATGCCGAAACATAAAAACTGGTTGAAATATCTCACTGGGGTGATTTCTGTTTGGATTGGTTTGGCACTTATCTATGGCTGGAAAAGCACTCAATTCATGCTTGTGTTATACGACCAAGCAGCAACAACAATGATTAATGGAGGAAATCCAGAGGGAGTCCCTGCAATGGCATATCCACCTCTGTTAGTTTCAAGTTATATACCGTTTTGTGAATTTGGGGACTCAATGCAACGATTCATGGTTTTTGGAGTAATGGCTTGTTTACTTGTTTTTATATTTTCAACTATCCAGAAATATATCGTTGGAGATCATTCTTCTAAAAGTTCTTTACTCTATTGGATATTGGTTGCCTTAGTTGCCGGTAGGCACGTTACCTCTCCAATTGAGAACTATAGCCACGACATATTAATTTCTGCAATTATTATTCTGGCATTAAGTTATTGGGCAATAGGAAAAGAAGGAAGAGGCGGTGCTTCAATTGGAGTCGCAGCGGCATGTAAGGCGACTCCACTTTTGTTTTTGCCTTTTTTGCTTTTACAAAGAAGATGGAAAGCAGCGATTGTAATGGCAATTGTAACTGTTGTTGCTTTTGAACTACCAGACATTTTCTTCCCAAGAGATGTTGGTTCTTGGAGTGGATATTGGTTTTCAATAGTTACAAATTCATTAAACCAAGTTGATGGCACAGTAAGAGTGGGCAATTGGACAAACTGGAATCAACTAAACCAAAGTTTAGCTGGAACAATTACTAGGTTGTTTTCAGAACCCCCAAGTTGGAACAATGATGCTGTCGGTGTTTGCATAATTGAACTATCTCAAAGAAGCATTAAATTGCTTGTGTTAATCTCTCGACTAGTAGTTTTTGGGATTATTGTTTTAGCACTCTATAGACCAGTCAAATCACCAACTCCACTAAGAAGGTTTTGCGAGGGCTCGATGATAGTTTGCGGTATGCTTTTAATATCTCCAATGAGCAGCAAAGCGCATTTTTTTGTTCTTTTGTTACCCGCAACAATTATGGTTAGATATTATCTGTGGGAGTACAGAGATAAGTTGATAGCAACAATACTAATAATTATGTTTTTCTATGGAACACTTTCAACAAAAGGTTTTATAGGAAACGTAGCGGGGCACGCCGTCTTAGAAACTGGATCAGTAACTTGGTGCACACTTCTTGCCATGTTAGGCACTTGGAGGGTTATGTATAAACTTCCCAAGTTGACTGTTTCACCCAATGGTTCTGTGTAGACCTAACAGTAATCCAATTACGGGCTTGTTTTGTGTTTCTTTTTAAGTGACAAGAACTTGGGATAGAGGATTCCCTTTGTGTGCCAGTAGCATCGAAATTGGTTACTCTGGTTTCGTGTCCGCGTCATCTTGGTTAACAAAACAATGAAATCCCACACATGGAACTCTTTCTGGTTCATCACTTTCGTGGATTTCTTCAATTAATCCATGAACTTGCTGAAGATGTTCACCAGTAAGTGGAATTGAAACAACCTGCTGGCCGTTCTTTGAACCGGTAACTGTAGTTAAAACAGCAACGATGTCTTCATGTTCAAGTGCAGTCAAAACATGATCGCCTACTTGGCTATTAATTGGTTGTAAATTAGTAACGAGGTGAGGTATCCCATCGTCCTGATTGTCTTCCTTCTTCTTTTCTTCACTCATGATATTACCTTGTTTGCAAACTCTTTTGCTTTATCCATCGCTTCGGGGATTTTGTTTGGCTCTTTTCCACCGGCCTGTGCAGTATCTGGTCTACCCCCGCCGCCACCACCACAAGTGGTTGCAGCAACCTTAACCCAGTCGCCTGCTTTTAGCCCCTTATCAATCATTGTTTTACTTACTCCAGCAACGATAATGACTTTTTTATCATGATTGTTTGCTGTGAATAAAAGTGCAGCACCTTCAGGTCTTTTGGATCTTACTGCATCAAGTGCTGTCATCATTGAATCCTTGTCTGCACCATTAATTGTAGCAACGATGATATTTTCATCTAAATCAGCAATTAACCTTGCCTGATCAAGAACGTGGTCTTTGCGAGAAGATGCTGTCTGTTTTTGTATTTCTTTTACTTTGCCATGCAGAGCTTTTAATTTCGATTTTGCTAAATGTCTTACTGCCTGCGACAGAGTTAATTCGTCTACCATTTTTACAATATCGTTGAAAGAGCGAATAAAAGAGTCACCATTAAGTTGGTTTAAGTCGTCAATTTGATTCAAAAACGAAACACCCGCATCGTGTGAAGCAATTGCTGAAACGCCTGTAAGTGCAAAAATTCGCCTAGTTCCAGAAGCAAGTGCTTGTTCGTTAATAATCACAAAATGCTTTGCATCACCGCAAATTTTTAGATGAGTTCCTCCGCAAAACTCTATAGAACAATCACTCCATTTTTCGTTTGTTGGATTAGAAAGTAGTTCTTTAACTGTTGCACCAATGCTTACAACCCGAACGGGATCTGGGTATTGTTCTTCAAATACTGCGCGAACCCCGTTTATGCTTTGTGCAAGTTTTAATGGAACATCGTCAAAATCAACAATAGTATTTTGTTTTATGAATGCGTTTACGAATGATTCAATTTGCAGAAGTTGCTCATCAGTCAGTGGATGAGATTGAGAATAGTCGAACCTTAATTTGTCCCAATCTACTAGGGATCCTCGTTGATGCACTTCATCTTTACAGACATTCCTCAAGGCGAGGTTTAATAAATGAGTGCAGGTGTGATTAACAATAATTTTCTCTCGCTTTTTCTCGTTAACAGAGACAGTAACTTCATCGCCTGAACTTATGACGCCCTCTGTAATGTGTCCTATATGAACCACATAATCACCGTATTTATGAGTGTCTTCTACATTGAATTGGCCTCTGTTCTGGCTTGTTGACCGTTCTATCACAATGTGACCTACATCTCCAACTTGTCCCCCCGCCTCAGAATAGAAAGGAGTTTTGTCCAAAATAATTCCAAACACCATTGAATCATCTACTTTTCCAACCAATTCCTTGCCGTTCCAGATTCCTCTAACATGAGCCATTGAAATGCCAGTTCCATATTTCTTAGAATCATCTGTTGGAAGCACGCCTAACTCTTTTAGTTTCCCCATCGCCTCGGGAGGAAGGTGCATTTTTTGTTCTGTCTCAGTGGTTGCCCTCGATCTTACTCTTGCTTTTTCCATCAACTTTCCATACCCATCCATATCAACAGATATTCCCCGTTCTTCAGCCATAACCTCTGTTAAGTCAATTGGAAAACCAAAAGTGTCATGAAGTTCGAAGGCGCTTTTTGCATCAATTATTTTTCCGTCACCTTCTTGAATAGATTTTTCAAACAAGTCAATTCCTCTGTCAAGAGTTGTGAGAAAACTTTCTTCCTCATCTTTAATAATGTGAGCAATGTTATCTTGTTGTTCTTTTAGTTCAGGAAACACATCGCTAAGTGTTTCAACAACAGATGGAACAAGTTTGTATAGAAGTGGGCCATCTACTCCAAGGGTTTGATGAGCATGACGAACACCTCTTCGCAATATTCTTCGCAATACATATTCTCTACCAGCAGCTCCAGGTCTACCCCCATCAGCAATTGCTACAGAAAGACATCTGGTGTGATCGGCAAGAACTCTGTACGCAATGTCAGTGTGGTCTTCTAGTGATTCGCTATACTTTTTTACACCAGTATGTTCTTGAATCGCATCGAAAATTGGTGTCCACAAATCAGTGTCGTAGTTGCTTGTTTTTCCCTGTAAAACCCGAACGATGCGTTCAAGTCCCAACCCAGTGTCAACGTGTTTATTTGGAAGGGGAGCTAATGATCCATCATCTCCTCGGTTAAATTGGATGAATACAAGGTTCCAAAGTTCAATTACATTTGGATTATCCTTATTGACCAAGTGCCCACCATTTTTTTCTGGCGTGCAGTCATAATGGATTTCGCTGCAAGGTCCGCAAGGCCCCGTTTCGCCCATTTCCCAAAAATTATCCTTTCGATCCCACCTAGAAATATGTGAATGGTCTATATCAGTCAACTCTTTCCACATATTTTCTGCTTCGACATCTGCTTCAAGTCCATCTTGTTCATCTCCAGAAAATACTGTTACGTATATACGTGACTTATCTAGACCCCAAACTTCTGTAAATAATTCCCAAGCCCACTTAATTGCTTCTGCTTTGAAGTAATCGCCGAATGACCAATTACCAAGCATTTCAAAAAAGGTGTGGTGGTAGGTATCTGTTCCAACATCGTCCAAATCGTTATGTTTTCCACCGGCTCGAATACATTTTTGAGTGTTAACAGCCCGTTTGTAATCTCTAGTTCCTCTACCAAGAAAGACATCCTTGAATTGATTCATACCTGCGTTAGTGAAAAGAAGGGTTGGGTCGTTATGTGGAATAACCGAACCTGAAGGAACAACTGTGTGTCCACACTTGTTCGCAAAAAAATCTATAAAGCTATTTCTTACTTCGGTTGCAGTTATATGCATTGTGAATCTATCCCTGCCATGCTTAAAGGGGTTGAAAACAAGGATTGTACTCTATCCTAGCGGAATACTATAAAAAGACCTCGTTTCTGGTATCCTGTGCGGCTCAGATGACGAAACGAAGACCTATTATTGGTGGCAATTGGAAGATGAACACAGACCTCGGCTCAGGAATGATTTTAGCTGGAGCTGTTGCTGATGCATCCGATTCACTGGATTGTTGTGATGTTGTTGTTTATCCACCATTTCCATATATCCAATCAATTGACTCAGTTGTATCTGGCTCAACGGTAGCTCTTGGCGCACAAGATATTTGGCATGAAGAATCAGGTGCATTTACTGGTGAAGTTAGCGCAAAGATGTTAAAAGAGATTGGAGTAGTCAGCGTTTTGGTTGGTCATAGCGAGAGACGGCATATTCTTCTTGAGACAGACGAACTCATCTCGAAAAAATCAAAAGCAGTCGTCGATTGTGACCTTCAATTAGTACTCTGTGTTGGAGAGACGCTTGAGCAAAGGGAATCGGGTAATACCCTAGATGTTGTTTTGGGGCAATTGAAATCGGGATTACGTGATGTTGATGAATCTCAAATGTTTAAGGTAGTAATTGCTTATGAACCAGTTTGGGCTATTGGAACAGGTAAAACCGCTAGTCCCGAAGATGCTCAGGAAGTCCACAAAGCCATAAGAGAGTCGCTTAAAGATTTATTTAATGAGCAGATTGCTAGCGATGTACGAATTCAATATGGTGGATCTGTTAAACCAGATAATGCAGTAGATTTATTTTCTTGCCCAGATATTGACGGTGCCCTCGTTGGTGGTGCTGCTCTTTCTGCGGATTCGTTTAATGCTATTGTGTCGGCTTCTTGTGACACGTAACAAATAATTATGGAAACAATGAAATGAACAATACATTTCTTATTCTTACAATCGCACTAATAGTCGTTGCAGTTGCAATGATTTTGATTATTCTTGTTCAACGTCCGCAGGGCGGAGGACTCGCCTCAGCATTTGGAGGAGCAGGTGGAGGTGGAACCGACACTGTCTTTGGAGGAAGAGTTGGAGATGCTCTTACCGTTATGACTGTTGTTTCCTTTATACTATTTCTATGTCTTGCTGTTGCTCTAAATCTTGTTGAGAGTAAAACAGTAATTGAAGAAGATCCAGTTGCACCGGCAGTTATATCAACCGATACAACACCAGCCCCAGCAACACCAGTAACAACGGACACTAATACGGACGGTGAAAATTAAACATGCTTCGTTCGATGACCGGCTTCGGCAGCGCATCAATCCGCGAAGATGGCGTTTCGTTACAAGTAGAAATCCGATCTGTAAATAATAAGTTTTACAAATCGAACATACGGTTACCAGAACAACTGCAAAGTTTAGAGCAGGAGATTGATTCATATATTTCCAAACAAATTGTTCGCGGTAGTATTACTGTAAGCGTGAAGTTTATTGATAATTCTGACAAAGGTCTTGCCACAATTAATGTAGACGTGCTAAATAACTACATTAATCAACTTAGGGAAATAGACCAGAGCACACAAATTGATTTATCCAGATTGCTAAACTTACAAGGTGTTTTAACGAATGATTCGGATGAAGAGGTTACACAAAGAGTTAAGTCATCCTTGGTAAAACTTCTGGGAGAATCGTGTGACAGTTTATTAGAGATGAGAATACGAGAGGGTAAATCATTATCTGAGGATTTGCATTCTCAACTTTCAAAGATAGGAATGCACCTTGATTTTATTAAGGAGCGTGCTCCACAGATTGTTTCTGAGTATCAAAATCGATTGCGACAAAGAATGGAATCTTTGCTCGCAGAAGTTGGTAAGAGCGTGGAAGAACCTGACTTGTTAAGAGAGGTAGCCATATTTGCTGAAAAGACAGATATTGCAGAAGAAATTTCTCGCTTGAGTGGGCACCTCGACCAGTTTAATGAACTGATTGATGATTCAAATGGAGACCCAATTGGCAGAACGCTAGATTTTTTAGCACAAGAAATGCTCAGAGAATCGAACACAATTGCAAGTAAATGCCTTGATGGTGAAACAAGTAGACGGATTGTGGAAATAAAAGGTTTTATCGATCGTATCAAAGAACAAGTCCAGAATGCTGAGTAACACTACCGATACTTGAACCAGTTTTCAAGAATAATTGAATGAGTTTTGCGGGATTAGGTAGTTCAGTTTGGAGATAAAGGGACTGTTACCCCGTATTTCTATTTAGTTAACTGTTTTTTTGTGTCTTTTACTTTGTGACAGTCCCCCGTAAAATATCTATGTGTCAAACGAATCAGACAATATTGATAAAACTATCCGGCTTGGACCCCTAGTTGACGATTCAACTGTAGCAGAAGAAATTTCAGGGCATGATTTAGCGATTGTATTGAGTAGGTATAGCATCGGTTCAATTGAACTTATCTCAGAGTATAAAAAAGGATCACGTCGAGCAGCCAAAGTACTTGTTAGGACAACTAAAGGGAAATATTTACTAAAACGTCGTGCTCTTGGTCGCGATGGTATTAGTCAAGTATCTTTTGCGCACGCAGTACAAAGAACTCTAGCAGAACACCGTTTTCCAGTCGCTGGATTAGTGGAAGCAGTTGATGGCGAAACATTAGTCGAACACGACGGAAGAATCTATGAACTTTTCAGCTTTATGTTTGGAAAGAGGTTTGATAAATCAAATCCAGCAGCTGCAGAGTCCGGAAGAATATTGGCTCATTTTCACGATATCCTTAATGATTTTTCAGAAGAACCATCGGTTAAGAAAAAGTCCTTTCATCAGGGTTCAAATATGTTGAAGGTTATTTCTGGTGTTACTGAGGTGTTGATAAAACACGAGGATTCAGAACACCTTAAAGGAATTGACAAGACCGTCGATTATTTACATAACCAATATAAAGTTGCAAATAACACAATCGAACGAGCTGGCTTTCCCTCACTGCCAAAAACAATTGTTCATGGTGACTGGCATCCCGGAAACACTCTATACAAAGATGGAGAAATTATTGCAGTAATCGACTTCGACTCACTTCGTGTAGATCACAGAATTACAGATATTGCAAACGGTGTATTGCAATTTTCGATGAGGATGGGAGAAGCAGAAGATGTTGAAAACTGGCCAGAAACATTCCGAGGTCACACTATCCAATCAATGGTCCAAGCATACGATCAATTTACTAAGACACCCTTGATGGCTTCAGAGCGATCTATTGTTCCATCACTGATGGCAGAAGCCCTGATTGTTGAAAGTGTTATTCCGATCAACAAAACAGGTAGTTTTGGAAGAGTCAGAGGATCTTCATTTTTAAGAATGGTTGAAAAAAAGTTGAAGTGGCTTGAACCGAGAGCACAAAGAGTGATAGATGTTATACAACCGCAAATGGGTGACGAGGAGAGTTTCTCATGAGCAAAGATTTGATAACACTCGTTTGTCCTCCTACAGAATTTGAAGCGAACATATTGGCAATTGTTTTGCGTGATAATGGGATTGAAGCGTTTGTGTTTGCTACCCCAACTATTGGAGTTGGAGTTGGTCTTTCAGCAGGTCGTCTAGGGGTTCCACTACAGGTGATGCGAGAGGATGTTGAAATAGCAAGGCGAGTTTTACTCGAAAACAAACACAATTCCATTGATATTGATTGGGACGAACTTGGGCTAGGAGATGATGATAATTCAGAATATGAGCCGTTGGAAACACATCCAATTACAGCGAGAATATCATTTTTCTGTGTGGTGCTTGCGTTAATCTCTGGCTTGATTTACATGATCCTTCAACTTTTAAACTGAGTCAAAAACTCATCGATGGCATCTGAATCTCCGGGACCCATCGGACCAACTGGAGTCATAAGAACCCAATCTGTCACGTCAGTTTTAGTAATGTTTTCTTTTTGACCTTCAGTAAGATTTTTTACTAGGTCGGGTTCGTGAGCAAGTTCTCCAACAACCTCTTCACCATTTACTTTAATAACCCTAAACCAGAGGTATTCTCGTGGTGATTCTTCATCATCAATCTGTGCCCAGGGCACTTGAACCATACATCCCGCATGTTCACTTTCACCAATCTGACCTGATGCCTTTAGCAACAGTTCCCACTTATCTTGTGCAAGTTTTGCACTACGTTCGGTTGATCTTAATGTTTTTATGACTGAAGTTTCACCAAGATGCAAGATGTCAACAGCATCTTTTGGATAGATAGAAGTTGAGTCGGAACTAGTTATTACAACTGTTGGGGTACTACGGTCTTCTAGACCTGGCATGCCATCTTGAAGCATTGAAATCGCCTTTTCGCAACTCATCAATGAGACCAGAAGGTTTGACCCAAGAGACATCGGTTGTCCTTCCGGTGGGAGTGACGTTTCTAGTGTGAGTGCCGCAAGACCATCAACGATGTGAACCGCTTCCGAAGTGTACACGGCAGGAACGCCAAGCATCTCAAGTTCAACTCGACCACATCGGTTGAGTCCATAAGTTGAAACCCAGCACCAACGATCTTCTGGTTCTGCGTCTTCTGGTGCTTCTACTAAGCGAGTAATCCACAAAATTTCTTCTGGTGGCTCAACTTCATCGCTCACAAAAACTTGTTCCAAAATATCTTGTGGGAACCAACGCCCAGTTGCTAAATCACAAACGCTATGAATACTTAAATTTGCACCACCAAGAAGTCGCATTAAATTTGAGAAGTGTGTTAAAGGATCACCGCTATGTAAAACGGTTTGCAGAGCAAGAATGCATCCAGATTCAATTTCGGCAGCATCTCTAGCAGCTTCAACTAGTGGCTCTACCCAGATGATAATGTCTGTTGGAAGTCCCTCAACCCTCACTCTTGTAGCCCAAGGTATTTCATCGCTAGGCGGTGTCACCAATTCTGCTTCAATAGCTTCTCCTACAAACGTTGCGATTGCTTTAGTTACATACTCCATTGTTGGTTGCGTTTCACCAGAGATTACAGCGCGAAGATCAGTCGGAGTGGGTTGCTGTAATTCCCAAGGACGATCTTTTGAAAGAGGTGAAAAATCAATAATATTAAATTCGTTTGTCATTTTTTATTTCTTAATTTGTAACTATGTTGATAATTTTGTTTGGAATGATTATTACTTTTCTGATTGTTAGGCCTTCAAGTTGATCATTAATTGTTTGGTTGCCCAAAGCAATTTTTTCAACCTCTTCGTCTCTTGCATTATTTGGAACCTTTACTCGCCCGCGAACCTTTCCCATGATTTGAACAGGTATATCAAGTTCTTCAGCAACAAGAATTTTAGAATCGAATGAAGGCCAACTTGCTTTTGAGATGTATTCCTTTCCGCCAATTTTTGAATACATTTCTTGGGTAATGTGTGGAGCAAATGGAGAGAGTAATCTCAAAAACCTGTTGAGTTGATCTGTTGTTACTTTATTAGAAGATGTTGCAGTGTTAACAAATTCAATCATCGAAGCGATTGCAGTGTTGTAGGAGAGATTGGGGATATCTTCGGTTACCTTGGCAATAGTTGCATGTAAAGCGCGTTCAATATCGTCGTTAGATTCTTCTACAAGAGAATTATTTAGTTCCCCAGTTTCTTCATCAATTCCAAGTCGCCAAACACGTTGTAGAAATCTATGCACACCAACAATATCCCGAGTGTTCCACGGAGCAGACGCTTCTAGTGGCCCCATATACATCTCGTATAAACGCAGTGTGTCAGCACCGTATTGTGCGATTACATCATCTGGATTTATTACATTCTTTAGAGATTTACTCATCTTTGCAACAACTTGTTCTACTTCTTCACCAGATTCAATTTCAAAGTATTTTCCGTTTCGTTCTTCAACTTGATCAGTAGGCACTAATGACTTGTTTAATCTTTGATAAGAAAAACTTGTTAGCAGTCCTTGGTGGAACATTTTTTGGAACGGCTCACCGCAAGAGACGTGACCGAGATCGAATAACATTTTGTGCCAGAATCTTGCATAAAGCAGATGCAGTACAGCATGCTCTGCTCCACCGATATACAAGTCCACGCCATTTCCCATCCAGTATTTTTCAGATTCTTTGTCTACAAATCTTGAACTACAGCGAGGGCTGCAAAATCGAATTTCATACCAGCATGAACCAGCCCATCCCGGCATAGTATTGGCTTCTCTAATTACAGGAGTATCTGGTGATAATACAACTGGATCAACACCAGCTTCACCTGCAGTTGTATTAAGCCAATCAGTTGCTTTTCTAAGAAGTGGAGCAGGATCGTCGGATTCAACGGGCGTGTAGTCATCTAAGTCTGGCAGGATAACTGGTAGGTTATTCTCGCTCACAGGATAATGATTTCCCTCATTATCAAAGACAATCGGAAACGGTTCACCCCAGTATCGTTGACGAGAAAAAAGCCAGTCGCGTAAACGGTAATTTACCCTTGCAGTTCCAATGCAACTTTCTTCAAGCCATGAAATAACCTTTTGCTTTGCTTTTTCTGTTTGTAACCCATCGATCGTAAGTGTTTCGCTAGTAGAGTTAATAGAAATTCCATCACCAGAGAAACAGCCATCTGTTTCTTCAAGCGGTTTTACAACTTCGATTATTTCTATTCCATGTGCTTCTGCAAAGTCATGATCACGCTGATCATGTGCTGGAACGGCCATAATTGCACCATGCCCGTATCCCATCAAAACATAGTCAGCAACCCAAATTGGGATAGGGTTTCCAGTTGCTGGATTAGTTGCGTGTAGACCCGAAAAGACACCTGACTTATCTCTTGTATCTGACATTCTGTCAACATCAGCTCTGTTTTTTGCGTTGTTTACATACTTTTTAAGTTCATCTCCATCGCACTCTTGTGGTGGAGAAGCAACCAGTTTGTCAACCAGTGGATGTTCGGGGGCAAGTACCATAAACGTGACACCAAAGATAGTGTCAGGTCTAGTTGTGTAGACACGAATGGATTCGTTTTGATTGTTAATTGGAAAATCGACATCAGCCCCTTCACTACGACCAATCCATTCTGCTTGCATACGTAAAGTGGACTGCGGCCAGTCGAGTCCCTTTAAATCATCAAGTAGACGATCAGCAAAAGCAGTAATTCTGAACATCCATTGTTTAAGAGGTCTTCGAACAACTGGAAATCCACCACGCTCACTAAGACCATCAATAACCTCTTCGTTTGCCAGAACGGTTCCAAGTTTTGGGCACCAATTAACAATTTGAGTACCTAGATAAGCAAGCCGATGGTTATTGATATACGAGATTTTTTCTTGCTTGCTCATCTCGTTCCAGATACCATCACTAGGTTCCATATCACCAGAGTTAAGTGCATCTATTAGTGTGTTAATTGGTTTTGCTTTTTTCTCTGTAGCGTCATACCAAGAGTTGTATGCTTGTAGCCAAACCCATTGTGTCCATTTGTAATACTCTGGATCAATTGTTGAGAACTCTCTTGACCAGTCATAACTAAAACCAATTCTCTGTAACTGACTTCTAAATGTATTGATTGCTTTTTTGGTTGTTTCAGCAGGATGAACACCGGTTTCAATTGCATATTGTTCCGCCGGTAAGCCAAAGGCATCCCATCCCATAGGATGAAGCACGTTGTACCCGTTCATTCTCTTGAATCTTGAAATGATGTCGCTTCCAATATATCCAACTGGATGACCTACATGCAATCCGGCTCCACTTGGATATGGAAACATGTCTAAGCAGTAAAACTTTGATTTAGAAGAATCAAAACTGTCATCACCTGGGTTGTCAATCTGATTGACATTGTCTTTTGACCAACGTTTCTGCCACTTTGGTTCAATTTCATTTGCCACAAGTCCCCCATATTTGTGGGTAGAGGTAATTTCATTCTCGCAATTCATAAGAAGGTGCAGGATACCGCAGGATTATCTTTTTGATGCAAGGTTGTCCAGATGTGACTTGGTTTCACCCACAAGGTAGAAACTGCCTGTTACGCAGATTAAATCATCTCGACTAACTGATTGAGCTGCGATTTCTAGTGCTTCGGATAGCGTTTCTGCTACTTGTGTCATTTTTCCACTAATTTCAGAAAACTGTTTTTGTAGAATTTTTGGTTCAGCTGCTCGAGGGTTTCCCTTCGCTTTAGTGAAAATTATCTTGTCTGCACCAAGAGAGATTTTCTCAAGCATTCCATCAACGTCTTTGTCTTGGCAACATCCAAAGATACAAACCATGGAGTCGTAAGGGATGTGAGCACCTATGGATTTAATCAGTGTTTGTAGTGCAATTGGATTATGCGCTCCATCAACAATAATCTTTGGGCGTTCCCAAACAGTTTCCATTCGTCCTTCAATGAATGTTTCTGCTAGAGAGTTATACATTGACAGGTTGTCAAAGGTGTACCCTAGAGTTTTTAGTTGATCGATAGCAGAAATTGCCAGAGCGCAATTAGACGCTTGGTGTTCGCCGTTTAGCGGAACGGGAATGTGCATATATTGAGAATCCTCAGTAATCACACAAATACGAGTGTGTTGTTTGCCATCAGCTCCTCCACCAAATCTACCACTGAACTCAATGTCTCTTGCGATTATTTTTACTTCGGTCTTTGCTGAGTCAGCACATTCCTTGAGAACATCAGAGACCTCGTTTGTTTGGTGAGCACTTATTGCAGGAATAGAGGGCTTAAAAATACCGGCTTTTTCACGAGCAATCTCTTCAATAGTTGATCCTAGAATGTTTGTGTGGTCGAGATCTATTTTTGTAATAAGCGTCATAAGTGGAGTGATTATGTTTGTGGAATCAAGACGACCACCCAGTCCGGTTTCGATTACTCCGATATCTACAGCTTCGTTTGCAAAATGTTTAAATGCAACAGAAGTTATCAACTCAAAAAATGTTGGGGTCAGTTTTTTCTTGTTTGCTATTTCAACTACTTCTCTGAGAGTTTCGGTGAATGATTCTTCGCTAATCATTTCTCCGTTTACTACAACCCTCTCTCTAACATCAATTAGATGAGGAGAAGTGTAGGTACCAACAACGTATCCGTTTCCTCGAAGCATCGTTGATAGCATTGCAACCGTTGAACCCTTACCAACGGTTCCCGCAACGTGGATTAGAGCGACTTCATCTTGTGGATTTCCAAGTCCATCAAGAAGTTCTTTCATCCTATCAAGCTTGAAGGTCTCCTTGTCGTATTGAACTACTCGCATTCTTTCGTAATCAGATTGTTCAAACAAGTACTTAACAGCAGATGAAAAGTGGTCAAGCTTAGGAAGTTTCTTCTTAGTGGACCCTTTTTTCTTAGCCGTTTTCTTTGAAGCAGGGCGTTTTGTGGTTTTCTTTTTTCTAATTGTCTTTTGAGTTGCCATAGCCCTGCTATTCTACCACAAAAGCGTTTTTAAATCAAATCGACCGCCGTAACCCACTGCAAACAAAGGGGTTACAAACAAACAAAGGGTTTTGCTAAAATGCCAGATAGTTCACTTACTTCAGAAGCGTGGCGGGTTCTACGAATTCAAGGTGAATTTGTTGAGGCAATTGACGCCTTAAGCAAACTTCCACCAGCTGTTTCAGTTTTCGGATCGGCAAGGATGCCAACTAGTAGTCCACACTACCAATCAGCAGTCAAATGTGGAGAATTACTCGTAAAAGCGGGTTTTGGTGTTATTACAGGAGGAGGTCCGGGAATTATGGAAGCTGCCAATAAGGGTGCTTTTGAAGCAGGGGGAACTTCTGTTGGCTTAAATATCACATTACCTAAAGAGCAAGACGCAAATCAATATCAAAATATCGAATTGGATTTTAGATATTTCTTTATCAGAAAAGTGATGTTTGTTAAATATGCAAGAGGTTTTGTAATTTTTCCTGGTGGATTTGGGACTTTAGATGAATTCTTTGAGTCCTTAACTTTAATGCAAACATTAAAAATACTGCCATTCCCTGTTGTCCTTGTTGGGAGTGATTATTGGAGTTCTCTGGTTGACTGGATGAGATTAACTCTTGCCGAAAACTTTGGAACGATTGATACTGATGACTTGGATTTGTTTTCAATTGTAGATGAGCCATCTGATGCAGTTCAAATAATTCACGATAACTTTACTGGTGTAAAGCTTGTAGGAGAAAAGCTTCCACGTTTTGAGACAGACGAGGATGAGCCAACAGGAGAAGGAACTCGTATTGGGGTTCCACCCAGGAGACGGGCAAGAAAATAACACTAAACAATACGCCTACGTACAATCAACATTATGACATCAGAAAAACTGCCGAAAGACGATTCATTAATCGTAGATCTTCCAGAAAACATCTCACCAGAGGACGAGCATGTTGCGGATTTGATGTCACACACTATTGATGTTTCCGCGCTTGCTACTGCTGTTGCTAAACAAAAGGCAGCAGATGCAGCAGATACTCTTGAAGATCTTGATGACGAGGAAACGGCTGAAGTCATCGAATTAATGGAAGACCAGTCCGCTGCAGATGCACTTGCCGAGATGGAAAACCCACTAGCAGTTATAGTGGTTGAAGATCTCTCTCAAGATAATAGAACACAATATGCCGCTACTTTACTAACCCTGATGGCTCCAGATGATGCTGTAAGAATCATTCGTGGATTGGATAAACAAACTCTTGAACCATTACTTGTATCCATGCCAATTGGCTACGCAAGAAAACTTCGACAACTCTGTGATTACGAAGAAGAGTCAGCGGCAGGAATAATGACCACCGACTTTGTTTCTCTACCAGAAGAAATGACAATTACCGATGTAGTAGAACTTCTTCGAGAACGAGAATTACCAGAACACGTACAAGATTTACCTGTAATCAACAACAGAGATGAACTAGTTGGAGTTGTAAGTCTCAGAGCGTTGTTAATTGGCATGTCTGAAGCATCTGTTCAAGAGACAATGGAACACAGGGTTGCGGCTGTGGACAGCGAAACAGACAGAGAACAAGTAGCACGTGAGTTTGACAGATATGGTTATGAGATGTTGCCAGTTGTTGATTCCTCACAACGACTTCTTGGGATAATTACGGTTGATGATGTGATTGATATTATCGAGGAAGAACAGACCGAAGATGTTCAATTAACTGTCGGTGCTGGTGCTGGTGAAGCGGTTTATTCTGGAATCGGAGAAAAGTTAAGGGGAAGAATGCCATGGCTGATAGTTTCCGCAGTAATGATGATTCCTGCAACTTATATTGTGCTTGGGTTTGAATCACTAATAAAAGAAGTTGCGCTACTTGCAGTTTTTATGCCTTTAATTGCTGCACTTGCTGGTAATGCAGGGCATCAGGCACTTGCCGTAACTCTGCGCGGCATTGTTCTTGACGAAGTAAGACGAGATAGAATCTTTCCTTTGATGCGAAGAGAACTTTTTGTTGGATTAGTTTCTGGAGTTGCAATTGGAGTTAGTGTTGCGATTTTGTTGTGGATATTTGGAAACGAAGAATTAGCAACTCGATTAGGAATAGTTTTTGCGTGTGCGATGGTTGTTTCGATGGGCGTTGGAACTTTTACAGGTGCTGCAATTCCATTACTGATGAAGCGATTTGGAGCGGATCCAGCACAATCATCAGCAATTTTCTTAATAATGGTGACAGATGCAATTTCATTTTCTACACTTCTGGGATTTGCTTGGTTAACACTTCATTGGATGCAAGGAACATAAAATGATTAGAGATATCGATCGAATATTAATTGCTCGAGGTTCAATTTCAGATAGAGTCAGGGCACTAGGTGAAGCAATTACCAAAAATTTGGAAGAAGTTGGAGAACAAGAAATAGCATTAGTTGCGGTAATGACCGGTAGTTTAATTTTTGTTGCAGATCTAATGCGCCATCTCCCAATGAAAATCCAGATACAACTCATGACTGCTAGTAGTTACATGGGTAAAAGCACAAAAAGCAATAACGATCCAATGCTTGGAAAACTTCCTGAGGTTAAGAATATGCACGTGTTACTTGTTGATGACATTCTTGACTCTGGGAAAACATTGACAAGAATTAGAAGAGAACTAGAATTACTTAAGCCGGAATCAATACAATCTTGCGTGCTGTTAAGAAAGAAACTTCCATCAGCAATGGCGGTTCCTTGTGAATATGTTGGGTTTGACATCGAAGACGAATTTGTTGTTGGTTATGGTCTTGATTATGATGGTTATTACCGTAATTTTCCAGACATAGGTGTTATCTGTCCGTAGGACAATGTTTTGCTGTAGTTCCTGAATTTTTTGAATTAGGGTATGCTTTATCTTTAGTACTACGAGTATAACAATCAAATTGAAATGACTGCTGAATCCAAACCAAAATCTCCAATCGCTTCTGACCTCACTCAGATGAGAGTTGCACTTTCGCTTCAATGTTCAAGGTGTGGATACGACATACGCAATTTAGCAGCAGACGGTGATTGCCCAGAATGCGGGAAACCGATACGATTGACAATAATAGAAGTGGTTGATCCAACAACTCAACGACTTGAACCAATTCATAATCAAAAACTAATTGCAAATTCTATTTTTGGAATTGTATTTTTTTATTTTCTGTCAACCATTCTTGCGGTTTTAGTGTTAGTTACTACTGCCCCAGATTCTCTTCCAATTCCCGACTCTGTTCGACAAATTCCTCAAACAGGATTTATGTGGATAAGTTCGGCGTGTGGCTTTGTGTCGCTTCTTAATTTAGTGCCAATAATTAAGATGTGCAAAAGCAATAAGTTGCATGGATGCAAACAGGGGATTGCGATGACTTTTTTGGGGCTGGCTATTTGGTCTGTAAGTATGATTTTAATAGCGATTGTTTTGCTTTCTGGTCAATTTAATACTACATCAGTAACGATGATTCTTGAGATCTGTGTTCCGGTTATAGCCGCTGCGCTAGTTTTTTCCGGTTTTCGTAAACTTGTCCCACGACTAGGTCAGCGAAGCCGAGCGTTCCGACAAGCTCAAGGTAGCAGGCAGAGAATGAATGATTTACTCGCAGCGCTAGTGGTTGTCATCATTGGTAGAGTTTTAATTGCTGTATCTCCAGAGGAGTCAAACCTATCGATGTTTGGACTGATAATTACGGTGATGAGTCTAACCCTGATTGTTGTTGGTCTTGGCTACCTATTGCGTAATGTGTTATGGATTAGGAAAGCACTTATTACTCCTCCTCCCGCACTAACAGAACTGTTAAGACCGATTAGCCCATAGAAATCCACTAACAAAAACGTGCCCACCCACATCGTTTTGTACGATAACACTCCTCTTTCATAAGTAAAAACGATTGAGTTAATGCGGTTTGCGCTGTTTGAGTGCGGTTCATGGTCTGCCAACGTGGCAGGCGTATTGCTGCTAATAATAACGTTGGCGGTGGGAAAACCCCATAAAGTAGCGAAAAACGCGTTTAGGATTTTTGTTTTGGCGCATCATTTGTACATAAAATGTGTTGTCACAAGCACTGTGCCTGTGTAATAGAAAGAAGAGGTCATAAAGGACCATACTCATCAGGAGCAAACAAAAATGTCAGTAAAAGAACTGGCTTTCGATATCGAAGCCCGAAAAAAGATGTTGTTAGGTGTTGAAAAGCTTTCCAAGGCAGTTAAATCAACTCTTGGACCGCGTGGTCGCAATGCTGTGTTAGATAAGTCGTGGGGTGGACCAACAGTAACCAAAGATGGAGTAACCGTAGCTGAAGAGATTGAGCTTCGAGACAAAATTGAAAACCAAGGCGCTCAACTTGTAAAAGAAGTGGCATCAAAAACATCAGATGACGCAGGTGACGGAACGACAACAGCTACTGTTCTTGCAGAAGCAATTTACAAATGTGGATTGAGACACCTTGCATCTGGATGTGAAGCCAACTCAATGGTACGGGGGATTCGTAAAGCAGTTAAGGTTGTGACAAACTCAATTAACGATATGTCACAGCATGTTGAAGATAACATTGAAGCAGTAGCAACGATTTCAGCAAACAATGACTCCGAAGTAGGGAAAATTATGGCAGAAGCTTTCTCAAAAGTTGGGAAAGATGGAGTAATTACAGTTGAAGAAGGCAAATCACTTGAAACAACAGTAGATGTTATAGAAGGAATGCAGTTTGACAGAGGGTTTCTCAGTCCAAACTTTGTAACTGATGTTGACAACATGACAACGATTCTAGACAAGCCACTTGTATTTATTTATGAAGACAAACTTGACTCAGCGAAACAAATAGTTCCACTTCTTGAAAAAGTAATGGAATCAAAAAGATCATTACTAATAATTGCTGAAGATATTTCTGGTGAAGCATTATCAACTCTTGTTATTAATAAATTAAGAGGAGTTTTACAGGTTGCAGCGGTAAAAGCACCTGGATATGGAGACCGTCGAAAAGCAATGCTTGAAGATATTGCCGTCCTCACTGGAGGAGAGGCAATTATGAAGGATCTTGGAATTGATATCGAGAAAATTTCACTTACTCAACTAGGTCAAGCAAAGAAGATTGATATAACAAACAAAGAGACCACAATCATGGAGGGTGCTGGCACCTCAAAAGAAATTCAAGATCGAATTTCAAGAATTCGTTCTGAAATTAGTAATAGCACCTCTGATTATGATCGAGAAAAATTGCAAGAACGACTTGCTAAACTTGCTGGTGGTATCGCACAAATAAACGTAGGTGCCGCAACAGAAGCGGAACTTAAGGAACGCAAGGCGAGAGTCGAAGATGCGCTTCACGCAACTAGGGCAGCAATTGAAGAGGGTGTTGTACCCGGTGGAGGTGTAAGTTTTATTCGCAGCATCGACACTTTGCATAAGGCAAAGCAATCTGTATCAGGTGACGAAAGTGTTGGCTTTGACGTTATAGCCGACTCTTTGGTTGTTCCTCTTCGAACCATTGCTGATAACGCGGGAGCTAAGGGCTCAGTTGTAGTTGCCAAAGTGTCCGAGTTAGATGGTAGCAATGGGTTTAATGCACTAACTCTTGAATATAGCGATTTGCTAAAAGACGGTGTTTTAACACCAGCAAAAGTAGATAGATGCGCACTACAAAACGCTGCATCAGTTGCTTGCATGCTTTTATCAACAGATTGTATTATCACAAGCGTGCCATCAGATGATGAAGACGCCGGACCCGGTATGGGTGGCATGGATCCAATGGGTGGCATGGGTGGCATGGGCGGCATGGGCGGCATGGGTGGAATGGGCGGAATGCCAGGAATGGGATTCTGATCATTGCATTGCAAAATAATCAAAACACTAACTGGAGAACATAAATGTCAGTAAAACCACTAGAAGACCGAATTCTTATAAAGCCACTTGAGCGTGAAACAAAAACCACATCAGGTATTTACCTTCCAGAAACAGCTACCGAAAAACCAATGCAAGGAACTGTTGTTGCGACAGGTCCTGGAAAGCTTCTAGATGGTGGCGAAAGAGCCAAACTAGCAGTTAAGAAGGGTGATGTTGTTGTATTTGGTAAGTATTCAGGAACTGAAATTGAAATCAAAGGCGAATCGCATCTAATCGTTCGTGAAAGCGAGTTGCTTGGGATGATTGACGGTTAATTTCGAAAGAGAGATATAAAATGACTGCAAAACAAATGAAATATGACAATGCTGCTCACGATGAATTTCGTGAAGGCGTTGAACGAATGGCAAAAGCAGTAGGGACAACTCTTGGACCTGCTGGTAGAAACGTTGTCGTACAAAAATCCTACGGTGGCCCAAGTGTTACCAAGGATGGAATATCTGTAGCAAAAGAAATTGACCTTGCAGAACCATTCCAAAACATGGGCGCAAAAATGGTACATCAGGTTGCAAAGAAAACAGCAGATGTTGCAGGTGATGGAACAACATCAGCGACGATTCTTGCTGATGCAATTTTTAGAAATGGTCTCAGACACGTTGCTGTTGGCGCCAACCCAGTTATTGTTCAACGAGGAATTACTGCTGCTGCAAAAGTAGCAACTGATTCAATATCCTCAACAGCTAAAGAATGTAAGGGGAAAAGTGATCTTCACAAAGTTGCATTAGTTTCCTCAAATCATGATGAAGAAATTGCAGACATTATCTCTGAAGCGATACACAAGGTAGGTGGAGATGGAGTTGTAGAGGTCGAAGAGGGGAAAACTGCTGAAACCAACCTTGAATATGTTGAAGGAATGGCATTTGATAAGGGTTTTCTTAGTCCATATTTTATGACTGACCCCAAAACATCTGAGTGCGTACTTGAGGACTGTAGTGTTCTTATTTATGAAAAGAAAATATCAAATCTTGCTGATTTGCTTCCGCTGTTGAACAAGGCGGTAACTTCAAGCAAGCCACTTTTGTTGATTGCTGAAGATGTTGAAAATGAAGCATTGGCCGCATTGGTTATCAATAGACTTCGTGGAACACTTAAGATTTGCGCAGTAAAAGCACCAGGTTTTGGTGATAGACGCAAGGCAATGTTGGGTGATATAGCTACATTAACTGGAGGAGAGTTTATTGCAGAAGATCTAGGTAGAAATCTTGAAGACCTTGAACTTGACGAACTTGGATTTGCAAAGCGTATAGTTATCACAAAAGACAACACGACAATTATTCGTGGTGGTGGTAAAAAAGAAGATATAGAATCAAGAGCTAATCAAATAACAGCACAAATTGAACGATCAACTAGCGACTACGATAAAGAAAAACTTCAGGAAAGGTTAGCAAAATTAACCGGAGGTGTAGCGGTCATCGAAGTTGGCGGTATAAGTGAAGTAGAAATGAAAGAGCGCAAAGATCGTGTTGAAGATGCACTTGCAGCTACTCGAGCAGCAGCTCGTGAAGGATATGTTGCAGGTGGTGGTGTAGCTTACATTCGTGCAATCGAGTCGGTCGAAAAGGCAAGGAAGAACGCAAAAGGAGATGCAAAACTAGGTTTTGACATATTAGCTAATGCCCTTGAATCACCTGCATCTCTAATTGCATCCAACGGTGGTGTTGACGGTGATGTTGTTGTTGAAAAAATCAAAGAAGGAACTGGTGGTTTTGGTTACAACTCCTCCACTAGTTGTTATGAAGATTTAGTGAGTTCTGGGATTATTGACCCAGCACTGGTTGTTTGTACAGCGATTCAAAACGCCGCATCGGTGGCTGGACTAATGTTAACTACAAATGTTGTAGTTACTGATCTCAAAGATGACGACGATCCAATTGAATACGCTGTCTACTAATTATGACCCCACCGATGTTTGACGGAGTTTAAGTTTCTGATGTCTGTTACTCGTTGTTATTACGAAGTCCTTGACGTAACCCGTAACTCTGATGGGTCGGAAATTAAACGCGCCTATCGTAGGTTAGCAATGAAGTATCATCCAGATCGAAATCCCGGTGATTCAGATGCCGAGCGTAATTTCAAAGAATGTGCAGAGGCATATGAAGTTCTGTCTGACTCACAAAAAAGAAAAATCTACGACCAATATGGTCACGAAGGTTTGCGAGGGCGAGGTCATGCAGCACATGACTTCAATTCGATGAACGTCGAAGATATATTTTCTATGTTCAATGATATTCTTGGTGGTTCTAATTTTGGAGGAAGGGGCTCAAGTAGGCAACGTCAACAACGTGGATATGATCTTGAGACAGATGTTGAAGTTACATTAGATGAAGTTCTTACAGGAACAGAACGAGATGTAGAGTTTGATCGACTCGATGTTTGCGGTATATGCGGTGGAAATGGAGCAAAGCCTGGCACTTCTCATAAAAAATGTAATACTTGCCAAGGTCAAGGTAAGGTTGCACAACAGGGTCTTGGTGGAATGTTCAGAATGGTGTCAGATTGTCCAACCTGCGCTGGTCGTGGTTCAGTTATAACTGAAAAATGTGGGGATTGCCGTGGTCGTGGTCGAACGGCAATACACAGAAAATTACGTGTTAAAATCCCTGCTGGAATTCATCAAGGTCAAGCTGTTCGAGTTTCTGGTGAGGGAGAACCACCCGCCGCCGAAATGTCTTCAAATGGCTTAGGAACCCCCGGGGATTTACATGTTGTAGTTAGGACTTTAGAACATTCTGATTTTGAAAGAGATGGAGATCATCTAATCAAGGTAGTTCCAGTTGCTTTTACTCAACTAGCCCTTGGATCTGTAATTGAAGTAGAGTCCCTAGATGGCAAGCACTCACTCGATATTCCTTCTGGGACACAAACCAACGAAATCTTCCGTATTGAGGGTGCGGGTTTACCCAATTTGCGATCTGGTCGCAGAGGAGATCTAGTT
Organism: Phycisphaerales bacterium; assembly: GCA_030748805.1. Next base: position 46,592 of record JASMLG010000010.1, on the reverse strand, counting down.
ATTATCGTGCGGTTATCGATTCCCAAAAAACTAACTGATGAGCAGAAAAATTTGTTGGAGAATTACTCAAAAACAGAACAGATCCCTGCTCATGAACAAGAGAGTTCCTTTTGGGGGAAAATCAAAGACGCAGTGACTGGACACTAAACAAAACAAAGGTTCAGATAATGATGACAGATACAAATAAAACAGAAGAACAAATTCAACCAAATGATGAAGCGGCACAAGAATTGACAGAGGACCTTACTGAATCAGAACAACTTCGACAGGAATTAACAGAAGCAAACGAAACAAAGTTACGAGCACTTGCTGATTTTAAGAACTTCCAGAGAAGAAGCATCGAAAACGAAACTCGTGCTACTAACAATGGTATTGCTAGAATTGTTCGTTCTATCCTTCCTGCTATTGAACAAATGAATATGGCAATTGATCATGCAGAAGACGACGCTGTAGTTCAAGGTTTTAAAATGGCTCGAGATGGTCTACTTCAGGGTCTTTCAGAATGTGGAGTATCAACTATTGAACCAAAAGTAGGGGACTCTTTTGATCCGCAAAAGCACGAAGCAATGATGAGGCAAGAATCAGATGATATGGACGTGGACCACATTGTTATGGTTATGCAAAAAGGTTTTAAACTTGGCGATATTGTGATTTGTCCAGCTAAGGTTTCTGTGAGTTCCTAACGATGCCAACATACGATTATCGTTGCCAAGAATGTGAGCATGAATTTGATTTGTTCCAACAGATGTCTGATCCTGTGAAGAAAAAATGTCCTGAGTGTGGTGTATTAAAACTAAAACGCTTGATTGGGACAGGTTCTGCAGTTGTTTTTAAGGGGAGTGGATTCTACGAAACCGACTATCGAAGTGAATCATATAAAAAAGAATCAAAAGCAGATAAAGAAGCAGGAAAATCAAAGAGTGACGACAAAAAGAAAACCAAAAATGATTCGTCATCATCAAAGAACGAATAGCATCTACTCATGCCTTTGAGGTTTATTAATCAAATTCTGGATCATCTCTCTCACGATGATTACAGACCCTCCACAATTCGCAATATCGCAAAGGATATGCGTATTTCAAGTGCAGACCGAAAATATTTTGATCTGGCTTTACTTGATGCCGAAGAAAAGGGATTGATTGAACTTGGACGTGATGATTGCATTCGATTACCAGCATTACCTGATGAAATTATTGGAAAGTACCGCTCTAACAAGAGAGGTTTTGGTTTTGTAAAACCATCACAAAAATTTCGAGAGGGTGATGTCTATATTGCTCCAGGAGCAGAGGGCGATGCAGTTTCTGGGGACATTGTTCGAGTAACTATTTCGCACAGTGGAAAGTGGAAAGGAAGAGGAAGCGCTGGAAGAATTGCGGAAGTACTTGAAAGGGGACGCAGTGAATATGTTGGTTCACTTTACAAGAGAGGTAACTCGTGGTTTGCCCAACCAGATGGCAGAGAATTACACGACCCAATCATTATTCGAGACGTGGGTGCCAAGAGCGCAAAACAAGGGGATAAAGTTGTTTTTGAAATGTTGCATTATCCGGAAAAGGACTATTACGGTGAGGGTGTAATCACAAGAGTTCTTGGCGATGCTGGTAAGCCAGACGTCGAAACGCAGGCAGTTATTCTCGCGTATGGTTTGTTGGAGGACTTTAATGAAGAACAAAAAGAAGAAGCAAGAGCAGCTGCAACTCATTTTGAAGAGACTGGAGATGAAGGAAGGGAAGACTTAACAGATAGATTTATATTCACAATCGATCCACCTGATGCGCGTGACTTCGACGATGCTATAAGTATTTCGTATGACAATGAAACCAAAGAGTGGGAACTTGGAGTCCACATTGCAGATGTAGCAAGTTTTGTACCAATTGGAAGTACGCTAGATATAGGTGCTAAAGAACGGGGAAACAGCGTTTATTTGCCACGACACGTAGTTCCAATGTTGCCAGAGGTGCTTTCAAATGGAGTGTGTTCTTTACAAGAAGGTGTTAGAAGATGGGCAAAATCTGTATTTATTCGATTTGATAATAGCGGTCGAGTTAATTCTCACCGACTTTCAAACACCGTCATTCAATCCAACAAACGATTGACATATCTTGAAGCTCAAGCCCTTATAGATGGTGATGAGAAAGAAGCCAGAAAATACACAGTTGAAGGCGGAAAATATTCAGAAGAACTTGTAAACACAATAAAACTTGCGGATGAACTTGCAAGGAAATTACTTGTTCGCAGAAGAAAAGACGGGATGATTGAATTGCAACTTCCAGAAGTGGTGCTTGAGTTCGATGATGATGGACATGTGATTGATGCACATCCAGAAGATGAGGCATTTACACATCGAATTATTGAGATGTTCATGGTTGAAGCCAATGAAGCTGTTGCAAGAATATTTGCCGGTTTAGATGTTCCTCTACTTAGGCGTGTGCATCCAGAACCAAAATTTGGAGATATGGTTGAGTTACGATTGTTTGCAAGAACCGTTGGTATTGGAATTTCAGAAGAACCAACTCGGCACGACTTGCAGAAATTGTTACAAGCAACAAAAGAAAGAGACTCTTCTAGGGCTGTACATTTTGCAGTCCTTAGAACTTTAACTCAAGCAACTTATAGTCCAGCGGAAGTTGGACATTTTGCTCTTGCAAGTAATCATTACGCACACTTTACAAGTCCAATCAGGAGATATCCCGACTTGATAGTACACAGGACTGTTTCCGCTTACTTAGATCAAACAGATAATGGCAAAATTTTAAAGGGAGGAAAAACAAAACGTTCAATTGTGGGCAATATCAATAGTGATTCTCGAACACTTGATGAAGAAACACTCCTTGTTCTAGGTGAACACTGTTCATCAACAGAACGGAATGCTGAACAAGCAGAGCGTTCATTGCGCACTTTCCTGGTTTTGCAATTTCTTAGTGAACGTCATTTAGGAGACGATTTCACAGGAATTATTACTGGGTATACATCAGCAGGTTTATTTATTTCGTTGGAACGGTTTCTTGTTGAGGGGCTGTGCCGTTTTGATTCATTAAAACGTTCTTCAAAAGCAACAGATCGCTGGGAGCAACTTGAGGGTACTGGGCAACTTGTTGCAACTCGAAGTGGTGCAGTTCTTTCAATTGGCGATAGGGTCACAGTGCAAATAACGGCAATTGATTTACCTACACGGCAAATGGAGGTGGGAATGAAAAAAATGCCTAATAGGCACATAGAAGATATTGCAGTGCCTTCTCTACCAAGCCTCAAATCAAAACGTGGTGATAGGAAGAACTCAGATACCAAAAAACACAAATCAAAGCGTAAAGGGAGAGGTAGAAAACGTAAGTAAGTCGTATCATGGTGGCAAATAGATTGGAGCAAACCATGACTGAAACAGGCAAAATTGAATCAATTCTTCAAGAAGACAGGATTTTCTCCCCACCAGATAACTTTAATGAAAGAATTGGCGGCTCGTATATTGACTCAATGGACAGTTACCATGAATTGTACAAACGTTCCATTGAAGATCCAGGTGGTTTTTGGGGTGATGTTGCAGACGAACTAGATTGGTTTCAAAGGTGGGAAACAGTAACTTCTGGTGAATTTCCTGACGCAAAGTGGTTCGATGGAGGTAAGACCAACATTTGCCATAATTGTGTTGACAGGCAAATTAATATGGGTCATGGTGATGAGACGGCGATTATCTGGGAAGGTGAACCAGTCAGTAGTGATGGGGGAGTGGAAGTTAGGAAAATTACATATTACGATTTACATGCTGAAGTTTGTAAGTTTGCAAACGCACTAAAACAACAAGGAGTTAAAAAGGGAGATATAGTAACTATATATATGGGGATGGTTCCAGAACTTGCAATAGCAACACTTGCATGTGCAAGAATTGGTGCTCCACATTCTGTTATTTTTGGCGGTTTTTCATCTCAAGCGATTGCAGACAGAGTTGAAGATGCAAACAGCAGGATTGTAATAACATGTGATGGGTCGTGGCGCAGAGGTAAGGTTGTTCCATTAAAAGACAATGTTGATGCTGCAACTGAACTAACACAACTGATTGAGAAAGTAATTGTCTTAAAGCGCTGTGAGAATGAGATTTCATGGAGTGATAGTCGTGATTTATGGTGGCACGATGCTTGCGACAATCAGGAAGAGGATTGTCCATGTGAATCAATGGATGCAGAGGATATGCTTTTCCTTCTGTATACAAGTGGATCAACTGGAAAGCCAAAGGGAATCATTCACACAACTGGCGGTTACATGGTGTACACATACTTAACTAGTAAGTGGGTGTTTAACCTGAAACCTGATTGTGAACAAATATATTGGTGCACTGCAGATATTGGATGGATTACTGGTCATAGTTACATCATTTATGGTGTTTTGCCAAATAGAGTCCCAACACTAATGTATGAAGGAGCGCCTAACTTTCCTGAGCCAGATCGTTTTTGGGATATTGTTGAGCGCCATAAAGTAACACAATTTTATACTGCACCAACAGCTATTCGAGCATTTATGAAATGGGGTAATGAATATCCACAAATGCATGATCTTTCATCTCTCAAACTCCTAGGAACTGTCGGTGAGCCAATAAACCCAGAAGCATGGATGTGGTATAGAGACGTAATTGGCGGCAGTGAATGCCCTATTGTTGATACGTGGTGGCAGACAGAAACTGGCGGTCATATGTTGACTCCACTTCCAGGTGCAACCTCAACAACACCCGGTTCGTGCACCATGCCGTTCTTTGGAATTGATGCAGCGGTTGTGAATGAAGACGGTAGTGAGGTTGATATAAATTCTGGAGGGTTGCTTGTAATTAGAAAACCATGGCCATCTATTTTGCGAGGTATATATGGTGCTCGAGATAGGTTTATTGATACATATTTTTCAAGAGTTGGTGGAATGTATCTTGCTGGAGATAGTGCTCGACGAGACGGTAATGGAAACTTTTGGATTATGGGGAGAATAGATGATGTAATCAATGTTTCAGGACATCGACTTGGAACCATGGAAGTGGAGTCGTCTTTGGTTAGCCACGAATCAATAGTCGAAGCAGCAGTAGTTGGTGTCCCTCACGAGATTAAGGGCACTGGAATAGCTGCCTTTTGTACACTTGCTGGCGGATTTGAGGCAAGCGAGGAGTTGAAGCAAGCACTAAGAGAACATGTCGGAGACGAGATTGGTGCTATTGCAAAGCCTGATATTTTAAAATTTACTGATGCACTTCCAAAAACTCGTAGCGGGAAAATTATGAGACGGTTACTTCGTGATGTTGCAGCAGGTACTGATTCAAACCAAGATGTAACAACTCTCGAAGATTTTACTGTTCTTACAAAGTTACGATCAGAGGATTGACCCAACTGCAGGAATTGCAGTTCCGCAGAGCAATTGATCACCACAAACTACAAGATCCGCGGTGTTTTTATCAATGCGTAATCTGCCTATAGCAACATCTCTTTTGTTTTCCATTGAAATAGGATCAAAATGCTTTGATTCCAACATCAATGTTTGGTCCATTGTTTTTTTTGTTTCTATGTGTAAACTAGCAATGTGCCCAACATAGACTGGGACACGAAAAGAAGTTGTAATTACACTGCATTCAAACAAATCAAATAAATCTTTTTTGATTGCACTCTCTTCTTGTTCGGCTTTTTCATGAGGAAGCACATTGTTAAGTAGTTGCCCACCAAAAACATCTTCAGTGTTATTTTGTTCAAGAGATTGAACGCCTTTCCATCCAGCGCCAGAGGCAGATTGCATACAAGTTGCAATAATCGAAGTGATAGTGCATTTTTCGTGTAAACCAATGAGCGCTTGTGCAATTAGTGAAGCCATGCAATTTGGAACTCGCATTCGATCAGATTGTGGCTCTAAAATGTCTGGAAACACTAGAGATGTGTTTTCAAGTTTGCCGCTGCAATCAATAATTGGAACAGTGAAAGTGCGATCAACGATTGGGGAAGCAATAATAACTCCGCTAACTCCACTAGGGACATCATCTTCTCGACTTAACGCAATCGCAGTATGCCCACGATTCACAATTTCATCAACGCATACACGTCCCACAGCACCCCTAGCACCAATAACTGCTATCTCCATCTTAAGCATTCTACTTTGGGGTCAGGTCGGGGGTCAGGTCGGGGGCCAGACCAGGGGTCTGACCCCCGACCTGGCACCTTTGCGAAAAAAGTCGGAATGCTTTTTCTGTGCTAACAATGCACTATTTGGTCGGTTCTCTCTGGTTTTTGACTACGGTTTATTGTGACCTGGCACCAGATCTGACACATGGTCTGACCACAGGTCAGACCTGTGGTCAGACCCTTCGGGTTCCCTTCGGGTTCCTTCGGGTTCCCTTCGGGTTCTTCGGGTGGTCCTTCGGGTGGGGTGGGTGGCGAGATAATGGTTTGGGATTTAGAATACGAAGATGGCAACTATTACAACAGTAGAAAATGCACAAATATCGATATTGATGGGGAGTTCGTCGGATTGGCCGACCATGAAGCGAGCAAGCGAGGTGCTTGAGTCATTTGATGTCCTTCATGAATGCAACGCAATTTCTGCCCATAGAAATGCTAATTTACTCAAAGAATACCTATTAGAGGCCGAAAAACGCGGTATCGAATTATTTATCTGTGCAGCAGGTGGAGCCGCTCATCTGGCTGGAGTTGTTGCTGCTCACACAGAGAAACCGGTATTGGGGTGCCCAATGCAGGCTTGGTCGCTTGATGGACTTGATTCGCTTCTTTCCACAGTGCAAATGCCCAAGGGAATACCCGTTGCCACGTTTGCTATTGGTGGTGCTGGAGCAACCAATGCAGCTATTTTTGCTGTCCAAATGCTTGCAATGTCGGATTCTGGGCTAGCAGACCGGTTTTCCGATTTTCGGGTGGATCAATCAGAAAAAATAACTTCTTTGCTGTAAATCGTACAATTTATCTTGATTTTGGATGGTCCGAGAACCACAATAATGTGTTCGAGAGTTCGTTGTTTAGAGCAGTTCAGTTTGTGATGCCGATGCTGCTACGAACGAATAAATATTTCGAACAATAAGCCCATCTGTAATCGTATGGGTAGAGAAGATTACTGGAGCCATTTAATGTTATTAATAAACAAAATCATAATCACCGGACTTGTTGTTTCAATCGCTTCAACTTCTATTGCCAAACCCAAAAAATTTGATGAAGTAAACGAGGGTTTTACAAAAGTTGTATCAACGGTTGATGGTTCATCACCGCTATTTGGCTTGTGGATAAATAGCAAAGATCAACAATTACTTGCAGAATTACCACGTGGTTGGGATCGAAAGAAATTCTTTATAGCAGTAACACCTTCGTCAGGAGTCATATTTTCTGGCTTGCAGGGTAATGAATCGTACGTGTACTTAAAAAAATATGTTGATAGAATTGCATTTATATCTCCGGAAGTTTCTGTTCGTTCAACGGGAGACAAGTCATCCAAGGACTCGGTTGATACAATTTTTACAGATAAGGTTTTGTTGGATGTTCCGATTATCGCAACCGGACCAAGCGGTCAACCAGTCGTTGATCTAGACAACCTACTTGTTGGCAAGGCATCCACAATTGCAGGTGGTGTTGCTAGTGGCGCAAATAGCAAACTTGTAACAATTAAGAAAGCAAAATCATTTCCAAAAAACCTAGAGGTGGCACTGGAAATGCCAACTTCTGGTGGAAAGTTAAAAACAATTCATTATTCAATTAGCGAGGTTCCAGAACGCGGGAGCTATAAACCAAGAAAAGCAGATGAACGAGTTGGTTTTTTTACAACTTCGTTTAGAGATCTTGGACAATATCATGACGAGGACAAGTGGGTTCACTACGTTAATCGATGGGATTTACAAAAACGCGATCCAAAACTTACTCTAAGCCCACCAAAAGAACCAATTATTTTTTACGTTGAGCATACCGTTCCTGTTAGATATCGAAGATGGGTACGAGACGGTGTTCTGTATTGGAATGAAGCTTTTAGAAAAATTGGAATCGACAATGCAATCGATGTCTATTACCAAGATGCAGCAACCGGAGCACATATGGATAAAGATCCAGAAGACGTTCGGTATAACTTTCTTCGTTGGCTGCACAACGACGTTGCAACCGCAATTGGTCCATCGAGAGCTCATCCAATGACTGGTGAAATATTGGATGCGGATATTGTCCTGACAGACGGTTGGATTCGAGCATATTGGAGGTGGTATACAAGTATGCCATTGTCAACAGAAGCAATGACTTCAATGACACCAGAAGATATTCAATGGCTGGAACAGTATCCTCAATGGGATCCACGCGTTCGCCTTGCACCGCCACTTGAACGCGAGATGATTCTCTCGCAAATAAAAGATAACGTTTTGCCTGACTCAACCTCGGATCCAATTCTTGCTGGAAACTCAGAGTTAGCTGAAATTGCTGGATGGCTTGGAGATGAGGATCGTCACTGCCTTGCAGCATACGAACTTGCAAATCAAATGGCATTTGCGCGACTTGGTTTAGAAACTTTGAATCTACTTGAAGAAGGGAATACCTCTGAAAACGAAAGAGTTACAGAAGATGAACTTGACGGAATTCCAGAATGGTTTATTGGTCCGTTAATGTCTGGTCTTGTTTGCCATGAAGTTGGGCATACCCTTGGGCTGCGCCACAACTTTAAAGCATCATCCCTTTATACGATGGAGGAAATTAACTCAGAAGAGATTCGAGGTAAGAAACCGTTTACCTCATCAGTAATGGATTACAACCCAGTTAATTTCAACATGGAAACAGGAGATATACAGGGCGATTTTGCGATGATTGGAATAGGTCCATATGACACGTGGGCAATCGAATATGGATATACACTTGGGAAACCTGAGGATGTGTTGAAAAAATCTAGCAATCCAGAAAATGCTTATCTAACAGATGAGGATACTGGTGGTCCAGATCCTCTAGCAAAACGTTATGACTTCAGCAAAGATCCACTTACTTATGCAGAAAATCAAATGCGCGTAGTTGACAAGTTGCGAGAAGGAATTCTTGAAACATTCGTTGAAGACGGTGACAGTTGGTCTAAAGCAAGGCGAGGATATGAAACGACTTTACGAATACAGATGTCAGTAGCGAGCATGATGGCTGACTGGATCGGTGGAGTACATATAAACCGAAATAAGAAAGGTGATTTTGGTGAAGAAGATGTTCCACCAGTAACAGTTGTACCTGTTGAGCAGCAAAGAGCAGCGCTTCAATTTATTGTAGACACCATATTAGATGCAGAAGCATTTGGACTGTCTACTAATCTACTAACACACTTTAATGTTGACAAATGGTATGGAGGTGGGGGAGATAGCGGTGAAGCAAACTGGCCAATTCACGATCGTATTCTTGGAACACAAGCTGCTGCTTTGTCAATGATTCTGTCACCAAGCCGATTGAGGATGGTGTATGACAATGAATTTATGGTTCCAGCAGATGAAGACGCAATGACGGTTGCTGAGGTTTTTGAAACCCTTGTTGATTCAATTTATGCTGGATTAGACAATGTCGATGGTGAATGGACGAACCGAAACCCAATGATTTCCTCAATGGATCGTAATTTACAACAAGAGATGGTAGATCGTATAATTGGCTTTTCTACAGGACGAGTTCGCACATTTAGACCAGTTCAAACTCTTGCCCTGTATCACGCTAGAGAGTTGTACAACCGAATTGGTGCGATTCTTAACGGTAAAACAAAACTAGACACTTATACGAAGGCACACTTACAAGATCTGCACGAACGTCTTGGTAATGCTCTAGATGTTGTTTACGTAATGTAGGTGTTTTACAAAAGTTCTTGCCGCCAAGTTCTGTCTTTTTCATCTTCTTCAGAACAGCTTTTTGGCATTGCTAAATGCAACGTAACTGGATTGCTTAATTCAACGGTTCCATCAACCTCATGGACTCCAACTCGCATTGCATTACCAGCCCAATCAACATTCATTGATCCACATGGTCGCCCCTCATTTCGTCTCCAACGAGTTCCATGGCTTCTTGGGTAATGGCTGACAGCAACCATTTTAAGTTCAACAATCTCTCCCCTAAGAGTTGATGGAACCTTTATTGGTTGATGGATAATGCCAACGTCACCCCCCCCGACAGTGAAAGCAATATGAACGTCGGTAGCACCAGGAACCACAATAAATGATTCCATAGTTGGCTTTAGATGAACAATTACAGATGCGGGATTTTCGAATCTATTTTGGTAGTAAATAGATAATTCAGGACCAGCATTCGAAGATCGAATAACCGGAAACAAGCACACTCCATCTGCCTCAAAATAATGTGAGCCAATAAGTTCTTGTAGTTGATCAGGAAGTCGATCCTCAAGAGTTAGGGCATAGGTAATCCACAAGGCGATTGAAATTGTCAAAAGAGTTGAAATAACTCTCATTAACGAGAACCCCTCGTCACCAGAATAAAACCAAGCCCACCCACACCAGATTACACCTACAGCTATGAGTAGCACTAAAATAAAATTTCGTTTCTCATGCATATCCTGGCTCCTTATCACAGAAACCCTCGCCGCATGCTTCGCCATTGCGGCGAACTTTTCCCACGCTTGTATTCTATGCGAAGTACCCTGTGTATCGTCAAGGATAAAATATACTAATGAATTTTAATTCTCCTCCAATTTCACCAATTAAACCAGTAAATGGTTGGATTGATCAAGCTAAGGCAGAATGTAGATCCCCCAATCCTCTATCTATGGCTCTTTCTACTGCAGATTTGTCAGGAAAACCATCTTCGAGAATGGTTCTACTAAAAGGGTTTGACGAACATGGTGTTGTTTTCTATACAAATTACAGTAGCGAAAAAGCAATCGAAATAGAATCAAATTCACGTGTTTCATTATTATTTCACTGGGACGAAATGCAGAGACAACTTCGTATTGACGGTAAAGCAACAAAAGTTAGTTCTGGTGAGTCAGATTCTTATTTTGCGAACCGAACTAGATTGAGTCAGGTTGGAGCTTGGGCAAGTAAACAGTCACAACCACTTAACAGCCGTTCTTTGTTAATTGGTAAAGTTGCAGCACTAACTGCAAAATGGGTTGGCAGATCGATTCCACGACCTGAATTTTGGGGTGGATATAGAGTTTCATTGGACTTGGTAGAATTTTGGCAGGGGCACGATGGAAGACTTCACGATCGAATCCGATACACGTGCAATGAAGGCGAATGGTCTTGGCAAAGATTGCAACCTTAAAGTTGTTGCTCACTTTTCAGTTTACCCCATTAATATGAGTGCAAATTTGATATGGAATTAACCTTCCAACAATTTACGAGCTTCTTCAAGAACATCAGCGGGTAATGAGGGTTCTTCTGGTTTGACAGTTCGCTCTTTTTGGGATTTTGTATTATGTGTGGGTTTTGGAATTTGTTTTTTTTCTGAAACTTGTTCCTGATGCAACTGTGGCATTGGAGTGTCGTGCAATTCTTCTAAAACCTCATCGTTTATGCCAAAGTGTTCTTTCCATTCTTGAGCAAGTTTAGGTGAGAGACCGGAGGGGCGACGAGTTATTTTTGTTTTTGGAAGATGGCTATCTTCTACAAGAGCTTGTAAGAAACTGGATGATCCAATTTGTTGTGCTCCTCTCTTTCGAGTTGATTTGATTATTTCTCGGTCACTTGTGATAACAAGAATGGATCGCGGTGCCGAGGACTTGGCGACTAACTCCATTATTTCTTCATCAGCAGTTTTGTGGGGACCCGTAAAGACAACTTGGTATCTGCTACCGGTTTGTTCCTCATCATCAGAAAATGTGCCATCACAAACAAGGGTTACTCTCTCTCCCCGCCAGCGGCTGTTTTCGATCATTCTGCAGAGGCCAGCGGTGCCAATTCCAGCCGAGTCAGGTGGCAAAACACCTGTTTGGTGCAGTACATTCCATGTGTCTACTATCAAATCCATGATTATGACTAGAATACAGGCAATTTAAACATCCGTAATGCTATTGTTGGTAACGAGTTACATATAGCAGACAAACCCCTTGCATTGCAGCTCTTTTTGCGTTCTAATACGTGGCTCAGTACTGTTTTTTAATACAAGGTAGCAACATAATATGGCAATTCGCATCAAGGCAAGGCAAAATGAATCGGCAGGGCAAATGCTCAGGAGATTCAAAAAATTATGTGAGAAAGAGAATCTCACAAAAGATGTAAAGAAGCGGCAATACTTCGAAAAACCATCTGAACGCAAACGCCGTGCCCGGCGCAAAGCGGAATCGCGTAGATATCGCGAACTGCACTTCCCTATGCAGCAACGAACTCGCTCATAAGCGAATGATAACTAACAAACACACAACACATCTGGGACTCGCTGCGGTATTCGCCGTGGGTTTCTTTGGTTTAATAAGTAACGTTTTTTTAAAATCACAAATAGGCAGAAAACCGTAACGCACTAAGGCGTAACCAACTCTTGGAGAACAATAAAAATGAACCTTCTAATGCTCGCTCAAGAAACTTCAGCATTTGATCCATGGATGTTTTATTACCTTGCACCTGTAGGTGCCATAGTCGCGCTTCTGATGGCATTTATCTTTAGCAAGGGGGTAATGTCACAAAGCGAAGGCGAACCAGAAATGATTGAAATCGCTGAGCACGTTCGATCTGGTGCAATGGCGTATCTAAAACGTCAATATAAAGTTGTGTTTGTTGTATTCCTTGTTCTAATTGCAATATTAGCATTACTGGGCTTTGCAGATATACAACCAGTATGGTCAGCAGTCGGTGTGCCAATTGCCGGTTTGTTCTCCGGATTATGCGGATGGTTTGGCATGAAAATGGCAACCAACGCCTCTGCTCGTACAACTTGGGCTGCAAAACAATCACTCAATGATGGCTTGCGGGTAGCTTTCCGTTCAGGAGCTGTCATGGGTCTTGTTGTTGTTGGTTTCGCTCTTCTTGACACATCAGTTTGGTTCTATCTTTGGAACAAAGTTATGCCAGGAAAGGAACTTGTAGAAATTACTTCCATCATGTTGACCTTTGGTATGGGTGCTTCAACTCAAGCACTATTTGCTCGTGTAGGCGGTGGTGTGTATACAAAAGCAGCAGATGTTGGGGCTGACCTTGTAGGTAAAGTTGAAGCAGGGATACCCGAAGATGACCCACGAAACCCAGCAACAATTGCAGATAACGTAGGCGATAATGTTGGCGATGTTGCAGGTATGGGCGCGGATCTTTACGAAAGTTATTACGGATCGATTCTCGCAACCATGGCACTTGGTGCAGCAGCAGCAATGGGAATGCAAAATACTGAAATCGGAATGCGACTTGCAATTGCCCCAATGGCTCTTGCTGGGCTTGGAATATTCTGTTCTCTAGTTGGTGTTTTTGTAGTTCGTGCAAAAGAAAACGCTTCCTTTAGTGAATTATTAAAAGGTCTTCACAAGGGTGTATATGTTGCTTCATTCCTGATTGCTGTCTTATGTGGATGTTTGTTCTACTTCATCTTCAAGGGCACAGATATTTGGTGGGCAGGTCCTTGGCTTTCCATTATTACTGGTCTTTCAGCAGGACTCATAATTGCATATGCAACTGAATACTACACATCCTACGAACATGCTCCTACACAGCGGATTGCTGAGCAAACTGAAACGGGTGCCGCAACAACAATTATTGCTGGAATCGCAGAAGGCATGATTTCAACATGGGCGCCACTGATTGTCATAGTTGTTGCAATTATTGCAGCGTTTAGTTTCTCCGGAGGAAATGAAAACTTTCTTCTGGGACTTTACGGTGTTGGTATTGCAGCAGTCGGAATGTTAAGCACTCTTGGGATTACTCTTGCAACAGATGCTTATGGACCTATTGCAGATAACGCTGGTGGTAATGCTGAAATGACTGGACAACCACCAATTGTTCGTGAACGAACTGACATGCTCGACTCTCTAGGAAATACAACAGCTGCAACAGGCAAGGGGTTTGCGATTGGCTCAGCTGCTCTAACAGCACTTGCATTACTTGCTGCTTATGTTTCTGTTGTACAAACAAGTTTGGACAAGAAAATAGTAAACGACATTGCTATGGTTGAAGAGGCAGAAAACACAGTTGCTTATCTTGGCAATGGAGAGTTTGTCGCAAACAACAACGGAGATAGCTTTGGTGGTCTAATGATTTCCTCTGACGAAACACAAAGAGCGGTTGAAGAACTTGATTGGGCAGCTGGTACTCTTGCAGCTGATTTTGTGTGGGGTGAAAGAGAAAACACTCATAAAGTAACAATTGGCGACATTGAATTTGCACTAGTTCCTTCACATAAAGCTGAAATAAAACAGCTTCTTAATTTTTATGAAGTAACAATTATGAACCCGAGAGTTCTTGGCGGAATTTTCTTAGGCGTGATGCTTGCGTTTGTTTTCTGTGCACTGACAATGAACGCGGTAGGACGTGCTGCTTATCAAATGATGAATGAATGTCGAAGACAATTTGCTATTATGAAAGAGGCGTTTAAGAAAAATGGCATGAGTGATGAAGAAATTGAAGACCCGATGAATTGGCCGAAAAAAGTCGAAGTTAACGGTCACCAATTTCCTGACTATGGTGAATGTGTAAACATCTCAACTGCTAGTGCCCAAAAAGAAATGGTCGCTCCAGCTATACTAGCTATTGCAGTTCCAATTCTTGTAGGACTTTTGCTTGGTGTTGGTGGAGTTATGGGATTACTTGTCGGAGGTTTGACTTCTGGATTTGCTGTTGCTATTTACATGGCAAACGCTGGTGGTGCTTGGGACAACGCCAAGAAGTATATTGAGTCAGGTAAACATGGAGGTAAGGGTTCCGACGCTCATAAAGCCAGTGTTGTTGGTGATACCGTAGGTGACCCATTCAAGGATACTTCGGGTCCTGCTCTTAATATTCTGATTAAATTGATTGCAATCGTATCGGTTGTATTTGCTGGTCTTGTAGTTAATTTTGGACCAACAGTAGCGGGTGCACTTGGGCTCTAAATGGCAGAAACTAATTCCGAAAAAACTAAACGCCCCGAGTCCGCTGTATTTGCTGCGGAAGCTGGGCGTTTACTTCGGGACAGACACTGTGAAGATGTCTTACTTCTTGACGTTACAGGATTGAGTCAGGTTTGTGATTATGTTCTTGTTGCAACTGGAACAAGCGACCGTCAGATGAAATCGGTTTCAGCCGAAATTGCTGATTTGGGTGAAGAACTTGGTTTTCCGGCATTCCGCAAGAACGTCGACACAGGAGCAACATGGATTGTTGTTGATTTTATTACTGTTGTGTTGCATCTGTTTGAACCACAGCTCCGTGCATACTATGATTTAGAGGACTTGTGGTCAGACGCAAAAAGGATAGACGTTCCTGCAAGTTCAGCTGCTACATAATTTTAAGGAGATAAATCATGAATAAAATCTTAAGTCATTGTATTTTTTGGCTTTGTGTTATTGCGTGCTCAGCTTTTGCCGAAGAACCGAGACTTTATTCTGGAAAAATACAAATACCAACCTTGGGTGAATTAGAAATGACACTTGGTGTTTCTGAATCAGATGAAGGAACTGTTCTATTACTGACTGCTCCGTCGCAAGGAGCAAAGAACTTACCGTTGCCAACTACTTATACACAAGATGGTTCTATCTCAGCAGAACTACCACAGGCTGGTCTAAAGTTTATTGTTTCTGAAAATGAAGACCTTACGAAATTGTCAGGCGAAATGTATCAAGGTCTTGTGTTTGAAATTGATTTCGATAGAGTGGATGCAATTGCAGAGTTAGTTAGGCCACAACATCCAGAAGAACCTTACCCGTATGAATTAAGAGAAGTTACGAGTTTACATCAAGATGGTCATTTATTACAGGGAACACTCACACTTCCGGAGGGTAAGGGCCCGTTTCCTTGTGCAGTACTTGTCAGTGGCTCAGGTCAACAGGACAGAGATGAATCGATTATGGGGCACAAACCGTTTTTGGTTATAGCTGACTACCTCACACGCCGAGGCGTAGCTGTATTACGTTTTGATGATCGAGGCGTTGGCGGTTCCGTTATGAAAAATATTGAGGACTTGAAAACCGCCACATCAAAGGATTTTGCAACAGACGTTGAAGTGATGGTGCAAGCAGCAAGGATGCACCCTGAAATAAACAACAAGTATGTCGGTGTTATTGGGCACAGTGAAGGTGGAATCATCGGCCCAATGGTTGCAGTAAAGGATAAAAAATTAGCGTTTGTTGTCATGCTTGCTGGACCAGGTGTTCCGGGATTTGAATTGTTACCTGTACAACAAGCACGCCTATTACAATCAAACGGTGCAGAACAAGGATTAATTGAAGAAGTCATTCACGCTTCAATGTCTTTGTATGAAACGATAGAAAGTGGTTCTAGCGCAGAAGAACTTCGTGAACTTATGGCAGAACTTGTAGCAATACAATTTGAAGCACAGGGGTTAGAGGTTTCAAAAGAAATAATGGAACAAGCAATTGATGAAGGTATAGAAGTAATGACAATCCCTTGGATGCAGTTTTTTTTATTCTATGACCCAGCATTGACACTTTCAAGAGTTTCTTGTCCAGTTCTAGCAATGAATGGAACTAAGGATGTTCAGGTTGATTCAAAACAAAATCTTCCAGTCATCGAATCGACAATAAATGAAGCGGGTGGCGACATTACGATTGTTGAATTTGAAGGATTAAATCACCTATTTCAGCCAGCAGTTACTGGAGGGGTTGAAGAATATGCACAAATCGAAACAACCTTTGACCCAGATGTCCTAGCAACCATGAACGATTGGATTTTAGAGGTGACAGATGACGACTAATAAAATTGATGATCTTGTTTTTGTTGGCTTCAACAAACAAGTAATTGCACTAGATAGATATAGCGGTAAAGTGGTTTGGGATTGGAAGGCCACAAAGGGTACTGGGTTTCCTTCAATGTTATTAGATGGAGACAGAATAATAGTTTCTGTTCAGGGTTACACCTATTGTTTAGAACCCACAACAGGTTCTGAGGTATGGTTCAACGAACTTAAGGGGCACGGTACTGGTATTCCGAACATTATTTCTATAAATGGTTCTTCGTCCAAAGATTCGTCCGCCCAAGCAATTACAGCTCAAGCGGCAGCTGCAGCTTCAACGAGCACCGCAGGCGTAACCACATGAGTTTTGGGCTTTCTCGCGGTAAGCAATTTGATGTTGGAAACATAGGTATTCAAATGCGCACTCTCCCCCCAAGTACCGAAGGGCGCATCGACCCTAGGAACTGGTTTGAACAATTTGAATTTCCATTTGAAATAGAAATTGGTTCTGGTAAAGGCACTTTTCTTGTACAAGAAGCTCAGAATAGAGCAGATGTAAACTATCTTGGATTTGAGTGGGCTGCAGAGTTTTATAGATATGCAGCAGATCGGATTCGCAGGAATCATGTCCAAAACGTGAGATTGGTTCATGGAGATGCAACTGAGTTTTTATATTACTGGTGTAAAGATAGCGTTGCAGATGTCATACATCTTTATTTTAGCGATCCATGGCCAAAGAAACGGCATCATAAACGCCGAGTAATTCAAGACAGTTCTCTTGTTACATTTTACCGTATTCTTAAGGAAGGTGGACTTGTGCACATAGTCACTGATCATAACGATTTGTGGAAGTGGTGCGAGGATCATTTTTCTCGCAATACTTCGTTGTTCACTAGGGTTGAGTTTAATCCTAAGGATTCAGCCGGAGATGGAGAACTTGTAGGCACAAATTTTGAACGGAAATACAAACGAGAGGGTCGTCCTTTTCATGCTACTACGTTGGTTCGTGTGTGATGTCACTCTGAGAAGCAGAATAGTTCTTGTTGCTTCGCAAGGGTAATAACGACCCTATGGATTGTTTCACGTTATCTTAAGCAATATGGGCTCACGAGTTAGTTTAGCGAATAAGTGTTTAGCAATTTTTGGCACTGCAAACGTCATCATTATTGCGTGTCTTCTTGCAGTTCCTTGGATGAATTCATCAGCTGTTGTTCAGGATTATCAGTTAGAGGTTGCAAGGCAATTGTCTGATTTGTGGATTAACTCAAAGATCGAATCCGAAGCGTTTGAGGATGAAGATGTTTATATCCACCTCGTAAGAATCAATGAAATTAATCATAATGAAGACGAGTTTGTTGACAGGGCGCTAGTTTCATTCCAGAAACAAAGAAGCGATAAAGACGAATTTTACGATGCATATAATCGCAACCATCACAATTATTTTTTGTATGCAAAGTCAATAACCAGATCACAATTAAAATCAATACGCAAAGAGGGCGTTACTGATTTTGATTCGGGGGTATTTGATCCCTCTTTAGTAGATCCACTTGAAGCAATATTGGTAATCCGCAGGAAGACAACTTTTGCAAGAAATCAGTTAGAAGGCAGTCGAACCGTTATCATTATCGCTGGTTTAGTTGGCGGTTTGATTTCAGTTCTAGTTTATTTTTTCATCTTTAAGAGACTTATATTTTCTCCAGTTAGAAAACTAAGGAGAGTATCAGAACGTGTTCAGCAGGGCGATTTGACTGCAAGGTCTTCTCTAAAAACCGGTGATGAGTTTGAAGAATTATCCATTGCATTCAACGAAATGTTAGATCGAATGGGAAGAGATCAACAACACCTTCAGAAGATGAATGAATCACTTGACTTGAAGGTTGAGGAATTAGCAGAAGTAAATATAGGTCTGTTTGAGTCAAGTAAATTGAAAAATGAATTTGTTGCGAATGTAAGCCACGAATTGCGAACGCCCCTTAATTCAATTATCGGATTTGCAGAACTTCTTGAAAGCATGAAGGTTAAGACAGAAGATGATCAAGAGAAAAGAATTCGTTATTTACGAAATATATTAACAAGCGGTCGCTCTCTATTAGAAATGATTAACGAACTACTTGATATGGCAAAAATCGAATCAGGTCGCATGGAAGTTAATCTTGAAGCCACAAGTATCTTCGATCTTTTAGAAGGTCTTAGTAGCATCATGAGACCTCAAGCCAAGACAAAGGGAGTCACCGTTAGTCTGTCAGTTGAAAATGACATGCCTACAGTACAAACAGACCCAGGCAAATTGCAACAAATCCTGTACAACTTTCTGTCAAACGCAATTAAATTTACAGAACCAAACACAGAGATTCTCATTAGTGCTAAACGAGTGAAACCGCAAGGTGAAGAGAATTCGATTAGGATTTCAGTTAAAGATTGTGGTTCAGGCATACCAGAGGACATGATAGACACTGTGTTTGAGAAATTCAGACAAGTTGATGCAACTCATACTAGAGAACACTGTGGAACTGGTCTTGGGCTTGCAATATGTAGAGAACTGGCAGAACTTTTACACGTAAACTTAACTGTAAAATCAACACCGAGCAGCGGTGCGACTTTTTGTGTTGATATACCAGAACTGTTTTCTCCAGAGAAACACGAACCGTTGATGGACTAATGAATATTACTTTAGAAACATTTAAGCTTGGCATAAAGAGTTTGCGATTGCATGCTCTAAGGTCGGTCTTAACGAGTTTGGGAATTGTGCTTGGTGTTGCATCTGTTATAGTCATGGTTTCAATAGGTGAGGGTAACAAGCAAAGCGCGCTGAGGGCAATTCAATCACTCGGAGCAACCAATGTTATTGTTAGATCTTCGAGGCCACCAGAGTCACAACAGGTGGGTTCACAGCGCAGATCATTTGTGGCAAAGTTCGGAATTACTGCAGTTGATAAAAGAAGGTTGGAGCAATTTGTAGATGCAACGAATATTATTCCTCTTAAAGCAGTTGGTTCTGAAATATCTCACGGTGCTTCTAGAACAATTAGTCAAACATTTGGAACTTCGCCACATTTGATGGAAGCGGCAAATTTAAGAGTTAAAACTGGTGGAAGATATTTGGTCGACGAGGACTTAGACAGGCGAGCGCCTGTTGCAGTTATTGGTTCTGAAGTTGCAAAATTATTTTTTACACTTGACAATCCGATTGGGCAAAAAATCAGAATTGACAGAAGATCATTTACTGTTATTGGTGTTCTTGAACCAATTGGTTTAGCAGGAGGTACTGGCTCGGCTCTGGTTGGTAGAGATTTAAATAAAGATGTTCATATTCCAATAACCACCGCAAAATTAGAATTTGGGGACATTGTAGTTCGAAGACAGTCTGGCTCTTTTAGTGGTGAAGAGGTAGAGATCTCCGAAATTTACTTAAACGCAACATCTACAGAAACCGTAGTTCCACTAGCAGAACACATTCGCAGAGTTATGAAAACCGATCATCCAAACATGAAGGATGTAGAAATCATAGTACCTTGGGAACTGCTTGAGAATGTTAGAAGGACAACAGCAACAATGAATATATTGCTTACAGCTATCGCAGCAATCAGTTTGTTAGTTGGTGGAATTGGAATTATGAATATTATGCTTGCAACAGTTGTCGAACGAACTCGAGAAATTGGAATACGTAGAGCTGTTGGCGCCTCAAGAAGTGACATTGCAATTCAGTTCTTAATTGAAACGGGTAGTTTAAGTTGTGTTGGTGGCCTTCTTGGCATCGCTCTAGGTGTTGGGATATCATTAGGGCTTGAAAAATTCTATACATGGATTACAACAACATTCGGGTGGTTCTCATCTGAAGATGTTGTAATTAATCTTGAAACACAATTAACCATGTGGTCAATAATTGTTTCATTTTTAGTTGCGGCTTGTACAGGGTTAATTTTTGGGATTTACCCAGCAATTATTGCTAGTAAACAAGATCCAATAGTTGCACTGCGACACGATTAATAATTAGGTAGAAAAATGATAATTACACAACTTCTAATAATATGTATGCAGGTAGGAAATGAAAGTAATCCGGTTACAGCAGACGATTATTTTTCGTTGTCTTATGTGTCAAGTTGTTCAACTTCTCCTAGTGGACATTACACAGCTTGGACAGAAGGCAGATGGGACAAAGATCTTGATAGGAGAAACTATGACATTTGGATTTCGCCGACTCATGGAGAGAGAAATCCTGCAAGAATCACATTTGATGAGGCAAACGACGGTTCTTTGCAGTGGGGCGAAAGCGACGAGTGGTTATATTTCTCCTCTAGGCGAGGAAGTAAAGGTGAAACCCTTCCTAGAAATGGAAAGAAACAGATTTGGAGAATTAAACCAAATGGTACTCAATTGATGGCCGTAACTCGTCTAGAGTCAGGAGTAATAGATTGGACACTTTCAGATGATGGCAAATCTGTCTATTACACTCTAGATGATGAGACTCAAGTTGATGATGACTGGAAACAACTTCGAAAAGATCATGATGATATTGAATATGGGCATGGGATTGTCGATTATTCTGAATTATGGAAATTGGATCTACGTTCATGGAAACACGAATTAATTTGGGATGAAGACCGAGTTATTCAATACTTTTCTCCATCTCCTTCTGAAGAAACAATTGCAATCATAACTACTCCAGATAACCGCCTAATTACAAATGAGGGTTTGTCAACAATCGGAATATATGATGTTGATACACAAGAGACAACTTTGCTTGACGATACTCTTTGGAGAGAAGAAACAGCATCTCCGTATGGATGGATTGAGTCCCCCGATTGGTCAACTGATGGGTTTCGGCTAGTTTTCACTGTTGACTTTGATGGCTATCCGATGGAAATGTTTGTCGCAACATTTAAAGAGGATAGGACAACAATTCAAAAAGTAACACGTTTTGAAGAAGTTTCAGTTGGTTCTCCGCCACAATGGTCTCCAAAGTCACATGACTTGCTTTACATCGCAGAACAAGGAACCACTCGTCCTCTATTAGAAATAGAACAAGTTGGAGATGGTAAACAAGGCAAGACAAATAAACTAGTCGCAAGTAGTTTCTCTTGTTGGTCATTTAGCATATCTGACAATCCTAACGACGTTTCAATAGTTGTTGGATCGAAATTATTTCCACCAGTTGTTGCTGTTATCTCACAAGAGCAACACGGGATTTCTGTTATCGCTAACCCAAATAAATTTGTGGAGGAATGGGACTTGCCGACTATAACTTCTGTTGAATGGGATGCTCCAGATGGTACAAAAATTGAAGGTGTTTTGGAATATCCTTCGGGATATAAACTAGAGCAAGGCTCGTTACCACTTTATGTCCACCTGCATGGCGGACCAACCTCTGCATCAACTTCAGGCCTAACCTTTTCAATGCATGGTCGTGGTGTACTTTCAACAGATGGCTGGGCTGTTTTGAGCCCAAATTACCGAGGATCCACTGGATATGGGGACAAATTTCTGACTGCATTGATAGGTCATGAAAACGACATAGAAGTTCAAGATATTCTTGCTGGTGTTGACGCAATGATTGAGCGAGGTATTGCAAATCCAGACCAACTTGCAATTGGCGGTTGGAGTAATGGTGGATATTTGACTAATTGCATAATTGCAACAACAGATAGATTTAAAGCGGCTAGTAGCGGGGCGGGGGTCTTTGATCAAACGATGCAGTGGTCAATTGAAGATACTCCGGGACACGTTATTAATTACGCAAAGGGACTACCCTGGGAAGTGCCGCAAGAATTAAACCGAATGTCTCCTTTATTTGAAGCAGACAAAATAACCACCCCAACAATAATTCACGTTGGTGCTGGCGATGAACGTGTTCCTGCAGAACAATCAAAAGCACTATACAGGGCACTTTACGATTATTTAGACGTTCCATCGCAACTTGTTATATATCCAGGCACCGGGCATTCACTATCAAAGATGTCACATAGACGAGCAAAAATGAACTGGGATCGCACTTGGCTTGACCGCTGGGTCTTCGGCATTGTCCCTTAATTATTTTCTAGGCACTCGAATCAGTGTTTTCTCTTTAGAGTACTGAATACGTCTAGTTCTCATTTCTCTTGGTTTTGTGGGCTCAAATGGATACCCACCAATTTGTCTGTGAATAAAATCGGGAGCTCGGATTAACAGCGACTCTTGATAATTGGAAATTGTGCACTCACCACCATTCTGTTTCCACAAATTGGGTTCAACAAAAGTTGTTATCAATTCAATAATTCGGTTAATTTTTTCTTGCTTAGTTGGTTCTTCGGGTTCATTGTTTGGTTTCATGGATCCGGGTCCATTACTTGGATTTAATTCAGGGGCTTCAAAATCCCTAATAGTGAAAAGCAGGTCATTAATAGGATAGGTAATTAATTTTTTTAGCCCACGTTTTGAAAGCATCGTCTTCAATCCAACACCTAAAACTCCGTCTTGAAGTTGCCAAGTGACATCTTCCGTTTCATGTAATTGTTCAAGCACTCTTTCTAACACAATAAGTCCGGGTTGCTCGTTAAGTTTTAGATGTATTTCCAAATTCTTATTGCATCCATCCTTGTTTTTGGATTCCCAATAAACTTGAATTAATACACCAAGTTCGTTTTCGATATAGTCCATGACAGAAGCTGCGCTCTCTCCATTAAAAGATACCGATAGGTCGGTGTAAACCAGTTTCCCGAGAACGGCAGCATTCTGTTGATTTGTGGATCTATCTTGATCGGCTAGTAAAACACCGCAAAAAAATAGCAATACAAAATAACGCATGAGCAAAGTATACGCATCACTTAGCAACAGTAGTGGATTGAAAAGTGTTAATTGTTTGGATGATTCCAATTAATGCCATTGCTGTTGCTTCAGTGGGCATGGTTGCGTCCCAAGTTGACGATCTAACGCCACCGATTGACATTGTTGGGTTTTGAAACCGAGCCGCTTTTTGCTCCCTTGTTGTGATTTGTGTTGTAAATCGCGTACACAAAATTAGTGAACCAATTGCTGTTGATCGAAAAGAATCATCTTCAGATATTAACCTTGCCAAGGACGGAAGCATGCGAATACCTTTAGCGTCAACAGAATTGTTACCGTTACTCATAAGAGAAAATCCACCAATTAAATCCTTGTCGTCTCCTCCCTTTATTTGCATAACAAGTGCTGTATTTATTAAATCGATGATTGTCTGTCTGCTTATTTCACTCCCATGAAGTTGAAGGTCCAAAACGGCGTCGATAATCCATGGAATCGTAGAAGCCATGGAATCACTTGGGACTCTATTCAAACAATCACTACAAACCTCCTCTGCAATCGGTAGGAGATTTGAATTGTTTTCATGTAAAACGATTGCTGAAATAGCTGCAGCAGCCATCGAAAGTTCGTGGGGCTTGTGTGTGATGTTTTTACTTTCTAATAGGTTTCTTGAGAAGCCAACAATTCGGTCGCGACATAATGAATATAGTTCTTTTATATTTTTATCTTGAGTATTATTTCTACTAGCAAGCGCTATGATTATGGATGCAGACTCTGCAATGTTTGGTTGCTTTTGTTCATTAAATTTATTAGCGAGATTATTTAAAATAGAAGATGATTTTTCTAAAGAAATTTTAGCCAACGAAACCCCACTGGTTGCAGCATACTTTTCTAAAGCACAAGCAGTCATTGCTTGGACAACATTTGAAGACAACAATGTAGTCAGCGAATCGGTCTCTGGCTGATACCCACCAATTACATTGCCATCATCTATGGTACAAACGGTCAAATGAGATGCGAGCAAATCGGCAACATTTCGTAAGCCCTTGGGGGTAAAAAAGGTTGACTTAACTATTTCGTCGCCCCTTGTTAATTCTCTTGGAACATCATTAAAACTATCTTGAAATGCTGTAACTGTTGGAATTGTGTAAAGTCGAGCGTCTTCGTTTTCAGGAAGTTGGTGGGCGAGTGCGGTTGCTGGATGGAAATCAGCATTAATACAAAGAGTTGAAACAATGTTTACTACATCTTGCTGGGGTGACAAACGAACCATCGCTGGTAATCTGATTTCCCAATCATTACCTCGTCTAACGGCAATGCCATCGATTCCAATATTTACTGTTTCTGCAAACCTTTCAAACAACTTGTGTGGAGATGGAATTGGCTTACTGCCTAATTCAAGTTCTATCGACATCGATGAATAGGAATCTTGTTTTATATCTGGTTTTAGTTGAGAGAGGATTTCGTTATCCTTGACTTCTAAGAATGCAATCTGAGCAGCAACGGATATCGGATTATTATGTTCACCAGAAGCCGTTCCTACACCAATAACGTTTCCATGATGCCTTAGAACTATGCAGACAGAGACGCCTTCGCCAACAATCTCTTCTGAATCGTTGGAACTTACAGTAAGGTTGTTGTCAATCCAATTTCTTACAACAGTAATTGCAACAGAGGCATCGTTAAATTTGACTGATTGGAAAGCCGCACAATCCGTACAGAGTGAACAAAAGATGGCTAAAAGAGTGTGTTTGTGTCCGAAAATCATAGAACCTCATAAAAAAGTTGTTTATCGCTTGCCTTACTCTAAAGTTAGCGCATGATAGCGGTGTAAGGGGGATTGATGGAAGTACTCAAGAGATGAGGATTATGAGATGCGATTGCTTAGGCATGCGACAGAGTTGACACGACACAGGCGAAAAATAGCCATATTAGTGTTGTTAACCTACCTAGCATTATGCTAACTGCGAAAAATGCTTAGCACCCGATTAGGAGAAGAGAGATGAGAAACGGCCCACCAATTGGTGGGCCGTTTCGTTTTATTAGAAATTGATGTAATTATCAAAATTCGATTTTATCTGTTCCGAGAGCTCCATGGTCGTCCATGCCGCCCTTAGAAGGAGAGTCTGGAGTTGGAACGTGTGCTTCCCAATCTTCTTCAACATCTTCTCCCGATGTAGCTCTCTTCAATGAGAGTCCAATTTTTCTGTCATCAAGATCAACCCTTAGAATTTTAACATTCACTTCTTCACCTGGCTTAACGATGTCTTGTGGGTTGTCAACTTTCTTATCTGCTAGTTCTGAGATGTGCAACAAGCCCTCAAGTCCTTCTTCTAGTTCAACAAAAACCCCAAAATTAGTAATCTTGGTGACTTTGCCATGGACTACCATTCCTGGTTTATATGCTTCAGGAATTGCCTTTTGCCATGGATCTTCATGCATCTGTTTGATTCCGAGAGAAATACGTTGCTTTTCTTGATCAATTTCAAGAACCATGCATTCAACCACATCGCCTTTTTTGTACTTTTCATTTGGATGAGCAATTTTCTCAGTCCAAGAAATGTCACTTACGTGAAGAAGCCCATCAATGCCCGGCTCAATTTCAACAAACGCTCCATAGTTTGTAAGGTTTCTAACGGCACCTGAAACAATGGTTCCAATTGGATATTTTTCAGCAACAATTTCCCAAGGATTGCTTTCTACTTGCTTCATACCAAGTGAAATTTCATGTTTATTCTTATCAATATCAAGTACAACTACATCGATTTCATCACCAGGATTAACTACTTCACTTGGGTGATTGATTCGTTTCCTCCATGACATTTCTGAAACATGTACCAGACCTTCAACTCCATCTTCAAGGTGCACAAATGCTCCATACGTTACAAGGTTTACGACCTTCCCAGTAACTTTTGCCTGTATTGGGAAACGCTCTTCAATGTCATCCCAAGGAGAAGTTTCTTTTTGCTTAAGACCGAGGGCGATTTTTTCGGTAGCAAAATCTACTTTGAGAACCTTAACTTCGATTTCATCACCGGTCTTACAGATGTCATTTGGATGTTTGATACGCCCCCAGCTCATATCTGTAACGTGAAGTAATCCATCTATTCCACCAAGATCAACAAATGCTCCAAATTCAGCAACATTTGTGACGCGACCAATTATTATGTCACCTTCACCAATAGTGTTTAGAAGTCGTTGCTTTGCTTCATCTCGTTCATTTTCTATAAGTGTTCGGCGACTAATTACTATGTTGCGCCTTGGTTCATCAATTTTAAGGATTTCGGCTCGAATTGTTTTGCCCATAAAACCAGTTACATCGCTTGGTCTGCGAACATCAATTTGTGAAGCAGGGAGAAAAGCCGGGACTCCTATATCTACAAGGATACCACCCTTAATTCTACGAATACCCTTACCCTCAACAATATCACCCTCTTTGAATGTTTCTAGAACCTTTTCCCAGTTACGTATGCGATCAGCTTTTCGTTTTGATAATTTGATGATTCCGTTTTCGTCTTCAAGGTCTTCTAAAATGACTTCAATTACGATTCCAGATTCAAGTGTGTCCCAATCATCGAATTCGCTTTTGTGAATTAGACCCTCCGATTTAAGCCCAACGTCAATTACAGCATCGTCACCTGCCTTGCCGACTATTTTTCCACTTAACATGTTCCCAGGAATTAATTGTTGAATATCGCTCGAAATGAGCGTGTCCATGTTTCCGTCTGCTACTTCTTCTCCAAGTGCAGCGCGAATCAACGCGTCTGCTTCCTCGAAATCTACTCCAATATCTGCGATTAGATTGTGGTCTACCATTGTGGGTTTGCGACGAATGTTTCATACTTGGCTGCGAGGTCGCTGTTCGCAGTTGCTTGGTGTGAGCCGCAATTTCATTTTTGGGTACCGCACCCAAACATCTTAAAGGCGGGGGTTCACATGCCTGCTGAAAAACACAGGCGAGCCGCACATCATACCAAAGGATTGGCTGTTATGGCACTAATAATTAGTGGTTCTTGCGCTCTATTGATAGCATAATAAAGCCAATTCCCCCGATTGCAGCAAGACCAGCACCTACAAAAAACACAATCGAACCAGCAATTAAATCGCTATCTAACCACGTCGAATACAACATCATGCCAAAAGCGGGTGCAAGCAACCCCCGTATTCCGGTAAGAGTTACGTGCAAACTCATGTACCTTCCAGATTCTTCAACTGGTGCGTAATCTAGGTGACCTAGATTCCAAGCAAGTACACCACCACCAAAACCAATTCCCCTAATTGCAGAGCCAATCCATAAGCCAGTAATACTGTTAGTTAAGATGCTTAAACCCATTATTAATGAGGACAGAACAAAAAACCAACTGTGTATGGATCGGAAGGTGAGAACGTGAACTCTGTCCAAGAGTTTAGCCCAGATAAGTGTGCTAAGAGGAATCATTAATATTGGAATAGTTGACACAATTAGGATTTCGCCCAAATAACTAAGATTAAATTTATCGCCTAGTATGATGACCAGCGGGGCGGTAAGCATTAAATTCCCAACACCAAAAATAAATTGACAGAACATGTATTTTGCAAACGAAATATCTTCGAAAAGCAGACCAAATGTTTTCCAAGGCAAAACGGAAACTCGGTGAGGTGAATCACGTTCTTCTCTCAAAAGATTTTTGTGACCCTCTACACGAATTTTGCTGTAAATCCATGCACCAAGAATTCCAAAACTTGCAGCAACAGGGTAAACCCATCGGATTGCGTTTTCGTTTATATCCATTGCTTCGCCAACTCCGAAACTTACTGCAGCAAGCACTAGCGTTTGAACCGTTGCAATTTTACCCGCTACGATTGCCCTACTTGCGCGAGGATAATTCGCCTGCCAAATAGTAGTACGTAATGTTACAACACCCGTATAACAAACTCTTGTACCTATGACACAGAAAAGCAAAACAGCAAGCCCGAAAGCGGATTGGGGAACAAGTGAAACAGCACCCACCATTACAACGCTAGCAATTTTTAATGCAGTAATAAACCGAATCTTGTTTTTGCCGTGACTGAAAGCAGCCCAAAGAAAACTCGACATGTTTGCAAATCCCTGAACCGCTGTCAGAGTAGCAACAGACCAATCAAGAGTAGATTGGTCGACAACTCCGTCGAACATCCTCTTCGTTAATACTCCAACGACCCCTCCCTCGATTGCCCCCATCATCATTGGCAAAAAAGCCCATGCTACTAATTCTCGTGTTTGTTGGAGTTGTGATGATTTTTTAATTTTCAAAAAAATTCCTTGCAGGATATATTCAGAATGGTATTGTACAAATGACCCATGCTTGGGTCACTCTGCGGTGTACATGCAACACGTAGGTGCTCGATCCTATCGAACCCTCAGGGATCGTAAAAGTTGCGACGATAGTCAGGCCTCCAAAGAGTGGACGACTTGGAACGATGACTTGCGAACCCACCTATTTTGGTATTGGGTTTGAGCACACAAGTTGCTTGTGCACCGTATGTGTAGGTCTTTCAGGCATCTTTCCAGCGCTTGTGACACACCTTGCACCTGATTGGTTTTCTTGCGACCCTACGAGAAACTCATAATTAATGATTTCTAAAAACTTGTTTTGGGGGATAGCCCGTATTAAATCCAGCGTTTACCAGTTTTGGCGTCAACAGCAGAAATAGTCAACCCATTAACCATGGATGGATCAATTTTAAAACCCTTGCCAACAACTGAACTATCAGCAACTAACCGAGCAAGTTCAATGACTTCTCCACTCTTTGTTTTTCCTTGGATTATTATTTCTTCGCCGTTTTCTAAATCCAATCCAATAACATACCCATCTCCAAACCGTTCGTTTAAAGCAACACGAATGTAACCAGAATTGTTTCCATTTTCACGCTCGAGTCGAGTAATTTGGCAGTATGGATTTCCTACAAACTTTTTAAACTCCTCACCACCCATTTCTACAAGAGATTCAGTGGTTCTAGCGTTTAGTGCAATCTGAGTAATCCTATCGGATTTTAGATATGCGTCAACAGTCATAATTGCAAGTACAACAGTTACTCCAAATAGAATCATCGCAACTGTGCGCCAGAAAAGGGTTGACCCAGATGAGCCAAGTTTCCCCTGTGCGATGCTTGCTCGAGCGCCGATTAACGCGAGGGGAGCAAGTCGTTGTGCTTCTTTATCAGCTGTTTCGGCTACCGCATCCAAAACTTTTTGTTTAAGTGAAGCTGGTGGTATGTCTACAGGTAAAAGTGTTTCGTCAATAGCAAAACCTTCTTGCATTTGTTTAATTTCATCTTGAATTGATGCAGGGGCGTCGTGGAACGAACGGTTGAACAAATCGCTTTCGATTGGTTCAAGCAATCCATGAGCATCAAGAACAGCTAGTTCAAGTAGTTGCTTATAGTTGTGTGTTTCGTTCGTCATAGTTAGTTCTATCGGTTAACACATTTAAAGTGCTGATGCGTCCTTTAACCCGTGCTCCCTTAGGCGGAGCAACCCGCGGCTCAGTGCTGATTTCACCGTTCCTAACGGTGCGTCTATTTGTCGGCTTATTTCTCTTAAAGTGAAGCCCTGAAAATAAGCCCTTTCAATTACTACGATTTGCATTTCTGAAAGATTTTGTAGTGCTTGCCATAACTGGGCATTACGTTCCTGTAGAAGGATATTCGATGGTAATGGCGTATCGGTTGCAGAAATTTCGTGTTGTTTGGTAAGTTCTTGTTGTTTGGGACGTACTGTTTTTCGACGAATACGGTCAATTAAGTGACGTCTGGTAATAAGCATTACCCAAGTCACTAATTTAGCTTTTCTTGGATCAAAACGATCTGCGGTTTTCCATAACCGCACAAAAATCTCTTGAACAGCGTCTTCTGCTTCTGCTTGATTTGACAAGAATTGGATAGAAAGTTTGAAAACAAGAGCACTATACCTATCATAAAGTTCAGAAACAGCTTCTTCTTCGCCTAGAGCGACGCGTCGCATGAGTCGGTAGTCTGGCTCGTTATTTGGCATAATCCTCACTCCACACTCTGCTAAGAACACCATTGCCTGCCTAACAAAAGCCGTACACCAACAAATGGGCGATGTTCAATAGTTGAAAGTGTACCGATTTTTTACAGAAGATTCCAGAATAATATCGCATTTCTTCAAAAAGCCACTATGCTACATGCGGAGCGTTGTAGTTACGCGCTTATGTTATGAGACACACAGACGGAATATTTTACCTAAAGCAACAGCACCATCGTGGTTTTAGTTTGATGGAGTTGATTGTTGTAATGAGTATCACTTCTTTACTTGCTGGATTACTTATGCCAGCACTATCTTCCGTTCGAGAAAACGCTCGACGAGTTATTTGTGCTTCTAACCAAAGACAAATTGGTCAAGCACTAACAATGTTTAGTGGTGACCGGCGAAACAAATTACCAACAGCAACCGTTCTTGATTTACCAGAACCGAACCCCGGCATGCTAGCGCTTGTTCGAAACGAAGAACAAAGTTCATCATTATTGCATTATGCTGAAGGTCAACACCCAGTTCCCGAGCCATTGAAGGACTCAAACTGGGATGGTCTTGGTCACCTATATAAGTGGCATTATTGTGATGCTGCCGAGTCATATTACTGTCCAAGCCATGAAGGCGAACACACAATTGAACGGTGCAAAGAAATGTGGGAAACTAAAAACATAGAAGAACCACTTTTCAGTAATTATCACTATGTTGGTCACAAGGATTGGCGAACAGGAAAGAGGCGATCGCTCCTACAGGGCAGAAGTTTAATTCTTGCCACAGATGGTCTTCGCACAAAATCTGATTATAGCCATGGAGTTGGATACAACCTTCTGCGTGGAGACGGTTCTGTTTCGTGGAAGGACGACGTAATTGTTAGATCAGAGTTAACCTCACTTCCACCAGAGGATTTCGATGGAATGCGTAACCTTGATGATCTAATCTACGACATCTTTTCAGCACAGTAAAGCATAATATTATTTGGCAATCTATTTCGTGGTGATTTTCGTGCTCTGTATTCTATGGCGACCAATGTTTGGGTTAATCAATTCATACGATCTGGCGTTTAGCCAATCTGCAATCAGGGTGTGGTCAATGTGGTACACAGGAAACCATGATGGATATGATGCTATCCAACCAGTACCACCATCATCACTAGCGTCTTTATGGTTTGGGAAAAGAGCTTTAATCGAATAACTATTAAGAGTCATATTAAAATCGCCCATCACAACATCTGGCTTTGGTGCATTAATTTTCTTGAGTAATCTTTTAGTTCGGTTGGCAATCTCTACTCTTGGGATTAATAAGGATGAAGGAAGGTCTATTGCCCACAAAATTAGGGGTTTCCCTAATTTTTCTGTTGTGTCTAAAACAAACATCGAAATGTAAATACCATCCGATGCAATAAGTGATCGAATCTCTATCGCCTGAAACTTAGTAAGTAAGGTGAATGGACCACTAATAAGTTTTCTTCCCTTGGGTTCTAGCCAGTCTTTTATTGTTTCCTCCCCACGAACATGCCATCCATGAGTTAGTAAAGTTATGTCTGCATCTAATAATACAATTTTATTTGCCGACATTGAAGACACTTTTTTTTTGGGATGGCTCATCGTCCACGCGGCAATACTAATCCCTTTGTCTTGGTCTGGTTCTATGTTAATAAAAAATTTGTTTTCAACGAATGAAAACCAGATTAGTAAAGCAACTGAGCAAGTAGACAACAAAACAGCCCGTTTCTTTGATTTTGAAATTATTACTAATAAATTTACTACTAAAAACAAGAAAAGGACACCTAAAGTAGGAATCCAAGAAAACCACTGACTCCATACCCATCGATCCGAGAGAATATTTCCTAGAACCCAACTACACCCCACAACAATAACCAAGCAAGTTAATATGCTCAAATACCGATTAATCATGTTGGTAAGAATGGGAATACCTGAGGAGCAATTAATGTTGCAATAATCCCCACAAGGATCGTTAGAGGGATTCCAAGTTTTGAGAAGTCCGTAAATTTGTAACCACCGGGACCGTATACCATTAGATTTGTTTGATAGGTTACTGGTGTCATAAAGTTGCATCCAGCAGCTGCCATCATAGTAAAGACAAATGGATAAGGGCTTAAACCAAGATTTTCTGCAGCGCTAATTACGATTGGAAACATTATTACCGCAGCACCAAAGTTTGTCATAAGTTGTGCTGCGACACTTGTCATTAGAAACACCAAAAACAATGATCCGTAATCCCCTAAGTTAATATTGTTTGCAAAATCAAGCAACCCAGAGCTAACCACCTCAGCCAATCCGCTTTTCTCGACCGCCTTACCGATTCCCATTGCTGACCCTATAACAACCAAAATCTGTAAATTAATGGCTTTTCGCGCAACTGGTCCACTGATGCACTTTAATAGAACCATAAGTAGTCCACAGAGCCAAATTGCAGCGACTTTGTCAACCACTCCGGATGTAAGCATGGCTATCAATAGCGCAAGTAATCCAATGGATATCCAAGCTTTATTATGAAGGGTTGGTCTAGAATCATCAAGTTCTGAAACAAGATAGAAGTGGCGGCTATGCTTCCAAGTATTCAGAAAGTCACCACCCGACTCAAGAAGCAGTGTATCTCCTGGCTCTAACTTAATGTCACCAATTTTTCCCTCTATATGGTGCCCTTTGCGATGAACGGCGAGGATAGCAGCGTTGTAAGTTGTACGAAATTGTGAATTTCGAATGGTTTGGCCGACAAGAGGGGAGCTTCCAGAAACCACTGCTTCAAGCATTTTTCTCGCAAACGGTCGTCCTTCAAAATCACGCAACTCTTCAACTGCAGGAATAAGGCCACGAGTTTTTCTAAGGTCTACAACTGATCGGACATCACCAACGAAAATAAGTTTATCGTCTTGTTGAATAATTACTTGTGGTGTTATACCCGCAATTAGATTGTCATCTCGAACAATGGCATACAAATAAAGTCCGTGCAAACTTCTCAATCCAGCATCAGCAATTGTTTTTCCTACAATTGAAGCGCCTTTTTCAATTGACATTTTTATTTCATATTCACGTTTTCGTAACTCGACAGTTTCTAGAGCAGGTCTACCTGGAAGCAGCCACTTCGAAGTGAATATAATGAAAGCAATTCCCAAAATTGCTACTGGAACACCAATCCAAGCGGCTCCCCACATTGCAATCGTCCCACTAGGAGCAGAAACATCAATGGTTTGAACCCAATGTGGTGGGTTTTGCCACCAATCAATAAAAAGTCCCATGATAATCAGATTGGAACCAGTACCAATCATCGTTCCTTGACCACCAAGAATTCCCGCAAAACTCAATGGCATAAATAACTTAGAGGGGGAAATTCTTAGTTTCTTTGACCACCTGTTTATCATTGGCAAATACATTGCCACGATTGGTGTAGTGTTCATAAAAGCCGACATTGCAGCGACTGGCAGCATCATTCTTAATTGTGCACTTGCTAAAGATGTTGGCTTACCCAGAAGTTTTTTGCCAATGAGCTCTATACCACCCGTTTCTTGAAGTGCAGAAGCAACTACTAAAAGACCAGCAATCATAAGTATTGGACGACCAGAAAAACCAGCAGTTGCTTCATCAAGTGTGATTACTTGTGTAATCATTAAGAAAACTAAACCGCCTGTCATTATTAGATCTGGCCCAATTTTCTTTTTTTGTATTAACCCCCAAACAACACCCCCAATTACGAATACTGTTAACCATGCGTGGAATGACATTGTTTAGATCCTTGCTATCGCAAGATCATCGATTGCTGCGATGATCCTTTGATGAAGTCCGTTAGTAGCACAAATGACCCCGCGATTTTTTTCAAGACGATGCCCATGTGTAAAATCAAGGGGTTTGCCAGTGACATCGCTGACGATTGCTCCTGCTTCAGTTGCAATGCAAAGCCCAGCAGCATGATCCCAAATTTTTTCAACATACGTTTTACTAGTTGGCAATCGCAAGTATCCATCCGCTTGACCGCGGGCAACAAGCGAATATTTGCACTGGCTATCTAAACGCGCTGGTTCACCCTCGGTGCCAATAGCGCCGACAATTCTTCCACTGTCGCCACGATTGGAATGTCCTATTTCAGCCGATTCACAAAAACGTATTGGTCTTGAGGCCTCGTATTGTTGTGCAACGATTCGCATGGGCGAAGAAGTAGGATTGCAGTCAGCAAATTCCCACGCTCCGGCGCCTTTTGATGCAGCGTAGACAACACCTTGTGGATCAATTTCGCTGAGTGGGAATGATTGGTCTACTGATAAGTTGGGGCAACCCATCACACCTGCGACTACTTCGCCATCTTCGATTCGACCGAGTGCGATGGCGTAATGTTGTCCGCGTAAAAACCCCTTCGTTCCATCAATGGGGTCAAGTGCCCAAAATGCATTTGAACTCCCATCATGGTTACACGCATCAATAGCATCAAGCATTTCATCTTCAGTTACTTGTGGTCGCCATGACTGCACAGCTTCCAAGACGGCTTTGCGAACCACAGTTTGTTCATCGGTTCTTAAAACCGCTGCGTCCTCTTCACCTACGATGCGGCGGTCGGAGGAATCGAGTGAGTCAGCCAGACTCAGGGAAACAATTGCCTGCACAGCAAAGTCAGCGACCGTCACAGGGCTCCGGTCATCCTTAGTCACTTCGCAAATTTGTGCTAGATTTGCTTGGACAGCCCGAGAAACAGCGCAAGCGGTTGAGATGGCTTCAAGTGCGGCTGGAATAAGACGGTGTTGTGTTTGTAATTCGCTCATAATTTCTCTCTTAATCGGTTAAAAAGCCACATTTTAACCATCAAAATTACGTTTCAGGTTACAAGGTTGTTCGTACTAAAAAAGCCCATTGGAAGCCAAGGGGCTTTTTTAAGTTGAGATTATCGATGGCTATGAAACAAAGGTTGCTTTGAATTCGCCAATGGCGGTATTGAAGTCGTCTTCAAGACCCTTGAATGACATAGCTTCAACAAGTTTGTCCTTAGTGGATTTAGCCGAAGTGTTCATGTATTCAAGAAGCCCTTCTTCAAATGAGTGAACTTTGTTCAAGTCAACATCATCTAGGAATCCTTTGGATGCAGCATAAATTGAAATCGATTGATCTATAGCCTTATATGGTGTGTATTGGCCTTGCTTTAATAATTCAACAAGTCGTGCACCACGATCTAATTGTTGTTGACTAGCTGCGTCAAGTTCAGTACCAAGTTGAGCAAATGCCTCAAGTTCTCGGTAAGCGGCAAGGTCAAGGCGTAGTGAGCCAGCAACTTCTTTCATGGCCTTAATTTGTGCATTCCCACCGACACGGCTTACAGAAATACCCACGTTAATTGCAGGACGGACGCCTGAAGCAAATAACTCTGGTTGTAAGTATATTTGTCCGTCGGTAATTGAAATTACGTTCGTTGGGATGTAAGCAGAAACGTCACCTTCTTGTGTTTCGATTATTGGAAGGGCTGTAAGTGATCCTCCGCCATTATTATCTGAGAGTTTTGTTGCACGTTCAAGCAATCGGCTGTGAAGATAAAATACATCGCCGGGGAACGCTTCTCGACCTGGAGGGCGTCGAAGAAGAAGTGAAAGTTGTCGATATGCAGTTGCTTGCTTTGAAAGGTCATCGTAAATGCAAAGTGCATGCTTAGGGGTCTTACCTTCTTTGCCTTGCCACATGAAGTACTCACCCATTGCGCAACCAGCGTACGGTGCAATGTATTGGAGTGGGGCGGATGTTGAAGATCCAGCAACTACCACAATTGTGTAATCCATAGCACCGTTTGTCTTAAGTGTCTCGATTACCCCAGCAACTGTTGAGTCCTTCTGGCCAACCGCAACATAAATACAAACAACAGCATCATCAGTACCCCAATATTGTTTTTGGTTAATGATTGTGTCAATTGCTACTGCTGTTTTACCTGTTTTTCTGTCACCAATAATGAGTTCTCGCTGCCCACGACCAATTGGAATCATAGAGTCAACGGCTTTGATACCAGTTTGCATTGGTTCAACTACGGGTTGTCTAGCAGCAATACCCGGTGCAACGATATCTAATTTTGAACTACTTGAAGCATTGATTTGTGGACCACCATCAACAGGATTGCCAAGCGGGTCAACGACACGACCAAGTAGTTCGGGTCCAGTCGGAACTTCAAGAAGACGCTTGGTTGTTTTAACCGTGTTACCTTCTTCAACAGCAAGGTAATCACCATAGATAATTGCACCTACAGTATCTTCTTCAAGGTTCATTGCCTGACCCATAACAGTACCGCGAGGTGTTTCAAATTCTAGTAACTCACCAGCCATGCAGCCCGAAAGTCCGTAAATTCGTGCAATTCCGTCGCCAACTTCTACAACCTGACCGACTTCAGAGATCTCAAGTTCACTGCTGAATTGTTTTATTTCTTGTTTGATTACTGATGTGATTTCGTCTGTTTTAATCTTCACGATATTCCTCGCCTTTGAAAAGGTCTTTCTAAGTTAGTTATCTTCCAGGTACGTATCAAAATTCTCTCTAATAGAGCTACCGCCGCTTGTTTTAAGGGATTCAGAGAGACGCCGCAGTTTTGTTTGCACGGAACCATCGATAAGTTGGTCTCCGATGCGTAGTTTAATTCCGCCAATCATTGCTTTATCGATATACGGGTGCATGATCGGTTCTTTTCCAAGCATGGAATGTACTTTTTCCTTGATAGTGTTGATTGCTAGTGCGTCGATAGCGATTGGTGTAAAAAGATCAACCTCGACTTTGCCAAACGCCTCTTGGACAAGCATGTCAAAAGAAGCACTGATGGATTCAAGGTGATTCAGTCGCCCCTTGTTGTTCAGTACAAGAAGGAAGCGGAGTGTTAAGTCGGTAACTCGATTCGAAAAAATTGATGAAAGAGCTTCTCCACGTTTTGAAACATCCACAATCGGGGAAGCAAAGAACAAGCGAACTTCATTGTTTTGGCGCATGAGTTCACAAACCTGCTCTAATTCGTCTGCAATCTCGACAATTTTGTCATTGCCGCCAGCGTCTGATGCAAGTTCAAACAAACTTTTAGCGTAAACAGTAGCGAGAGCGTCGGTTTGGCAGGTCACTTTGTTTGTCCCATTTCAGCAAGGGATTCAGTAAGTAGGGCTTCTTGATCTTCAGCAGAGATTTCTCTATCGAGAATGCGGCCTGCAATTTCAACTGCCAAATTACTTGCTTCACTGTGCAATTCGCCAATAGCTGCTTTCTTAGCAGCGTTAATATCTGCAGTTGCAGCACTTTTCATTTCAGCAAGTTCCCGAGTGTTATTCGAACGAAGTTCTTCGGCAGCGGCTTTTGCATCCTGTCTTGCTTTTGCAATCATTTCGCCCGCTTCCGTACGTGCCTTTTTAAGTTCGTCCTCATATTCCCCTAGAGCTGCCTTTGCTTGAATTCGGGCTTCTTCAGCTGCTTCTAAATCATCGCGTAGTTTTTGCTCGCGTTGATCTAGACCACCAATAATGTGTGGCCAGACTAATTTAGATGCGAGGAGCAAAAAAATCACGAACACAACAATTGCAGTTCCAAGTGTAAGGAAATCAATGTCGAATGGCGATTCTGATGCATTCTCAGATGCAATGAAAAGGTTCATCATGGGCGGACCTTCCTTGTGACGAGAAGTTGTGTGGAGTGGCAGGAAGCCTACTAAGTTTCCAACACAGCAACTCTTACATAATGGCCAAAAGACCAATTACAACAGCGAAGAGTGCAACACCTTCAACAAGTGCAGCAGTAATAATCATGTTGGTACCGATGGTGCCAGCCATTTCGGGTTGACGAGCAATCGCTTCAACAGCGCCACCGCCAATACGACCAATACCAACACCAGCGCCAAGAGCGCCAAGACCAGCAGCGAGACCGCCACCAATTCCCTTGAGACCACTTGCACCAGCTTTAGCTAGTTTGTTAGCAGCATCCGCACTGTGAGTAGCATCTTGAGCCATAGCGGTATCAACATCAAACATCATGAGGCCGAGTGTGGCTAGGGTTGTGAAAGCAACAAGCTTTTTCATAATTTCATCCAGTTTGTCAAAATTGACTTTGAGTTGCAGTTGCCGTGGGAGCGACTGCGGTTTAAAAGAAGTTCAAGACCCATTCCCACGATGGGTCAATAATTAGTGTGTTGTCTCAAGAGCGTGTTCTTCGTGCTCATTACCGTGATGTGACATTTGTCCAATGAAGACTGTGGTTAGGAACATGAAAATAAATGCCTGTAAGAAGGCGACAAAAAGTTCAAGGAAACTAATGATGATCGCTGCAATCGTTGAGACAACCCCAATCGATCCAGTAAGAAACCAACTTTGAGTGGCTTCGAATGTCATCATTGCAAACATAGTAAGAACAGCGAGCATCGTGTGCCCCCCAACCATGTTTGCGAACAAACGAATTGCAAGTGCGGCTGGTTTAATAAACATGCCCATAAATTCAATTGGTAACATGATTGGCAATAAGTACAGCGGTGCACCACCTGTGAGGTGATGTGCCCATCCTCCAATCCCAAGCGATTTGAATGCGTGGAATTGAATGACGAAGAATGAAACAAGGGCAAGACCGATTGTCACATTGATATTACTTGTTGCGGTCCCACCAAAGAAAACCAAATCCGTTTCCCTCTCTGTGGCAACCTTACTAATGACAGTTTGTATGTCTGCAAATGGGATCATTCCAAGCAGGTTACACGTCAAAATGAAATAAAAGACCGACAAGAGGTATGGGAGGAATCGATTGGTGTCCTTTCCAAGAACTGGAGCAATCACTTTGTCCCTAAGGTAAAGAGTAATGACCTCTACAACTTGTGGGATTCTTCCTTTCGTGAGGTATCGATCGGTTACTTGGCTTTGACTTCCAACTGCAATTTGCTTTGCGGAATATCTCAGAATGAGTAGTGTGACCATTGCAGCAATAAAAAGCATCGCCATATGAATTGTGAACAATTCCGATCCTGAGACAGGCTTGTCAAGGATGTGATGGATTGGATTGTTGCTTGCAAGAACTGGGAACATGTGTACTACTACTCGTTAGGTTGTTGATTGACTTTCGATAGTGATGCTGAGAGTGATTTGGTCTCTGCCACGAGGAGGAAAACAGCAGTCAAAAGAAACGAAAACATCAATGAGCTAAGGCCAAATTGAGCCACGTAGTATAGCAAAGTAGAGCCGCCAAGTGCAGCAATGAATCGTATAAACGAGGTAGCAGACCAAAGAGTTGTTATGGCAGCCACCGATCGTTTTTTTCCTGGAGAAAAGATGATTAAAGTTGCAATCGAAACAGCAAAAAGTACACCAGATACGGCAACTCCAGATAATGCGTTTTTAAAGCCAAAACCCCCACTAAAACTTACAGCAAACCATATAACAGCAGCAAGCACTGTTGCCGAAAATTGTGCAAAAGCTAATTTTTGAAATGACAGAGATATTTCAGGGATTTTCACTTTTAATCCTCACGAACTGCTTTGAGAGCATCTCTAATGAAATCAATCATTCCATAAATGATGCCAATGACCGCACCCCAGACAATGTACGTCCGTTCATGGTTTGGCTGCCCCAAAGCCCACGATAGGAACCATCCCAAAAGTCCACCAGCAATAATCATAGATACAAACTTAAAACCCAGTGCTGAAAGTCGCCACAAACGACCTGATTGTGAATCTTTTGCCATCGCGGTATTGTATGGTGTATGGGTACCGGTGACTGCTATCGGTGTCCAGACACCGTATAATCTTCTGTCTATGGACAAGGACTACATTGTTGACGTGACACCTAAACCGATGAGCGCATCGGATTACTTTTTTGTACCAGCAGTATTACGTGGACTCGGAACCACCTTGCGGCACTGCCTTGGAAATATGGGGCGTGGCGGCACGAATAAGAAAAACGTCTGGGTTGTTAAGTATCCCGAAGAAAAGAGAGATCATCGAAATGTACTAGATGGTGGACAAGAAAGGTCTAATTTTAGAGGTGTCCATCGGTTGAACAGAGATGAACAAGGCAGAGAACGATGCGTTGCTTGTTTTATGTGCTCAACTGCTTGTCCTGCAAACTGTATTGATATAGTTGCAGAGGCCGCACCATGGGAGGACAGAGAAAAACGCCCAAAATCATTTCAAATAGACGAATTAAAATGCATATTTTGTGGAATGTGCGAAGAAGCGTGTCCATGCGATGCAATCGAGTTAACCCCTCGATATGAAATTGTTGGCACTTCTCGAGAAGAGATGATATTTGATAAAGAAAAACTTCTTACCGTCTACGACAAAACCATTTCAGACAAGCCGATGTAATTAACATTGTGCTCCATCTTCCAGAACCTTTATGAGAAGCCCCAGTATAGTCATTCCAAATCCTAGAACGAAAAGTAATATCATTGCGTACAGTCTTCGCAATGTCTTGCGGGAATACTGACCAATACTTGATGACCATTCAAGTTGAAGTGTTTTTCCACACTCTGGGCATCTCTTTGACTTCTTGTTTAAGAAAGACAGATCATATCCGCACTTGCAAATCCAGCCCTCTTCTTCTTTAAATGGAAACAGAAGACCAGCGGATATCCACAACAAAAAGGAAGAGAAGAAAATAAAATAATATGCAGGACAATTTCTTATTCCTACAAAGCGCAAAAATTTATACGTTTTGAATCCGATTGACTCGAAGAGTATTGGCGTGGCAACAACAAGAATTGCCAATATAAATAAATACAGTGACAATTTATTTTTAGTCACGTACTTCGCCAGAACCTTGGGGTGATCAATACAAGAACGGCGAAAACTTCGAGTCGACCAATAGCCATCAAAACACACAGCACAATCTTAGATGCATCAGAAAACCAGCCATAGTTTTCAATGGCTCCAACTTTTGCGAGTCCAGGCCCAACGGTACAGATAGTAGCAACAGATGCTGTTGCAGCAGTAGTAATTGTACACTCAGGATTACCTGACTCAAGAACCATAATTGTGCCTAATCCAGCCGCGAACAGAATAAGGACACCCAGTACATAAGCAATCGTTGCAAGTTTTAATTCTGGGTCAATCGCAGATTTCCCCACCTTAAGAGGACGCACAACATTTGGTCTAAACGAACGTTCTAGTTCGCTAAGCATTACTTTTAATGCAATCCAAACACGAATGACCTTAATACCGCCACCTGTTGAGCCGGCACACCCGCCAACAAACATCAGCATAATCAGTACCGCTTTTGCAACGAAGGGCCAAGTATTAAAATCAGCCGTTGCGTAGCCAGTTGTTGTTTGCTGCGAAACAACTTCAAAGACACCTTGAGTAACAGCACTCCCTACGGAGATAGGTTCTGTGGCACCGGTTGTTGCTGTAA
This sequence comes from Phycisphaerales bacterium, assembly GCA_030748805.1. The sequence continues at coordinate 4,711 of JASMLG010000010.1, read as the reverse complement.
GGGGTTGGCCGCTTCCAAGTAAAGAGAAAATAACAATAATTGAACCCGCGGTTAATAAAAATAGATAGAAACGAAACTCAACGTCTGACCATATAACTTTTAACTTTCCTTTGACTGCTGCGTAATACAATCCAAAGTTTGCGCCAGCAAGAACCATAAAGATGATGGTGATGATGTTGATGATTTGAGAATCGTAGGCGCCAATACTTGCATTTTGTGTACTAAATCCACCGGTTGCAAGTGTTGTGAGTGCATGGCAACTCGCATCAAACCAAGTCATACCCGCAAGCCAGTACGCAATAATTTCAACGACTGTTAAGCAGAGATAGATAAGCCAGAGAATTCTTGCTGTCTCGCGAATATGTGGTCGAACACCTTCTGGCTCTGGACCAGGAGCCTCAACGCGAAACAGTTTTTTCCCGCCCGCGCCTAAGCTTGGAAGCACCGCAACAAACAAGACAACAATTCCCAACCCACCAAGCCACTGAATCATTGACCGCCAAAACAATAACGGAGCTGGAACCGTTGAAATATCAGTAAGAATTGTTGCACCCGTCGTTGTTAACCCGCTCATTGCTTCAAAGAAACAATTGACGATTGAACGGAACGGATGGTTTGCATCGCTTGCAGTTCTTGCCCAAATCAAAAATGGAAGTGTTGCAACTACAGCGCCTACAATCCAACTTGTTGAAACAAGAAGAAGTGCCTCTCTGCGTCCCATTGACCCAGTTCCCTGTTTGCATGTATCGCAATTACCAAAGAGAAACAACGCCAACCCCAGAATAACACCCGCACAGGTTGACCAGAGCAACGCAAATACAGAGTCATCTGAAATGCTAATTGCAATGGCTGACCATAACCAAATGCAAGAAAGCACTGCACTAAGGACAAGCACAAGCAAACCGAGTTGTCGAATAATCAGACGGTAGTTCATCTTGTTATGTTACTGCGAAAAGAGTTTTCAATTCATCCACAAAATCTTGGCGGACAACCACAAACACCACGTCACGTTCTTCAAGAACTTCGGATGCACTTGGGACAACTCCAGTATGTTCATCATGTTCAAGAACGATGACCATGCAATTTGGCATTAACTCAAGTTTGGAAAGCGGCTTCCCGATAACAGGTGCGTTTTTCCCAACTCGTACGCGATAAATCGCCATGTCATCACCTGCAAGCGAGGCAACCTTTGTTAATTGCCTTCTTTTAAGCCGTTTCTGAATTTCAGCCACAGCTAATTCACTAGGACTAAAGGTGTGGGTTAACCCCATTGCTTTCACAAAAGGCGCGTAATCTGTTCGAGAAACAACAGGATATGTTTCTTCAACTCCAAGCCCAGCAGCCCATGCGCAACTGAGAATATTATGCTCATCGTTTGTCAAAGCAACAAAGGCGTTGGCATTTTCGATGTGCTCATCGGTGAACACGTTTGGATCAGTTGGGTCGGCTTGAATGACGGTTACCCAAGGAAGTTTTTCAGCAAGTTCATTCGCTCGTTCTGTGTCTGTTTCAAAAAGGCGGATGGAAAAACCACGGTTCTTTAGAGCCCTACATAACCAAACTGCAACCGGTGAACCGCCCATAATGACAACGCTTCGGCGTCCTGAATCTTTTGTTCGAAATACACGACGAGCATCGTGGAACACATCTGTGTTTGCTACGAGCAATACTTCGTCGCCAACGTCAACTGTAGATATGCCACTTGGTAAGTACGTCGTACCTTCGCGAGTAATTGCGGCTAGTCGAGCACCACCCGGAAGTTTGACATCCGAGAGATGCCTTCCGATACCGGGCGCACCTTTTGTTACTTCAAATTGCTGGACTTCAATCGTGTGCCCAACTAATCGCTCGACTTTCATGGCAGCGGGGTTGCGTAGGTGTGATGCAATAGCTCTTGCCGTAGAAAAAGATGGGCAAATCAAACTATCAATAGAAAATATTTTTGAATAATCTAAGATATCACGATTGAGATAGGTGCTGTGCGTCACCATCGAGAATGTTCGATCTGCTCCTAAGTACGATGCAGTGGATGCACATAGCAAATTTACTTCGTCGATTTCGGTTGTCGTGATAACGACATCCGCTTCAGCAACTCCAGCAGTTACAAGATTTTTTGCAGTTCCGGGCTCGCCAAGCAACGTTGCAACATCGAGGGAGTCCGCGAGCGCATCAAGGGCGGATTGACTTTCATCAATTACGGTAACGTTTGCGCCATCTGCGGCTAGTATTTCGGCTGCGTGGGTACCGGTTTTGCCGGCTCCACAAATAATAATATTCATGGGTGTACCTCCATTCATCGACCAAATGGTTGGGCGGGAATGATACCCTTAAAGTGCTTAAAACCAAATGAAATGTCGTAATAAAATGCTTGTACCCCCAATAAAATTGCCATAACAAGGGTTTTTGAGAATCTTGTACACCACAATATCAACTTTACTTTCACAATTCTATAAAAAGCGAATTTTTATTCCATGGAAATTTAATCACAAAATATCTACAAACATTGAGAAAAAGGTTCTTGACGTATGGCTATTGAATCACCATACTTTAGTGAGATGCCTTTGGGTGAGGTATCAGCGCCAATCTCTGGCGTTTTGAGAGAAGTTGAAATTGGGAGAGCTGAGTGCAAAAGAGAGAGAAAAAACGCTTTACGTTTAACACAGAAAAACAGTTGTGTTTTGCAATTCGTTTTCTCTTTTTTACTTGTTCTACTCACGAGAAGAGTTGATAGATACTAATGTTGGAGATAACCAACATTAAAAGTCAATCTCCTAGCAAAGTTAGCAATAACGGAAAGTTTATGAAGATGCCAACCACGACCAAAAAAGATCTGATTGATCGAATCGCTGACGAGACGAAATACAAAAGAACTGACGTACGAACAATCGTACAAACATTTCTTGATAGCGTGATTACTGAATTAGGAAACGGTAACCGCCTTGAATTTCGTGACTTTGGTGTTTTTGAACTTAAAGATCGCAAGGCGAGGATGGCACAAAACCCTAGAACTCTTGAGCGTGTTCCAGTCCCAGCAAGGAGAACGGTTAAATTCAAAGTAGGTCGTTTGATGAAAGAAGCCGTAGATAGAAGCGTAGCACCGAATGAAATGCCCGTTGTAGAAACCACTACAAAAGAGTTTGCATCAGTTTAGTGAGAAATAATTAACGGCTGGGATAGTTGCCAGTCGAATTTCTGGTGGATGACTTGTCGTTAGTCAACGTTAGTAAGCAAAAACAGTAAGGTACTGCTCAAGGATGGGCAACGAAACAACACAACCCAAGAATCCTTCGATGGTAACCAAATCCCAAGCCGTAACTCGGTTGATGGAAGGTCTCCCCCCTCACGCTCTGGACGCTGAAGAAAGCCTTATTGGATCAATTGTGATTGACCCTAGGGTTCTTGACGACGTAATTCTTATTCTAGGCGGTGCTGATGACTTCTTCAAAAAGGCGAATGGATCTATCTATGAATTGATGGTCGAACTCTACAATAGGCACCAAACTGTAGATCTTGTTGAATTGGATCAACTGATCAAAGATAGAAATCTGCTAGAAGTAATTGGTGGCGTTGATTACCTTGTAAAAGTGGCACATTCAGTGCCTAGTGCCGCGAGTGCAACACATTATGCTCGTTTGGTAAAGGAAAAATCAGTAGTCAGGCAACTAATTGCTGCTGCTGGTGAAATCCTTCATGATGCTTATAACAATCCTGAAGATCCCAAAGAAATATTGAATGATGCTGAACGTCGGATTTTTAAAATTGCCCAGCAATCAGAACAACGGCACGCAGAAACACTTGATCAACTTATTAATGATGCGATTCGAAAATTAGAAGAAAATGACGGTCGGTTAATAACAGGTATTTCTACTGGGTATCCAAATCTTGATGAGATTACCAGTGGTTTACAGAATGGTGAAATGATAGTCGTTGCTGCAAGACCATCTATGGGTAAGACAGCGTTAGCTTTGAACATGGCTGAAAACATGGTATCCCGAGAGGTATCAGTTGCTTTGTTTAGTTTAGAAATGAGCCGTCAGCAACTAACTCAACGTTTACTAAGTTCAAGGTCAGCGGTTTCTGGTCACAAGATTCGAAGAAATATGCTTAGCGATAACGATATGGAAGCGATTCTTCAGGCAGCAAATGATTTAATGCAAAGACCTTTATATATTGACGACACTCCCGGTCTGACAATCATGCAGTTGCGCGCAAAGGCGCGGCGATTAAAACAGTCACATAATATTGGTATTGTGTTTGTTGATTATTTACAATTGATGACAAGTGGACGAAGAGCAGAGTCGCGACAACAAGAGGTTAGCGAGATCAGTCGAGGTATAAAAGCACTTGCCAGAGAGTTGAACGTACCAGTGGTATGCTTGAGCCAATTGAATAGAGCCGCTGAGCAACGCGAAGGACATCGTCCAAGAATGAGCGATCTACGAGAGTCAGGATCAATTGAACAAGATGCTGATGTTGTTGCAATGCTACATAGAGAATCGTATTACCACATGAACGACGAGACGTGGATTGAACAAAATGAAGACAAACACAATCTTGCAGAGTTGATTATTGCAAAACAACGAAATGGTCCGACTGCAACAGTTAAACTTACTTGGGACAACTCTTGTACACGTTTCTATGATTGGACTGACGCTACTCCACCAGTTGGTGTCGCCGTAGCTGTACCGAGTAACTCAGATGATCCATTTGC
>JASMLG010000009.1 GCA_030748805.1 Phycisphaerales bacterium | reverse complement strand
CGATTTTTTGTTATCCCGGAATTCGAGCATTATGGATGCACCGCGTAGCGCATGAACTCTACAAACTTGGAGTACCACTTGTCCCAAGGATGATATCAGAACACGCACACGAGTTGACAGGAATTGACATTCACCCTGGTGCAACGATTGGCGAATCATTTTTTATTGACCATGGGACTGGTGTTGTTATTGGTGAAACAACAACAATAGGAAACCATTGTAAGGTGTATCAAGGTGTGACACTTGGCGCACGAAGTTTTGAACGAGATGAACTTGGTGAACTCAAGCGAAAAACTAAAAGGCATCCGACACTTGGCGATCATGTGACTGTTTATGCTGGTGCTACAATTTTAGGTGGTGACACATGCATCGGTGACAATTGCGTAATTGCAGGCGGCGTTTTCCTAACTCGCTCTATCGAAGCAAGCCACACAGTCCGAGGACCTAAGGCAGCAGTTAGATTGAATGAAAACCGCAGCGATTTTAGTTAGCCCTAAAATATCTGCTAAAATACAGTTCTATGACTACTGAACTCAATAACGGATGTGAAACAATTACGACACCTCTTGGCGACCGAACCGTCTACCGGCTTGATTCGCTTGGCTCCCTTGAAACAATGCCTTACTCGATACGAGTCCTTCTTGAGTCCTGTTTACGCAATTGTGGAAACGGAATCGTCACTGAAGAAGATGTTCAAGCACTTGTTCAATACGATGCAACAAATGTCGGCGAAGTTGAAATCCCATTTACCCCCGGAAGGGTGGTATTGCAGGACTTTACAGGTGTACCTGCTGTCGTTGACCTTGCTGCGATGCGAAGTGCAGTTGTACGGATGACCGGTGACCAAGCGTCTGCTTCCAAGGTCAACCCTCTTGTTCCCTGCGATTTGGTGATAGACCATTCGGTTCAAGTTGATGCGTTTAATTCATGCGATGCATTAACAATAAATAGCGAAAAAGAATATGAGAGAAACAATGAACGATACGAGTTTTTAAAATGGGGACAAAACTCATTCGACAACTTTAGTGTTGTTCCGCCCGGAACTGGGATTGTTCATCAAGTCAATTTAGAGTTCCTTGCAAAAGTAACATGGGATAACGATGGCACGTTGTACCCAGATAGTTTAGTAGGCACTGATTCGCACACGACAATGATTAACGGGCTTGGAGTTCTTGGTTGGGGCGTTGGCGGTATTGAAGCCGAAGCAGTCATGCTTGGTCAACCAATTTATATGTTGATTCCTGAAGTTGTTGGGATGAAACTTACTGGCTCGTTACAAGAAGGAGTAACAGCGACGGACCTAGTCCTGCGCGTTACAGAAATACTCCGGAAGCATGGCGTTGTTGGTAAGTTTGTTGAGTTTTACGGTGAAGCGTTAACCGATATGCCGCTTGCAACCCGTGCGACGCTTGCAAACATGGCGCCAGAATACGGTGCAACTATGGGTTTCTTCCCAGTCGATGAACAAACAACTAAGTACATGCACTTAACTGGTCGCGATGAAAAACTCATTGAAACGGTCGAGCAATACTGCAAGTTGCAAGGACTATGGCGCGATGATGCAAGACCAATCAAATACGCATCAACTGTGACACTTGATATGTCGACGGTGAAACCCGCTCTGTCCGGTCCAAAGCGCCCTCAAGATCGCATTCTCCTTTCAGACATGAAGTCAAAATGGCTGGAAACAAGAACTGAAATGTTTGGTCACGAGGATCCGAACAGTGCACTCGTGCAGGATACCGTTGACTCTTTTGAAATGAAAGATGGCGATGTAGCAATCGCAGCGATTACAAGTTGTACGAATACATCCAATCCAGGAGTAATGCTTGCTGCTGGTCTAGTTGCAAAGAAAGCTAACGCTCTTGGTTTAACGCGTAAGCCATGGGTTAAAACATCTCTTGCTCCCGGAAGTACTGTTGTGACTGAATATTTGAAACGAGCAAACTTGCTTGATGATTTAGAATCGCTAGGTTTCTGGGTTGTTGGGTATGGTTGTACAACTTGCATTGGGAACTCAGGTCCACTTGATGCGCCTATTAAAGAAGCGATTAATGACCACGACCTTCTTGCTTGTTCTGTCTTAAGCGGGAATCGAAATTTTGAAGGTCGCATCGGCCCAGAAATTAGTGCAAACTATTTGGCATCGCCGCCGCTTGTTGTTGCATACGCAATTGCTGGTACGGTCGACATTGATCTTTCTTCTGAACCACTAGCACATGTTGCTGGCAAAGATATTTATTTGAAAGATATTTGGCCAACAAACGAAGAAGTACAAGATGCAGTTAATACATCTCTGGGTAGAGACGAATTTGTTGAGCAATATTCAAATGTGTTTGCAGGCGGAGATGACTGGCAAGCAGTGCAAGCGGGCGATGGTCAATTGTTCCAGTGGTCTGATGAAAGTACGTATATTCATGAACCACCATTTTTCCAAGGTATGCCCTCGAAAGTTCCAGAAATAAAGTCAATTCAAAGTGCGCGGGTGCTTTGCAAACTTGGCGACTCGGTGACTACGGATCACATTTCACCCGCAGGAAACATTGGCGCAGATTCACCTGCGGGGCAGTTTCTTGAAAGCAGAGGCGTGCCAGTTTCCATGTTTAACAGTTTTGGTTCTAGGCGGGGAAATGATTTAGTTATGACGCGAGGTACTTTTGGAAACGTACGAGTTAAGAACCAACTAGCCCATGGAACAGAAGGCGGCTTCACAACTGACTTTACTGATGGCAAAGTGAAATCGATTTACGATGCAAGTTGTAATTACAAGGCAGAAAACATACCGCTCATTGTTCTTGCAGGAAAAGATTACGGCATGGGTTCATCGCGTGACTGGGCTGCAAAAGGCACTATGCTTCTTGGAGTGAAGGCAGTGATTGCGGAAAGTTACGAACGCATTCATAGAAGCAACTTGGTTGGCATGGGTGTGTTACCGCTTGAATATATTGATGGGCAAACAGCCGATTCACTTGGGCTTGATGGTACCGAATCATTTTTAATTAGTATCGATGAAACATTACAACCAAGACAAGTTGTTGAGGTAACTGCTAGGCACAGTAATGGTTTGATTACATCCTTTGAAACACTGTGCAGAATTGATACACCTGTTGAGGTTGAATATTACCGAAACGGCGGAATTCTACACACCGTCCTTCGCAAAATGGCTCAGTGACAGTCACACTGTATTGCAAGTTACATTTTTGAACTACCTTTTGCGTGTATGAGAGTGACTGTCACACTTCAACGTATTGAAAGTTACATTTTTGAACTACCTTTTGAGTGTATGAGAGTGACTGTCACACTTCAACGTATTGAAAGTTATATTTTTGAACTACCTTTTGCGTGTATGAGAGTGACTGTCACACTGCTCTCAAAAAAACCCGCCCACCTACTTCCAGCAGATGGGCGGGGGTGTGTCGCTAGTTTGGAGAGAGATGCGACACGAGGGGTATGGAGAGAGACCTATTTATCTCTGGTGAGGAGGCGCCGAGACTATGCGGCGAGTTCGGTTGTTAGATGCCGATGGCCTCAAACTCACCAGTGAATGACATATCGTTTTCTGGGTTGTATCCGTATGCGGTTTCTTCCATCGAAACCTCTTCTTCAAGTTGTGTGTGTATTTCAGAGAGTAGGTTTACTCTTGCACGATTTTTGCTTTTTCTTGCTTCTTTTGCAAGTTGTACTTTGGTGAGTAGATCTACGTTTGTATCTTTGTTGATATCCATGTTTCTCACATACCTGTGTTGTGGATTGACCCATCCTTGCTCAATCCTAGAATCTATCGACCCCCCACATTGGGGTGATACCGAGTGTTACACGGCTAAAACGCCGCACAGCCCTGATAATCACTCTCTTTCTGCCACCTTTCACTTTTTTTCAAAATTTTGAATTATTCTGAAAAAATTCTGAGATTTTCTAGTTAAATAAATACCTCAGAAGTAATTATTGTCTGAAAAGGTATTCAATGGCTCTTTATATTTGAGTGTCAGTATCAACGAAAAGCGGTTCATTAATACTGTTGAAAGAGAGTGGTACTAGGAGGATTATCAATCGGCAATGGAAAAACGAGAAACAATTATCTCAAATTGGTTTTTGAGTAAAAATAAAGTAGCTCAAGATGAGATTCTATTTAATATTGGGCAAAAAAAAGGCATCTCTGCTGATTTACCCATCGAAGCCATCATGCAACAATTGGCTGCAGGATTAATGGCAAGATGCGCAGAGGATATGCATTTGACTACTCTTGAGTTATCTGGATTGATGCGAACACCCCAAAAAGATGCTTTGTCATGTCTTGTAACCATTCTTGCTGAACACTAAACTTTTATTGTGACTTGTAATTAGGAAACTCGTCATAATTAATGACGTCTAACAATTATTGCAATACGTTTTGTTCCAAGTCGTAATGCAAAAATAGCTAGAAGGGGACCTTTTGATTTTTTGCTTAGTTTATTTTGCCATTTATTTGGGTCAATTGTTTTTCCACGTGTCTTCACTTCAACTTGTGTGCAGTTTAATTTTCGGAGTTCTTGACTTACTTTTGTTAGGCGTAGAGAAGTAGTTCCTAGCACTTCAAACGAAGTGAACCAAGGAGAATGTGGGTTTTCTTTGCAAGTGAGTAATCCTATTCCTGCCGCAAGTTCAGAAGCTTGAAATTGTTTCCCCAACTTGCCGTGTAATCTAAGCTCTTTTAAGTGATACATTGGGTTCAACAATCCAATTTTGAATTTCTTGAGAAACTGACAATGGTTCACTCTCACCAGTAATGGATTTTCAAAGTTTTATTGAAGTTGCTTGTTGAATTCCTGTAAGGTCTGAGATTATTGTTCTGTCATTTTTGAGTTTACCTCTTGCTCTAACCCTGCCTCTAATTAAGTTGTCCGCTATCGTGATTTCCTCAGGCGACCACTTCTTCCTCAATTTTGATAGTTCAGATACTTCATCCAAGTTGCTCTTGGACACCATGTTGAGCAAGTGGTTGTTTTTTACAACTCGTTTCCATGTTTCGATGTTTGTCATTTTGAAGAAATTAGGTGCATTATCGTTTTATGAACTCTCAGAACTGGTAAAACCAATTTATGAACTGTGGCAGAAAGAAATGGCAGGTTTTACTTGACCAGTTTGTTGATGATTGGATTGGACTAAGTTCTCCAAGACCAAAAGTAGCACTTGGTGATTTTACTCAATCAGATGGATGTTATTGGTGTGGTTGTGATGTCGAACCAAAAAAATGCAATTGTTCGAACAGAAATTTAAAGTGGTCAAGAGTTTTTCGGTTGGGTAAATATGAGCCGCCTCTATCAGATTGCATAATTCAAGGGAAGTATTCTGCGTGGGTAGGAATATTAGAATTGCTTGGAGAGTTGCTTGGAACAAGAATTAAAGGGTGCGTACCACCCAATTCGGTTGTTGTACCAGTACCAATGCCACCATTTAGAAGGTTTTTTCGACGTATTGATCATTCTGCTGAAATTGCTAGATGCCTTGCGAAACATGCTGGTCTACCTATGAAAAAAATGCTTTGGAGAAAGGAATCAATTCCCCAAGCAGCAAAAACAGCAAGTGGACGTAAGTTATTGAACAAAAACATGATGTGGATGAAACCACTAACTAAAGTAAAAGGGAAATCTGTAATTTTGGTAGATGATGTCCTCACAACTGGAAGAACTCTGGAAGTTGCTTGTGATGTACTAAAAGACGCTGGAGCTAGTTCAGTATTAGTCGCTGTGGTTGCTGTCACTGAAATGCCAAGAAAAAGCAAAAAAATGTAATTTGCGTCTAATTGACCTGTTGACGGTGGTCCTAGGTGGTATACAATAGTTCTCCTTGCCTGTTTTTTAGCAGGACGGGATTTTTGCGGTCTTTTTTAGACCAAAAAAGTGCTCTTTGAAAAGTGAACAGTTGGGAATACCGCGAGGATGTGTCCAACATCTCCAGCAACACACGATGCTGAAGAATGTTTGGATATCAAAATTCGGGTACCGTGTTTCACAGCATCGGTATCCTCGAACATCCTCGTGTTAAGCAATGTGATACTTACCCAAGTATCACAATGTGTGATGTAAGAAATTAGCAAGTAAGTTTAGCCGCTTACTTGCCTTCAACTTCGGTTGAAGTGACCTGGGTAACATTCATCTTCGGATCGATGTTGCCTGCCACGGTTAAACGATCATTTGAAGTTTTCATCTTTCTTCGGAAAGGTGTTCAATGAACAACAATTGAAGAGTTTGATCCTGGCTCAGATTGAACGCTGGCGGCATGGCTAAAACATGCAAGTCGAACGATTAAAGCTTCTTCGGAAGTGCATAAAGTGGCGTAAGGGCGAGGAATATATTTCTATGTAC
>JASMLG010000008.1 GCA_030748805.1 Phycisphaerales bacterium | reverse complement strand
AGTCGCCACCATCGTTGTTAAACGCTTCACAGTTGAGGAAGATTGCTACGCCAGCAGGGCATTCATCGCAACCGTAATCAGCAGGAATGTATGCACCATCGTCACAGTAGCCATCGCCAACCCATGCCTCATAGACATAGTCAGGGAAGCAAGTTCCTTGGCAGTCAGCAGTCCAACCCGCCTCACATTCTCCGCCACCGCCACAAGGGTCGCCAGCACAGGATGTATTATCGCCTTGGTAGGAACCACCAATACCCGCACATTCGGCTGAAGTCATCACTGCACAATCGTTTGAAGCACAGCAAGCACCAGTAGGATCGCCGCCACCTTCGCATGGACCCCAACCATCAATTACAAGAAGAAGGTCAGCAACGCCAACAGTTCCGTCACCGTTAATGTCTGCGTCAGGATCACTTGAACCCCATGCGCCAACTAATGAAAGAACATCGCTTACATTGACGTTCCCGTCACCGTTAATGTCTGCGTCACAAGTTGAAGGTGAACCGCATGTGTTTGCGCCACAAGTTGTGTCGTTACCAACATACTCGCCACCGTTACTCGTACATTCTGTTTCTGTTGTTACGAAGCAATCAGTTCCAAAGCAACAAGCACCAGTTGGGTCGCCGCCACCTTCACAGTCAGGACAGTCGCCACCGTCACACTGGAACGTGTCACAGTTGAGCCACATAGCTACACCTGCGGGGCATTCATCACAACCATAATCAGCTGGAATATATGAACCATCGTCGCAGTAGCCATCGCCAATCCATGCTTCAAACACATAGTCAGGGAAGCAGGTGCCTTGGCAGTCAGGAGTCCAACCAATTTCACAGCCCCCATTATCACATGTATCTGCACCGCAAGTTGTATTGTCACCTTGGTAACTACCGCCTGCGTTGCCACAGTCTGATTGTGTCATGATTGAGCAGTTTTCTCCTACACAGCAAGCGCCTTCAGGTGCGCCGCCACATGGGTAACTTGTACAAGAAACATAATCTCCTTGGTATGTGCCACCACTGGCAATACAGTCCGCTTCGGTTCCATAAGTACAACTTGTACCGCTACAACATGCACCTTGAGGATCGCCTCCACCACCTGGAACGAGTGAGTCAATTGCTTGCGCACCTGAACCAGTTGGGTCAAGCCAAGAGCCCAAACTGCTTGAACTACCGCCATCCCATGATTGATAGAGCGAACGACCGTAGTAGTCATTTAAGTCGTTTGGACAATACGATGATCCACAACAAAGTTGACCAACAACTCTGTGATTTCCATCGTAAAGAGGTGAACCAGATGAACCAGGAGCAGTTCGTCCTTCACCCCAGTTTACGTTCCAGTACTCACCGCTACCTTGAACAGTGTCTGGGAATGAAATTCGTTTTTCTGCTGCTTCAGGGTGGTGGATACCAGCACCCAGCGAAGCCGAGCTAGCACGTGACCAGCCCGAGTACGTTACGCCCCAAGCAGCATTTGGATTTGATGATAATTCTGTCAAAGTGAAGTCAGTATATGAACGCGTAGCACGCATGGTTGAACCACTTGTGAATTGGCTAAAGTTACCATCACCATTACCGCCACTGTCACCGCTTCCTGGAGTTCGGCAGTAACTGTTTTGATGATTCCAATAGACAACTATTGAAGAATCGCTACCACTTGTTACACCGCAGTGATTTGCAGTTAGGAAGTAAGGCGTTTGGTCTTGCGCCGTGTTATTCATCATCACACCAGAACAAGTCAAATAACCATTCAATGTATAAACACCGACTGATGGAATTTCGTTCCACCACGAGTCTCCTTCAGGGCAAACAACGTCAATATTGCACGACTCTGAAGAACCACGTCCAGAAGCATCTTGAATCCAGCGATAGCCAGAGTTAATTGAAGTTAGTTCAATACCTTTTACAACATGTCCTTTTTGATCGTTGTTTACAACTATTTCGATTACTGCTTCACCGCCTGGAACAACTGGTGTCCACAATTGACCGTGTGGTTTGTTGTCATCTGCTGTAAATGATCTGATTCTAAAATCACCTGTTCCATCAGTGATTGTCATTGAGCCACTTGAAGGCATATTGAACCTATCAAAACCAAGGTTCATTGAAAGTGCGTTTTCACAAGAAACACGTAACGACCAACGTTGGGTGTTGATGTCAACACGTTCCCAAATACCGTCTGTTGCAGGAGTAATTGAGACCTCTGTTGGAACAGCGAAGGCAGGCGCTTGTCCTGCAATTTCTCGCTTTTCGTCTTGAGCAAAAAGTGTCGAATAATTGAGATTCGACACTTCAATCACCGGTATTGCCTCAGTAGGTACACGGTGAGTGTCAACTGGCTGTAGTACTGGGGCCGAGAAGGCCGAGGTACATGTTCCAACAAGCAAAATAGTGGCAATCTTCATAGTAATTACTCCTGTCTCAATAAAGTGAATTGTTTTAGCGCCTGTGCCTGCGCACATGCATGCAAAAAAAACGCTCTCCTAACTAAATACGTTATTCGCAGGCGTAACTTGACACGGTTCCAATAAATAATGATAAAAAGGTGACTTTTTACGCCATTATCGACTTTTTTTGCCTATTTTGCCATCATTCTCATAAAATCTACCCTTTATGCCTCGGTACACCATCCAACCAGAGCGGGTAACCCAGAGCCAACATCGTCGGCTCCAGAAGCAGTTATTGGTGGCTGCGATTACTCTTTTTGGGGTCACGATTATCTCAACGATTGGCTTTATTCTTACTGGCAGATACGAAGGAACTCTGAACCATCAGATTATCGAGGGGCTTTGGGATACGCTTAATCTTGTGTCCACAGTCGGTAACTTAGATGAACTTACAACCGGTCAAAAAATTTGGGGCATGATTGTAATTACGATTGGGCTTGGAGCAGTGTTGTACGGCTTTAGCATCATGCAAGGATTAATCCATGGGAAAGATATGTACAGACAATGGGAGCAAAGAAAAATGAAACAAACACTCGAGTCAATGCAAAACCATATTGTCATTTGTGGTTACGGACACGTTGGTAGACGAACTGCAGAAGAGTTAACAAAATCAAAGTTAGGTGTAGTTGTCATTGAGAGAAATCCACAGACAGCGGAAGAAGCAAGTGACGATGGGTTTCTTGTTGTTGAGTCCGATGCAACTGATGGTGATACACCATTGCAACACGCCCAGATAAGCAAAGCGCTTGGTTTAATTGCTGCAATGCCAGAAGATTCTTCAAACGTCTACGTTTGTATGGTCGCAAAAGAACTTAATAATAATTTAAGAATTATCGCTCGTGGTGAACATGAAAGTTCAAGACAATGGCTTGAACGCGCTGGAGCAAACGATGTTGTAGTTCCGGGCGAGTCGGCTGCGAACTTACTTGCTTCACTCTTAACATCCCCACACCTCCACGAATTCTTTTCACAAATTGCTTGTCGCGGGGAACATACAATGATTGAAATTGCGTTAGACACACATCCAGAAGCAGAAGGAAAAACCTTAGCCGAATTGGACATCCATAAAAATCACACCGGCGTCGTCATGTCAGTACGTACTTCTAACGGGGAGCATCAATTCAACCCTCCTTCAGATAGAACGCTTGCTATAGAAGATTCGCTACTGATTCTTGTACCAAGCGATTTCGACTGCTCAACATCCTTGATGTAAATTCGACGTGACTGTCACACTGCAAACACGCAGCAAGGACGTTTCGACGTGACTGTCACGAGAAATCAGCGGGATTGTTTTTTTAGCAAGGTCCCCAACCATCAATAATTACAAGCAGGTCTGCGACGTTTACAACACCATCGTCGTTTACATCAGCATCAGAGTCAGAAGTGCCCCATGCACCAACAACATCAAGGATATCGCTAACATCAGTTGTTCCATCGCCGTTTACATCTGAATCGCATCCGGCTGGAGCGCATCCACCATCTGCACAAGTAGTTCCTTCGCCAAGAAAAGTACCGCCACCCGCATTGCAGTTAACTTCGTATATATCAACACATGAACCGCTGTTACCAATACAACATGCACCTGTTTCAGGTATCCCATCGTTTAAGGTATTAAGGGTCATTTGATTTGTTCCCAGTGGATCAAGCCATTCATTCAAACTGCTTCCGCTACTTCCAGACCATGAGAGTCCAATCGATCTTCCGTAGTAATCGTTCAAGTCGTTCGGACAATAGGATGAACCACAACACAACTGCCCTACAATCCTGTGATTTGAATCATAAAGTGGAGAGCCAGAAGAACCAGGAGCAGTCCTTCCTTCGGACCAGTTTACATTCCAATATTCTCCGCTTGCGTTTGAATAGTCAGGAAATGAAATCCGTTTCTCTGCTGTCTCTGGATGATGAATACCTGCGCCAACACCATAAGTACTTGTGTTACGTGACCAACCAGAATAAGTAATACCCCATGCTAGGTTTGGGATTGAAGATAGTTCAGTAAGAGTAAAGTCAGTATAACTACGGGTTGCTCTCATGGTTGAACCACTAGTAAACTGGCTATAACTTCCGTTACCATTTCCACCACTATCATTACTTCCAGGAGTTCTACAATATGAATTTTGGTGATTCCAATAAACAACTATTGAAGAGTCGGTACTACTTGTTACTCCACAGTGATTTGCTGTTAGAAAGTATGGTGTCTGATCCTGTGCAGTATTGTTAATCATTGCACCTGAACATGTGAACCAACCACTTAGAGTGTATACACCAACTGATGGTATTTCATTCCACCAATCATCTCCTTCTGGACAAACGACATCTATGTTGCATGACTCTGAAGACCCACGATTTTCACCCGTTCTGAAACCACGATATCCAGCATTAATAGATGTCAACTCAATGTTTTTATCAACTAGTTTTTTCTCAGAGCGATCTACAACTATTTCAATAACTGCTTCATTCGAAGGAATGATTGGAGTCCAAAGTTCTCCATGATCCTTATTATCTTCTGCTGTGAATGGACGAATTTGGATTTGTGCAGTTGAATCCATAATAATCATCGATCCGCTTTGTGGCATGTTGTACCTACTGAACCCAAGATTCATCGAAGTTGAGTTGTCGCAACTTACTCTATAAGTCCACCTCATCCGATTGTCTTCAATTCGTTCCCACAGACCATGGGTGAATGGAGTTACGGAAGTTACGTTTGGAACGGCAAAACGATATGGAAGACCCATTTGATCGCGATTAAAATCTTCATCGCTTTGCCTCGCATAGTCAATCGAGGGAACAGTCATTTGTGGAATCGCTTCAATAGGCAAGCGTTCATAAGTTAAACTAGGTGCAGCTATACATAAAGATGACAGTAGTATGGTCGTAAACATAATCTTCTCCGTTGATTTTGCAGCACCATTGCTGCACCTCAAGATATGAAATGTACAACAAACATCCGATTTTCCCAAAGAAAAGTTGCTTCTTATTTAATAAAAAACAAAATTACTGCTTTAATTGTTAAGAAAGAGGGTCTTTTCGGTACAACTTAGTATTTAATGACCACAGTCGTTCAGTAAACGCCTCATCGCCAACGGCAGTTTTTATCCACGGTCTTGCGGTATCGAGTGAGTTTTGTGTATGAGCATCAAGATTGTCTAACTGTGATACAAAAATTGCTTCTGGTGTCGACGGCAGTTTTGCAGCACCATGTTCAAGTTGTCCATGATGGCTTAATACAATATGTTGTAACACAGTAATAAATCCATCTGGCAATGATCCACCGAGATTTTCTTCAGCAACTTTCGCTTTATCTTCAAGCCACATTGCACCCCGAGCAATATGCCCAATCAAGTTTCCTTCACGAGTGTATTCAAAACCACGATCCCAACAGAGTTCTTCGACTTTTCCCATGTCATGAATAAAAAGTCCAAGCAAAATAATATCTCGGTTCAACCGTGGATAATATGGCAACATTGAGTCAGCTAACTTCATCAATTGCAACGTGTGTTCGAGTAAACCACCAATCCAAGCGTGATGTATTTGCATGGCTGCTGGTGCAACTCGAAAATCTTCCATCAATTTCGCATCATCAAGGTACGCTGCCCCAAGAGCTTTAGCCGCGGGGTGGTCGATGGAATGAATAATACTTGTTACTTCATCGAACATCTCATCAATGTTCTTACGAGAACTAGGAAGCAAATCGGTTAACTCTTCAGGCGAGGGTTCGTGGGGCCATATTTCTCCAATCTTAATCTGCAACTTATCTTGGTACATTTCTTGAGAGCCCTCAATTCGCACAAAACCAGTAGAAGTAATATCTTGCATAGTTGCTGGATCAAATCTCCATAAACGACCAATTGCTTCTCCCGTTGCATCTCTTAGCAAACACTTAAGAAACGGTTCTCCGTTTCTAGTTGTTCCAATTTGAGGATTCACTAGAGAGTACACACCATGTGCAAACCCCTGCCCTGTCATCTCCGATACTTTTGTTGAACTCATTGCCGTAGTGTAGCAATTTCAACGTAACTGTCACACAGAGCGAGCCCACGAGCGACAGTGACTGTCACAAAGAGCAAGCCCGCGAGCAACAGTGACTTCGAAGTGACTGTCCCCCAGAGCGAGTCAGGGAGCGACAGTGGCTGTCACTAGAATTCATGTGGGTGTCCCCTTAGCGAGTTGTTAAGCATGTTTGCACAGTTTCATTTAATTCAAGTACGCAACGAATGTATAACGCTCGGCACGCGAGTCAGTAAATCCGTGGCAAGCATTCCTGTGTTTCCATGGTCACATGCAAACGATTCACCTGCCATTGAGTGAACTCTCACACCAAGTACAGCGGCATCAAATAAATGTTCAACGTAACCCATGCCATATTGTGCAAGCAACCCAGCAATAATACCAGTTAACACATCCCCACTACCACCAGTTGCTAGCACCGCGCTTCCATCAACTTCTTTTACGGAGTGAACTCCATCAGAAATCTGCGTCACGTTGCTTTTCAAAACAACAATGCAACCGTAAGCTTGCGCCAATGCTTCTGCCGAAACGATATCAACACCTGCAGCTGCTGCAAGCCGTTTGTATTCACCAATATGTGGTGTCATTATTGTTGGGGCTCTTAATTCAAGTTGACCAGAAGGTAATTTTGATAGCGCGTTTAATCCATCAGCATCAAGGATGACTGGGCGATCGTCTCTTGATAATAGTGTCGCGATAATTTGTTGTTGAGGCCAGTCAGTTCCAAAACCCGGTCCTATTACCAAACATCTACAACCAGAAGCGTGTTTATCTAATGATTCAATCACTGCACTTGGAATTAGTCGACCTACTTCATCAACAGGAAGTTCTATTCCGGTTGCAGTTGGCGACAGAGCAAGTCCAGTTTGTAAAAGTTGTTGCGGCATAGAGAGCATTACAGTTCCACACCCACTTCGCATCGCAGCATTTGCAGCAAGAGTTGGTGCCCCAACCATTACCAAGCCATCTTCACTTCGTTGACCTCCTATTACACAGACACTTCCGAATGTTCCCTTATGCCCATCTTCGGATCTAGTTGGAAGATCAAATTCATTCATTTTTCTTCATCAACAATTTCAACATTGAGGTTGCCAATCGTCTCAATGATTTTACCCATTTCAGCAGCAAAATCCTCATCAGATAATGAAGTTGTTGTTGTAGTTATGTGCCCAACGTTAAATGGAGTTTTCAATGTTGCATCAAGGTCGACCCATTTGCCATCTATTAATGCTTGAGACCACATGTGCCAACCAAACACACCATTAGGTCCCCCAATTTGTGGGACATAAACCATACCCATCACACCACGTGAAGGAATATCGGCTGCGCGAAGAACTCCACAAAGCAACACTGCGTGTTCACTGCAGTCACCTGCCTTACTTCTTGCAGTTTGCGAGGCGGACGCAAATGCAGTGGACATTCCCTTCTCTTCAATGAAGTCAAAGACCTTTGACCTTAACAATAGTGCCTTCTCTTTGTCAGAAGCATCTTGGGGAAGAGGTTCTAATGCTTCAGTTGCAATTGCAACTACTGCCTCATCAGTACCATCACAAATCGCTGATTTGCTTAAGAACTTCTCATTTGTTAATTCTTCAGCTGTAGCAGAAGAAGGAGAATTTAAATCAACAACCAGAGTTACTGATCCGTCATCATTACTCGTCGCTCTCTGCATTCCAACCGAAGGAAGATTTAAGGGTGATCCATCTTTTGACTCAACTTTCATTGTCAACTTGTTTGCGTCATTAGATATTTTTTTATTTGGTTCAATAAACAAACTAAACATTAATTCCGGAACTTCGTTGATGGGAGACAAGGCATCGAACTTAGACATTATTTTGTTTTCTATGGCACCAAACCCTGCATTAACCGAAGAACCAACGTGCAATCCGTCTGATGTATAAAGTTCCGTCCCAACTACGGGCATTTTGTCATTCACTGTTTCCCAAGAGATTACGGTTTTTTCCTCTCCAAGAATATCTCTCACTTTTTCTCCTGTCTTTGTCATCATAACTGTAATGATAGATGGTCCAAGTTCTGGGGTCATCGTTTGATAAGCAATCTCTGTCAGTCCCTCTTTCATCTTCCTTTTAAACATCCGCTTTACTGCTTGAGGAGTTAGCCATGGCTTCTTTGGTAGTGGAACCTGCTTTACAATGGGCTCCCCGCCAGCTTGGGTAGTCATTTCTAACATGCCGTCGTCAAATTTCCAGTGGGTTTCTTGCACCATTCCCATTGCTTCTTGAGTTGAACCAACTGAAATAGGTTTACCATCTTCTGTTTCCAAAAATACTGACGAAACGCTAATCGATATCTCAACACCTCCGCGAGATAACATCATATTTTGAACTTTGGTTGATCTAATATTTTTGGTTTCACTGTCTACATCTACAAATTCATGAGCCCAACCTGATTTGGAGGAATCAATTGTCACGCTGTACCAATTGTCTTCTTGGTTTTGCCATTCTGCAAAAGCACTAAAAGATATAAATACAGCTAGTAATGTGATAAGTTTATAAGTCGTTTTCATTGGTCTGCTCCAGTGGACGCATCAAGGGAAAGAGAATGACATCGCGAATCGATTCCATTCCCGTAAGTAACATAACAAGCCGATCTATTCCTAAACCCAAACCACCCGCAGGCGGCATGCCAACTCGCAAAGCGTGAATAAAGTCCTCATCGAGCGAACGAAATGCGTTCACTTCATCATCGGCGCCATCTAGTTGTTCAGTGAATCTTTGCAGCTGCAAATCGGGGTCGTTTAATTCGGTGTAAGCGTTTGCAATTTCCATATCTGCAATAAACAACTCCCAGCGGTGAGACAATGTTGCATCATCTTCATGTGGTCGAGTTAGTGGCGAGATAGCGCTGGGGAAATCGGTAACAAATGTCGGGCGACTTGCATCAAGAGTTGATTCAGCGCGACCATCAAATAAATCGCTGACAAGAAGCCAGTGGTTTTTCGTCGCTGCATCACCAAAGCCCAGTTCCCCCGCCTTTGTCCGTACCGCCTCTTCATCGTGCATTGAACAGCCGAGTGCTTTTTCAAACAGTTCGCCATACGTCACTCTGTCAAATGGTTTCGCATAATCAATAGTTAAATCGCCATACGCAATTGCCGTGGCATCACCAACTGCATTAGCCGATGCACGGATCATTCCCTCTGTCAATTCCATCATTGTTTCACAGTCGCCAAACGCAGCATACGATTCCAACATCGTAAACTCAGGATTGTGTCTTCTTGAAATGCCCTCGTTTCGAAAATTGCGATTGATTTCAAATACCTTACGCATTCCTCCAACAAGCAATCTTTTTAAATAAAGTTCTGGTGCTATCCGCAAAAATAGAGGAATGTCAAGAGCATTATGATGTGTCTCAAAAGGTCTAGCGGCAGCACCCCCAACAATTGGCTGCATCATTGGTGTTTCAACTTCAAGATAACCCTCATCGTGCATAAAAGAACGAATCGTCGAAACAATTAGAGATCGTGTTTTAAATGTCTTTATGGTCTCTTCATTTGTGTACATGTCAACATATCGCTGTCTGTAGCGTGTCTCTGCATCACTTAAACCATGAAATTTTTCTGGTGGTGGAGCGAGTGATTTACAAGCCAGTTCAAATGAATCAGCCCAAACGCAAATCTCGCCCTTATTCGTCATCCCCATCTTGCCGTGTGCAACAACGATGTCTCCGTAATCAAGTTTACTTGCAACCTTAAATTGCTCGATTGGCATTGCCGCTTTGGAACAACTGATTTGTAAATCGCCACTGTCATCACGAATAACAAGAAACGTTAATTTCCCCATTGCACGATGTTGAATACATCGACCGGCAACTTTAACTGTTGGTCTTTCGTCGTTCTCACTATCTTCTTTAAACGCGTCATGGGCTTCTTGGTTAAAGTGAGCGCGAGCGGTTTCAAGAGAAATTAACCCATCAACTCTCTTGCCCCATGGATAGACACCATAATCATCAATCCACCGTCCCATTTTTGCTCGTCTTGCTGCAACTAGTTGGGAATCATCCTGTTGTTGTACTTTTTGTTCTGTCATAGAAGGTAGGATGGTAACTTGCTTAGGTTAGATTTGAAACAAGGGCTTACAAGAATATGACAACATCTATTAAACGAATTGGGATATTGACCGGTGGAGGCGATTGCCCAGGGCTAAATGCTGCCATAAGGGGGATTGGGAAATCCGCCATATTCAATGGGATTGAAGTTGTTGGTATACATGATGGATACCAAGGTTTAATCGAAAATCGCATTGAGCATCTAGACATAAACACACTCTCAGGCATCCTCACAAGAGGTGGAACTATTCTTGGTACTAATAATAAATGTTCACCAGAGAATTATTACGAAGGCAAAGACGAAAACGGAAAACCCATTTACTCCAATGCTGTGGATAGATGCATGGCAAATGCGGAAGAGCACCATATTGATTTGTTGTTTGTAATTGGAGGTGATGGAACTTTTACATGCACTAAACCTCTAGTTGAAGTTGGATTACCCTGCATAGGAGTGCCAAAAACAATTGATAATGATATCTATGGAACTGACTTGACAATTGGATTTACAACCGCAACTAGAATTGGAACAATGGCTCTAGATCGATTGCATTCAACTGGTGACAGTCACCATAGAGTTATGATTTGCGAACTGATGGGGAGAAACTCCGGATGGCTCACTCTTGCTAGCGGACTCGCCTCTGGATCTGATGTTATTTTAATTCCTGAGATTCCTTTTGACATGGA
Organism: Phycisphaerales bacterium; assembly: GCA_030748805.1. The sequence continues at coordinate 14,929 of JASMLG010000008.1, read as the reverse complement.
TAAGATCTGTGAGTTTGTTGTTGCCAGAAGAAGTGAACACAGTGGTTTTTCAATTATTGCGTGCGCTGAAGGTGCACATGCTATTGGCGAAAAACAGGTTGTTTCAAAACATATTGATAATAGCCCTGATCCAATTCGACTTGGGGGAATCGGTCAACTCCTTGCACATGAAATCGAAGAACGCACTGGTATTGAAACGAGGACTACTACACTGGGGCACATTCAAAGAGGTGGTGAGCCAGCAGCAACGGATAGAGTAGTTGCAACAACTTTTGCAACTGCTGCATTTGAATTAGCAATGGCGGGAAAATTCAACATAATGGTCTGTTTACAAGATGGTCACATTGAAGCAAAAAACATACTTGATGCGGCTGGCAAACAACGACTAGTTCCAAATAATCACAGGTTTATTCGCGCGGCAAGAGCTGTTCGAACTTGCTTTGGTGATTAAGTAATTTTTTCTTCAGCAAGAACAAACAATGCTGCGTCTGCAAGTGTAGGCGCAAACAAAGTTGGAGATGTTTCATTCGTAACTCTTCCCGGATCGGTTAACCAAATTGTCTTACACCCAACGGTCTGCCCCGCTTGTATATCCCTTGCTGTATCACCAACCATCCAACTCGCATTAATATCTATATCAAAATCTTCAATTGCTTGCTCAAGCATTCCGGGTGCGGGTTTGCGCCAATGGTGATCACCTCTCCACTCCTCGAGAACACCTTCTGGATGATGGCAACAATAATAATACTTATCAATTGGGCCAACAAACTGATCTATTCTGTCATGTACTTGCTTTATATCGTTTTCTGTAAAAACCCCGCGAGCAACCCCAGCTTGATTTGTAACCACAATTAGAAGCCACCCTGCCTTAGACAAGGAAGATAACGCCTCCGCCACACCTTCAATGACGGTCACATCTTCTGGATTACCCAGGTCTCCTTGGTTATCAATGATAGTTCCATCACGATCTAGGAATACTGCTTTTCGCATGGACGTAGAATACAACGAATGCCACTTCCTGATCACATTAACCACTTAACCATTCTCATGCCATCTTGGGTAGGTGATGTTGTCATGGCATCTTGTGTTTGGGAAATGGCAAAAGAAAAATATCCAAGCACAAAATTGACTGCTGTTATTAAACCAAATCTTGCACCACTCCTTGATGGAGTTGATGAGTTTGACGATGTTCTATCTCTTAACATTAAATCATCCGTTTTATCTTCAGCCAAACAACTTAAGAGGATTGGATCTGATGCAATTATTCTTTTGCCAAATAGTTTTCGTTCGGCGTTGGTTGCGAAACTTGCAGCAATAAAGTGTAGGTGCGGTTATAAACGTGATGGGCGATCTTGGTTACTCACAGACAAAATTGAAATACAAAAACAAAATACTCCATTTCCAACAAGGGATTATTACTTGTATCTTTCTAATGAACTGTTTGGGATGAACAAGAGAAATTCAAAGCCCTCATTAGGATTTGTCAATACTGATAAAAACATTCTTGACGATTACTCACAACCAGTTGTTCTAATAGTTGCAGGAGCAAGTAAACCACAAAAGATGTGGTCGACAAGTAATTTTGCGAAAGTTGCAGATGAACTTTCTGATCTAGGTGCGACCTGTATTGCTGTTGGTTCTCCTGAAGAACACGATCTTGTACAGGAATTAGTAAGTAAAGCAAAATCAGAGGTCCACGACTTTACTAACAAAGGAATAACGCTTGGTTCACTTAAGAACCTCGTAATGGCTTCAACATTGATGATTACAAACGACACTGGTCCGCGCCACATAGCTGTTGCCTGTGGCACACCAACCATAACCTTGTATGGCCCTACTGATTATCGTTGGACTAAATACGATTGCGAAAACGATATTGCAGTTCTTGCAGATCCCTTTTTGCCAGAAAATCTTGTTGCAAACAGTAACCCTCAACGATGCAATATCAACAACATTCCTGCAAGTGATGTTATTGCAATTGCCAAACGATTTATGTAACGGCGCTCCCAACTTTTGGTTCTTCACCGCGAAGTATCCGACCAATGTTAGATCGGTGTTTCCAAAAGACCATAATTGCTATTAATCCAGTAACTGCAAGTAGTGGCCAAGCGTGAGTCAAGGTTGAACCAATCAAGACAATTGTTGCGGTATCTCCAAACAATACTATCGCTGCAACTAAACTTGCAAGCGAAATCATTTTGGACACTTTGAGCGTAATCGCCCAAGCAAAAAAGGCGAGCAAAACTGGAATTGTTAAGAGTGGCCACATTGCGACCATTCCACCGAACGTTGTTGCAACGCCCTTACCGCCACCAAACCTAAGCCATGGCGAGTACATGTGACCAAGTAGCGAAGCAAACGCGACGCAAATCCACAGCAGCATGTCGGTTGTTCCAACTAATCCCATCGATTTTCCGAACAAACCAGAAATTAAACCAATAACTAAAACTGGCAGTGCACCTTTAAGCACATCAAGAAAAAAACATACAAGACCTAGTGTTTTGCCAAGCGTCCTGCCAACATTCGTTGCACCAATATTTTTGGACCCCTGCTCACGAATATTTACCCCTTTTGTTTTTGCAATCAAAACACCAAAAGGAATACTACCCGCAAAGTATGCGCATGCAATTCCAATTGCCCATTGTGTGCCAGTCATAGTGACCATGCTATCAGGAGTACGAGCAACGGTCGCAAATCCACCGCTGTTCTTAGAACCGGTTTTGCGAAAATTGGAATTGGAAATAGGGCTAGGAAAATCCATCCAACTGGCGCGTTCAATATGACCACAGAAATTACATAAAGAAACAGTGAAACGCCCCATGTTTTAACGCTTCCTAATTTCTGAGCCAACGTAATACATCCTGAAGTTTTATCGTAATCTCTATCAACCAAGTCACAAATAAGGGCATCAGCACTGCATATCAACACAAAGGCACTAGTTGTCAATGTTGAATTATGAAAACCGTTTAGTGACCACGCCAACAATGCTATTGAAATCCCAACAGCGAATGGTTTCAGATATGTAACATTTCGCAATGGTAGTGAAATGCATTTTCTCCCGTAGACGGTTACCCCCAACAGGGCACCAACTACCAAAAACATGGCAAGCGGATTATGCAACGCAAACACAATTAATGCAAAAAGAAGCAACGCGAATGAAAACAATAGCAACACCCTTCTATGGCGAAATGAAAGCTGGTGCCTTTTTTGCATTGGCTCAACTGAAATTACAGTTGTTCTGTGAAAAACATAGATCCCCATTGTCAACAAACCTGTACCAACCAGCAAAAAGGCGTCCTGTGAGTTCTCATTGACAAAACGCATTAGCGCAGCAACACAAACCACATACACCGCCGCAGGAATACCCAATACCGTTAACCACGCCATTCCACCATTCTAATGTGGTAGACCCAAAACGAGTCTAGCCACAGAGGAGTCTGACATTAAAGAAAACGCCCTTAACAACTCGCTAGGGGGACACCCATTAAATTATCACAGAGTGATAATTTTGATGAATGTCACCACAACAAGGACGTTCAAAGAGCAAAAAGGAGTCTGACCCATCTGGGGTCAGACTCCTTTATTGCGGTACAATGTGGATATGGATGAGTACGCTGGATATCAGTCACCGCTGTCGGGGCGGTATGCCTCACCGCAAATGCAGGAAATATGGTCTCAGCGACGGAAAATCGTAACTTGGAGGCGTTTATGGCTTGCATTGGCGGAATCGCAACAAGAACTTGGCATAGACATCACCGATGAGCAAATCGATGAGATTCGAAACAACATTGACAACATTGACTTTGATGCCGCCTCAAATTATGAACGTGAACTTCGTCATGATGTAATGGCTCATATACACGCTTTAGGAGACGTTGCTCCAACAGCAAGACCTATTATTCATCTTGGTGCTACGAGTCAATTTGTAAATTGCAATACTGAGATATTGCAATTAAAAGATGCAACTCAATTAATCGCCAACAAACTTGCCCGCGTAATATGTAACCTTGGTTTATTTGCAAAAAAATATCGTGACTTACCTACCGTTGGATTCACTCATTACCAACCAGCTCAACCAACCACTGTTGGGAAACGTGCAACTCTCTGGGCTCAGGACTTTGCATTAACACTAGAAGACCTAGAGTTCCGACTTTCAACTCTTCGATTTCGTGGTGTACGAGGGGCAACAGGTACTCAGGCCTCATTTCTTGACTTATTTAACGGCAATCACGCAAAGGTTCTAAAACTTGACACCCTTGTCACAGATAAGATGAATTGGTCAACTGAAAAGCAATTCTCTGTCACAGGTCAAACGTATCCAAGAATTGTGGATGCACAAATTCTCTCATCAATCGCTTCTGTTGCTGCAGTAGCTCATAAATTTGCAACTGATGTTCGTTTACTCGCAAATAGGGGCGAACTTGAAGAACCGTTTGAAAAGAAACAAATTGGCTCATCTGCCATGGCATACAAGCGCAACCCTATGCGATGTGAACGAGTCTGCGCACTTGCACGATTTGTCATGAACATGCCTCCAAACGCTTTGCAAACAGCTTCGGTTCAGTGGATGGAAAGAACACTTGACGATTCCGCGAACCGTCGTCTAACATTGCCAGAGTCATTTTTATCTCTAGATGGTCTTCTGGACGTACTTATCAATATCTCACAAGGATTAATTGTCCACGAAAAAATGGTTCAATCAAATCTACAAAACGAAATGCCATTTCTTGCAACCGAACGATTAATGATGGAAGCAGTCAAAAACGGGGCTGACAGACAAGACGCCCATGAAGTTGTACGAACCCATGCAATTGAAGTAGCAAGACAAATCAAGGAAGATGGTGTCCCAAATTGCCTTTTAAAGCGCCTTTCAACTGAGCAAATGTTTCAAGGAATTGACCTTGACATGGCAGTTGATCCAAGCGGTTTTATTGGTCGAGCACCTGAGCAGGTGGACTCTTTTTGCGATGAGATAATCGAACCAATTGCAAAAAGGTACACCTCTAAAAAGGTAGAAATTGCTGAATTGAAGGTTTAACTCTTCATTATTTGCCTTACAAAACCCTAATTTATGGCATTTTTATGCAATTAGGGGGTTGCAAAGCCCATTGTGCCGATAAACAATGCACTGAAATGCGATACAAGGGCTTTTGCTAGCCCACTAAAATCACCCAACTAGGGTTTTACCTAGTACAACGCTTTGGAGGCATATAAATGGAATCTTACGACCGCTTAGTACAACTAGTTCAAGACGTGACTGATGACATGGCAAAATGTGAAGGTGGCAACAAAGCCGCTGGTACACGAGTCAGAAAATCAATGCAAGAAATCAAGGCTGCTGCTCAAGATGTTCGCAAGGATGTTTTAAACCTTCGCAATAGCGACGGCTAAGTCAAACAAACAACAAAGGTACTGGGCTCAAGCATCGCTTGAGCCCATTTCTTTGATACCCTGCCAACCTATGCCAATAGAACCAATTCTCGACATCTCAACAATAGACCTGGCACATATTGCTATCTCCGAGAAAGACGTTGGCAAGATGAATCCCCAAGCAGGCGACATGCGGCAACTCGACCACGTCTCGTATGTGCGTGATGACAACCAACTTGCTGTAGGGATAAAAAATGTTAAAGACGATGAGTTTTGGGTTTCAGGGCATATTCCAGGACGACCTATCTACCCAGGCGTTCTCATGATTGAAGCCGCTGCGCAGATAAGCAGCATTTTGTATCACTTAAACGAAGAAGGCGATCATTTCATGGGCTTTACTCGTTGCGACAACTGTTCGTTCCGAGGGCAAGTACTCCCTAACAGCACATTAGCGATTGTTTCCATCATCCGAAAATTTCAACGCCGTCGTTTCGTCTGTGATGCACAGGGATATGTAGATGGACAGTTTATGTTTGAAGCTAAAATCACCGGCATGATGATGTGATGGAACCTTATCCACTCACATTTATTCCAATACTAAAAGAAAAGGTCTGGGGCGGTAGAACTCTCGAACGGTTTGGCAAGCAATTACCTCCAAACATTTCCATTGGAGAGTCATGGGAACTCGCTGATTTGCCTGCTTCCATTCCAGATGGCAAAAGCGTCATCTCAAATGGACCGCTCGCCGGCAAGCAACTTGATGAACATTTCCCGCTTCTCATTAAATTTCTTGACGCATGCGATAACCTTTCGGTACAAGTACATCCCAGTTCTGAATATGCAAAGGCACATCCTGAAGTGCACCTAAAAAGTGAGGCGTGGGTCATTCTCGATACAACCCCAGAAGGTCTTATCTATGTTGGTTTGAAAGATGGAACAACCGAAGAAGCCCTTCGCAGTGCACTTGTAAACGACCATGTCCCTGAATTACTCAATGCAATACATGTCAAAAAAGGTGAGTGCTATTACTTACCAAGTGGAACTTGCCACGCGCTTGGTGCTGGTGTTCTTGTTGCGGAAGTGCAAACACCAAGCGACACTACGTTTCGTGTTTGGGATTGGGGACGTACAAACCGCAAGATGCACATCGACCAAGCGATGGAGTGTATCGACTTCAACGCAAAGCAACTTCAGTTCAAACAACCAGAACCGTTACTAAGCGGTGATTTTTTAACCACACATTTTGTCGACACGCCATTCTTTTCTATTGAACGGACCGAATCAACAACTGACACAACGCTCGAGTTAATTGTTGATGAAACACCTGTTGTGATAATGGTTGTTGAAGGGAACGGACACATCGATCACGCTGTTCCCGTTGATGCACCTGTTGGTACAACTATTTTGCTACCTGCTGGATTAACAAACGCAACGATGCATATGCCCAAAGGCACAGCAATCCTGCGCTTCGATTTGCCCGACAAAAACCGAATTGCATAAATTAACCCAGAGTTAATTTGTGGTTGGATGCCATTTTATTAACCCAGGGTTAATTTATGCTTGGATATTTAAATGTTGCCCAGTAGCAATTCGAGTTGCTGCTTCTATACGGTCTGCAGTGCGCGTATACAGTTGCAACGGTTGGGCGTTAGTGACATCAATACCATCAAAATGCACTTTTCCTGCAACTTGCCCTGCAACAATTTGTCTTACTGGTTGCGCAACTACTGCTTTGGCAACGTGCGTTAATCGCTGCGCTCCGTACGCTTGCGCTACGGAGAATGGGATTGGTCCTTCAATCTGCATATGTAAACATTACCTCAAATCACCAAACAGTCAACCGACCCCAAGAAAAAACGATTGTTGCTCTTCCAACAACAACCGATAATCTTGTTTGCGGAACGTAAAATTCCGAGGGCCGCCGCCCACCATTGGCGGCTAGTAGACATCGACAGCACAATGCTGATACCTTGAGCCGATAATAGTTTTTTCGAAAACTCCACTTTTTAGTACGCTTTGGCCCACAAAACGCGTTGTTTTGATGGCTTCCCCGAAAATATGCAAATGCCGTTTTCGGAATCCTCATCAAGTGGAATACAACGAAGTGTCACCTTCAAATCAGTTTTGATTTCATCTTCAACAGCAGGGTCACCACAAAAATGTGCATAAACAAAACCGCTACCATCGCCTTCAAAATGTTTGTAGAAGTCGTCTTTGGAATCAATTGTTGTTGTCGCTTCTTCTCTTCTAGCAAGCGCGCGGTCAAACAATCCTTGCTGCATTTCGTCAAGAATGTCCGTCACCGTTTCGATAAACTCAACACGGGGGACGCTGCATTTTTCTTTGTGACCTTTGTCACGCCGCGCCATAAAAACAGAATCGCTTTCCATATCACGCGGTCCAACTTCAAGTCGAATTGGAATCCCCTTCTTCACCCAGCTCCACGTTTTTTCGCCACCACGAATATCGCGGTTATCAATTTCAACCGTTACGTTTCGCCCGTGATAATTCAATACACCTAAATCCGCTGCTAGTTTATGACAGTAGTTCAAAATCGCTTCTGGATCATCTGCTTTAAATGTAATTGGAATAATGACAATGTGCGCTGGTGCAAGTCGAGGTGGGAGTACTAATCCATCATCATCGGCGTGCGACATAATGAGCCCGCCTATTAACCGAGTCGAAACCCCCCAACTTGATGTCCAAGCAAACTCAACTTCTTTGTTGTCGTTTTGGAACGTTATGTCCTGCGCTTTCGAAAAGTTTTGTCCAAGGAAGTGTGATGTTCCGGACTGAAGTGCTTTGCCGTCTTGCATCATTGCTTCGATAGAATACGTCTCAACTGCACCCGGAAAACGTTCGCGTTCACTTTTTGCACCAGTGATTACTGGCATAGCCATTACGTTTTGAGCAAAGTCCTTATAGATATCAAGCATTTGCAACGTTTCATCAATTGCTTCTTGTTCGGTAGCGTGGGCTGTGTGCCCTTCTTGCCAAAGAAATTCTGTGGTGCGCAAAAACAAACGCGTTCGCATTTCCCAGCGAACCACATTTGCCCATTGATTGATGAGAAGCGGCAAATCGCGATACGATTCAATCCACTTGCTAAACATCTCGCCAATAATCGTTTCGGATGTTGGGCGGACAATCAATGGTTCTTCAAGTTCACCTGCTGGCTTAAGTTTGCCGTCTGCATCTGGTTCAAGACGGTGGTGAGTCACAACCGCGCATTCCTTTGCGAATCCCTCCACGTGATCGGCTTCGCGTTGCAAAAAACTCAAGGGAATAAATAGTGGAAAGTAAGCATTTTTATGTCCTGTCGCTTTAAACCTCCCATCAAGATTATTTTGGATGTTCTCCCACAAGCCATATCCCCATGGCTTAATTACCATGCACCCCCGAACGGGCGATGTTTCTGCAAGGTCAGCTGCTTTGATGACCTCTTGATACCACTGTGGATAATCCTCGCTTCTTGTTGGAACGATTGCTGTTTTTGGTTTTTTTGCAGTATTCGATTGTGCCATGTTGTGGAGATTCTATCATGCTCACCTCATGACAAGTACTCTCCTGAAACTTCTCTGGGACATCAAAATATCCCACACCATATTTGCTATGCCATTTGCCTTGCTTGGTAGTTTTATGGCTGCATCAAATGATGACCAGATAAATTGGGGAACTTTCAGTGTTCAACTCGTTTTGATCGTGCTTTGTATGTTCTTTGCTCGAAACGTCGCAATGCTTGCGAATCGAATCCTTGATAAAGACATCGACGCAAAGAACCCACGTACAAAAGAACGCGCCCTTGCCTCTGGCGAAGTGTCGACCAAAACTGCCGGAATATACTTGGCAAGCAACGCGATATTTTTTATAGCGACTACTTGCGTATTCCTTGTATGGAATAATTCTTATCCGATAAACTTATCCGTGATTGTCCTACTCTGGCTTATCGCCTATCCACAGATGAAGCGAATCACTTGGCTCTGCCATATTTATCTTGGTACTTCCCTTGCGCTAAGTCCAGTTGCTGCGGCAATCGCTGTACAGCCAGAAACACTATCCCACTTGCCAATCTGGTTACTTTCTGGAGCAGTGCTTTGTTGGGTTGCTGGGTTTGACATTATTTATGCATTGCAAGATGTCGAATGCGATATTCGTGACAAACTAAAAAGTATGCCTGCATCCCTCGGAGTAAAACCCGCAATGCTCATCAGTCAGTTTTTGCATTGTGTTTGTGTTGCTTTATTGTTTGGCGTTGCTACAACCGAAACAAAATTTGGATGGATTTTTCTTTGTGCAATATTCTTAGTTGCATGCTTACTTGTCTACGAACATCTCACAGTAAAAAAATGGGGCACAACAAAAATCGCGCTTACTTTTTTTACACTGAACGGTGTTGTAAGTTTGGTGTTGGGCTTGTCCGGCATCATCGACCTGCTAACTTAAAACAACTGGAATTAATTAACCCGCGGTTAATTAACGCTCGGATTTCTAGGTGACAGTCACGTCGAAATCACTTTCACTCGCATACTCGATTGGTGTGACAGTCACTTCGAATTGTTGTGTGTCCCCTTTGCGTGCTATTAGTCGTGTTAGCGAGATGAGTGTGATTGTCACACTGTCTGCGTGGTAACAGTCACGTCGAATTGCTGGTGGGTGCACCCTTTGCGTGCTATTAGTCGTGTTAGCGAGATGAGTGTGACTGTCACACTGTCTGCGTGGTGACAGTCACGTTGTATTATCATTTTCATATTATTTTCGTAATCGTTGAATCGCAATTCGCAATTGCTCTTCCAATTCCTTTTTGGATGGAAGTTCGGTGAGATATTCAGCCACATGAATACCGCTTTCATTAAATTCTAATAGTTCCACCTGCTCTTCGTTTTCATTTTTCCCTATGCAAAGAATAATGCCAATTGGCGAATTTTCCCCTTCTTGGCGCTCGTTTTTATTTAGCCAACGCAAGTACAGCTCCATCTGCCCTTTGTAGCTCGGTTTACATTCAGCCGACTTTAATTCAATACAAACAAGCCGTTTGAGTTTACGGTTGTAAAAGAGAATGTCTAAAGAATAAACCTTATTGTCAATTCGTATTTTCTTTTGCGATTCTATAAATGTAAACCCCGTTCCAAGTTCAAGTAGGAACTGCTGCATTTCATTTAAGATTCCTTTTTCCAAATCATGCTCATAAAAGCCCTTTTCTAGTTTGAGAAAATCTAAAAGGTATGGGCTGCGTAACACAAGGTCAGGATCTAGTTCTCCTCCTTCTCGCACATGGTCAATCGCCTTTCGAATCTGATTGTCTGGCTTCTTTGCAATGGCGGTTCGTTCAAAGAGCATCGATTTGATTCGCTCTTGAAGCATGCGAACACTCCAGTTCTCCTGTTTGCACATTTCAATATAAAAATCACGCTTTAAAGTGTTCTCAATGGTGATTAATTTCCGAATGTGTGTCCAACTCAATTTGCGCATCACTGATGCGCAAATTCGTTTAGTTGGAAAAAGTTCATAAAACTGCACCATCCGATTGATATTAGCGCGGCTCCAACCGCGACCATAGGTTTTGGTTAATTGTGATGAAAGCTCTTCTACAACCTCTTTCCCATACTCAGCCCGTTTCTTCTTTAAAACATCTTCACTGATTCGTTTTCCTACATTCCAATAGAGCATTGTCAACTCTGTGTTGATAGTTGAGGCAATGCGTCGCCGCGAATCTTCGATGAGCAAACGAATATCTGTAAAGAGTGCCGGCTTGTTTTGCATGTCATTCTCTTCTGATGATTTAGTTGCTTTATCTTTCCGTGATGGCATAGATTGTCTCCTTAAAATCGAAAAACAATCTTACCCTCATTTTGAGTGGCTTCTAAAAACACGGCGTTTTTACTGCAAATATAAAAACCGCAGCGGGATGTTTCTGACAGCCACTGCGCTTCGTGGCTATCACCGAAGGTGACTGTCATACTGTCTGCGTGGTAATAGTCACGTCGAATTCTTGTGGGTTTCCCCTTTGCGAGCTATTAGATTTGTTTGTCAGAAGATTTAGCCAGCGAACCCATCGGATCCCAAGGCGCAAGCACTGTTGGCTCTTCGTCCCAAGCTGCAAGCAATTCTGGAGAAAGATATTTCTTCTCAATCGCAACTTCAAACATGTATTCATCGAACCATGAATCGTTCATTGCGTGAAACCCCTTGACTCCAACTTCGTCTTCGCCCCACGAGTTTTCAACTCGCCATTTTGTAGCAACGCCATCGTGCACATCGACACCAGTAAATAACATCGCGTGAGTCATCAAAGTTTGGTGATAGTTCAAGCGTTGCGCCTTATCTAAACCCAAATCAGTCCCGTACACACTTTCAAAATCAAAAAGTTCAGCGTCCCATATACCAACATCTCGCCTAAACATTTTGCCAACATCGCAACCCATCCAAACGGGCTTGTCATCTTCAAGTGTTTTTTGTGTCAAAGTTTTCATGACTGATGTTTCTACATTGAGATACTTTACTAACTCGCCACCAACAACATTCCCCAAACACTCCACTGTGTAGGTGTTCATATATTCGTTTCCGTGGCGAGGGTCGTTTACAAGGCAAACATACTCATCGAGCGGCGTTTCAATATATTCCGCAGCGAACTCTAATGGAGTCATTTCACCCTTGCGGTGAAACTTTTTGTCTTTGTCTTGCCACTGCCACATAAATTTAGTGGGAGGTGTACCAAGATGAATACAAAGAATGCGCCAAATACCCGAAAGGATTTCTGTACGTACTTGTTCCACGTCCGCCCCTTTTGTGCGAATTTGTTCTGCGCCGTCGCGAAGTTTCCACTTTAGAATCAAATTCATCTTCATAGTACAGGAGGAACTTTCCGTCTCTGGCATAGCCGACTTTGGAACAAGGCCGTGCTTATTCACAACGTTGACGAACATATTCCACTGTCCACCGTCGCCGATTGGATCATTTAGTAAAAATGCCACGGTACGTTCATCTACTTCGCGGTCTACTGTATGGATGATGTGTTGCAGAAACCAGTTTGCACGTTCGAACTTATCCCAGAACATCGCCCAGTTTTGACTAAACTCAAATTCTTTTACATCCATCTTTTTCATAGCGGGAACGCGGAGCATATTTAGCGCTGCAAAGAGCCAGCAGCGACCAGATTTTTTCTGGTTGGTTACTTTCCAATCATCAAGCCGAGTCGAAAATGTAAAGTCAGTGCCTTGCACAACATCACGAACAAGCGCAACGTCGTCGATAGTCGTTTGTGTTACGGCATTTTGTGACGTTTTTGCAGCAATATCTTGCTCAAACGCATCGCGAAATGATTGAATCGTATCGGGTGAAATCGGTGTAGTTTGTAATGTTGTCATAAAGTCATTGTAGAGCCTAATCCAGCATCCCGCGATTCATTCGATTCGCTCCAAAATACTCAAAGCATCTTTATGCATTTTCGAAAAGGCGAACCATTTCTTGCCCAAATCCTTTAATGACGCACCAATATGGTAGACAATTTCATCGTCTAACACCAAAAAACGGTCGTGGCTATGGTTGAATTCCCTTATTGCAATTGGCTGATATTGGGAATTATGTTTTTCTACATCTTGCTTCAATTGCTTTGAAATGCATCTTGTCAGGATAGTTGCAAGAACACCATCGTTTCGTTTGGACAATTGAGTCAATACGCTGTCATCAACGTAATTGTCGATTAATACAATTGATTTCTTTGCTTGGCGGAAGACATCATTAATAAAAACATACGCATCAAATGTTTGGCCTTCAAAAAAGATGCCCTGTGTATGCCCGAGGTTCTTGTTTTCCATCGCATCGAACAATGTTTCAAATTGCGCTTCTGATTTGCATTCGTGCCTTATTTGTCTTTTTTCAATGGTGTCTAGCCGTTGCACCATCCCACCATGTTCCAGGAGGTACCGCCGCATCTCTACGAACGTTCGCATAATGGCTATATGCACTTCTATTGCTCTTTCGCTTTTGATAATTCCTGAAATTCCAGCGACCCCCTGCTCAGTAAACACGAAGGGCAATGCCCCTCCTAGGTGTAATAATGAGGGTGTCGCATTTTGCGACACCATGATTTTTAGCTCATTAGGCGTGATTTGAAACATAAAATCGTCCGGAAACCGTTTTAAATTACGTTTCACCTGTTCACGAAGACGCCTCGGCTTCACACCATACAACTCCGCCAAATCCTTGTCGAGCATAACCTGCATGCCGCGCAAGGTGTAGATTTTCGCTTGAAGCGTTTCTTCGTTTATTGCTGCTGGGATTAGCGGTACATGTTGTCCCACAGAGTACGGTTCCATTGATGTGAAAACGCACGATTGTACCCGTGATTTTTGCAATCTCTGAATCAGTTGCCTTTTTTCGAAGCAAAAATTAATTGACCGCGGGTCAATTAATTCCACTACTCTATATGCGTAAAACTACCGAAAAACTGGAGCTTAGTCAATAAAAAATGCACAAGTATCGCCTAAGTATTGCCCCGTAAAGCCGTTAACCGCTCAATAAATAGTGATTCTGCTTTGGCATGTTCGAAGTTGGTCCAGTCATCGCCAGCGTTTTCATTTGCTTTGTCGCTGATGTACTTAAAGCAGCGAAACTGCACGCCAAAATGTTTGCAGACTTTGGCAATGGCGTACGCTTCCATGTCTACCACATCAATCCCCGCAGCAATTAGGTCAGCGCCATCTATTACAAAACTATCCCCTGTACCGCATACTAGTTCTGGGCTACCTATCAAATGGCTTTTGTCCTCATAGGGAGTGACGTGTTTTTCAAAACCAAGGGGCATGCAATCCATGTCTCGTTGAATAAACCCTGTGCATTCAACAAGCCCGTGCTTGAAATCGTCTGATACCGCGCCCGCCGTTCCAAAGTTCACAACCAACTTGGGAGCGTGTTCCATAATTAGTTTTGTTGCATGATGCGCCGCATTCACTTTTCCAAGCCCTGTTACAAAAACTTGGTCTTCTTTGTGAAGCGTTGGAATTTCTTCTTGTAGTGCTGTAAGAATAATCATGAGCAGGCATTCTACACCTGTTATCATCTTTGCCATGGATGATTACATTTATAACGGTTTAACTATTGGCGGTGTTACGCTCGGAGCATTATTGATTGGCTCGGGGCTGTTACATCTTATCCCGCGGCTCGGTTCTGGCGGTAAAGGGCTTTCGCAGTGGCTTTGCGTTGCACCCGGCTTAGACCTTGTTATAGCTTACTTTGGCGTGGCCCCGATTGTCGTTGGACCGGTTCTTGGCGGCTGGGTTGGTCTTGGCGCATCTGTTTGCGCTCAAATTCTCGCCGTCATGATTTGGACCGTGCTGCATGGGCTTGCACACCCAAAGGCAAGAAGAGGGCCACGCATTTATAAAGTGCACAACAACATTGTTGGTCCGTTCCGTCACTTTTTCGCGGTTTGGATTACATCGTTTGCACTTCCCGCTTTCTTTCTTGTTCGCATCGCTGAACTTGTGGTCTATCCATTTTTAATATGGCTCGTGCATTTTCCAAAATATAAACAAAGTGATTGGGTGCGAGCATACCGTTA
>JASMLG010000007.1 GCA_030748805.1 Phycisphaerales bacterium | reverse complement strand
GATGGACAAAACGATGGCTTTGGCCACTTAGAGTAATCTCAGGATGGTTATTGTTGATGTTCTTCGTTGACATTTATTGGCTTGTAATGCCAGTTGTTCCAGAAGCAGCAATCGCTCAAGCAACTTCGTATAACGAACTTGCAAACAATATTACTTCAGCTGAAATTGGATACGGTTTTAGCATTTTGAATTTTACATGTTTACTAGGAGTGTACTTCCTCGTTCTAGGAGGGACATTCATCAATTTACGCAAATGTAATTTGGTTGCAACAGCAGATCCGCGATTAGACGAGGCATTGCACTTCGAAAACGCATAAGAGGAAAATATGAGTCACGAACAACCACATATTGATAATGATCATGAAGATCCAGATGCCTGGTCAACTTGGGCGATTGGCATTGGCGGTTCTTTCTTAATGATTACGACTGTTGCAATTGCTTGCGGTATCTATTACTCATCTGCAACAACAGAGGCATTCGATAAGAATGTTAACATTCGTTATGAACAGCGTGACATGGTTCGAGACGCCCAGCATGCGGTTCTTGTTGAGTCCGCGCATTGGGTTTCAGGACAACATCCTGAAACAGGCGAAACAGTGGAACGACTTGTTCTTCCTATCAATGACGCGATGAACATTATTGCAGGAAACTCTAATTAAAAAATGTCTCTTTCCCGATCAACCTGTTTTGCATTTGTTGGCATATCGCTTGGCACATTGTCTGCATCACTTGTTGCAGGACCAACGTTCGCTGATGAAAAAATTCCAGAACTTGAGGGTGTTGGCATAACAGAACACCTCGATGACGCAATTCCACTGGATCTTCCTTTTGTAGATGCAAATGGAAAGAACGTTGTTTTGGGGGACTACTTTGATGGCGAGAAGCCAATCATTATTACGTTGAATTATTACAAGTGCCCGATGCTTTGCAGTTTGACGCTTAATGGTTTGACTGCTGGGTTAGAAGAGATGGATTGGTCACTTGGAAATGAGTTTGAAGTTGTTACTGTGAGTATCAATCCGGACGAAAAACCACCACTTGCCTTAAAAAACAAGAGTGGCTACCTTGAACACTATAATCGAGAGGGATCTGATAAGGGCTGGCACTTTTTAACTGGCGATCAAGAGAACATCACAAAACTTGCAGAGTCACTTGGATTTGGCTACGTATTTGATAAGAAGACGGGTGAGTTTCATCACACCGCTTCGATTATGTTTCTTACTCCCGATGGTCATATCTCTAAATATATGAACGACGTGCAATTTGCGGGTCAAGACCTAAAGTTCGCACTAATTGAAGCCAGTGAAGGAAGAATCGGTAGCGCGATTGAAAAATTATTACTTTTTAACTGTTTTCAATATGATCCCGAGCGAAACAGTTACACGCCAAGTGCGTGGAAGTTGATGCGGACAGCAGCAGTACTCATGCTGTTAGTACTCGTTGGTGGGCTCGCTGTGCTTGGTTGGGCTGGTCCAAAAAGGGTTAACTCGGAACCAAAAGACACTCAGGATATGGATGGAAAAACTTCATGATGGCATACCTATCATCATTACTCATGTCGACTACGTCGACGGGCAAACCAGAGAACTTCTGGTTACCTGAACAGGCATCTACAGTTGCAGAAAGTGTTGACCTCACATTTTTTGTCATCACGTGGATTTGCTACTTCTTCTTCGCACTCATAGTTGTGTTGCTAGTTGTTTTTGCAATTAAATATCGTCGGACTTCTAATGACGTTATTGTTCGTGGGTCAAATCATAATACTGCTTTGGAAGTAACGTGGACAGTAATACCATTAATCTTGGTTGTCGTTATTTTTACAGTTGGCATGAAGGGATATTTAAATCTTCGAGAAGCACCTGATGGCTGTTACGAGGTCTCGGTTACGGGGCAAAAATGGTCTTGGACATTTGATCACTCTGAGTACGGCGCGACTCAAGTTGGAGAACTAACAGTTCCTGTTGGTAAGCCGATTCGTTTACTCATGACTTCAAACGATGTGATTCACAGTGTTTGGATTCCTGACTTTAGAGTCAAGATGGACGTCATACCCGGTCGCTTCACTTCCCTGTGGTTTGAAGCAACAAAAGTAGGCGATTACTTGCTGAACTGTACGGAATATTGCGGTAAGGACCACTCAAAAATGCAAGCGTGGGTACACGTTGTTCCCGCCGATGAGTTTGATGGTGACATGAAAAAACTTGCTAGTGAATACGTAGATATGAGCGCTGCTGAGCTTCCCGCTTACGCGATTAATCGCTTATATAACAGGTGCCAATCGTGTCATTCACTTGACGGGAGTGACAGTACGGGTCCTACGTTTAAGGGTTTATGGGATAGAGTAAACAGCGGAAATGTTTCATTTACATCTGGTAAAAAACTTTCGTCGATGCTCGGAGAAACAACGGTTTATGAACAACCAGAAAACTATATTCGGTCTTCAATCGTTGATCCACAGAAACATATTGTTCAAGGGTACCTAGGCGCTATGCCATCGTTCCAAGGGCAACTAAAAGATAAACAAATTACTGCCATCATTGAGATGTTTAAACATCTCTCAGACGTGACTGATGCAGAGGGTAATATTACTGTCAATAAAGATGGAACACCAAGGCAATAACGATGACAACACTTGACTTGAATACTAACTCTTCAGACAACTACCTTAATCATACTAAGGGTATTTTTTCGTGGTTATTTACCCTTGATCACAAGCGCATAGGCATCATGTATTTGGTGTGCGTTCTTATCGCCTTTTTCTTAGGTGGTGTGTTTGCTATGTTGCTTCGGTTCCAGTTGCTTACACCAGATGGAACGTTGCTTACGCAAGACCAGTACAACCAAGCATTCACCGTGCATGGTGCAATTATGGTCTTCTTAGTTATTATTCCAGCGGTTCCAGCCGTGCTTGGTAATTTTGTTTTACCTATTATGCTCGGGGCGAAAGACGTTGCATTTCCGAAACTAAACTTGTTTAGTTGGTGGCTGTGGATCTTTGGCTTGGTTTTTTTCTTGATTGCTCTAGGTAGCGGTGGTATCGATACTGGATGGACGTTCTACACACCATACAGTATTGATAAGGCATCTTCGATGGGCGGTGTTATCCCTGCTCTTATTGGTGCGTTTATTCTTGGCTTCAGTTCTATTTTTACAGGGCTGAACTTTATAGTAACAATTCACCGCTTGCGACCTAAGGGTATGACGTGGTTTAGGATGCCACTTTTCCTTTGGGGAACTTACGCAACCGCAGTTATTCAAGTGCTTGCAACTCCAGTTGTTGGTATTACGCTTCTGCTTCTTATCGTTGAGCGCGCTTATGGCATAGGTATTTTTGATCCAGCGATGGGGGGGGACCCAGTACTTTATCAGCACTTTTTCTGGTTCTATTCACATCCTGCTGTCTACATTATGATTTTACCAGCAATGGGAATTGTTAGTGAATTAATTTCGGTTCATTCCCACAAACACATTTTTGGATACAAATTTATTGCGTACAGTTCAATTGCGATTGCAATTTTTGGCTTCCTTGTTTGGGGGCACCATATGTTCACAGCAGGGCAGTCCCAATTGATGAACGTAATCTTCTCACTTATTACGTTTAGTGTTTCGATTCCATCAGCAGTAAAAGTGTTCAACTGGTTAGCCACAATGTACAAGGGGTCGATAAGTTGGAACGCTTCGATGCTATATGGCATGTCTTTCATATTCATCTTCGGTATTGGTGGTCTAACTGGTTTGTATTGTGCAACACTTGCAACGGACGTGCACCTTCATGAGTCATATTTTATCGTTGCGCACTTTCATTACACAATGATGGGTTCCGCTCTGATTGGTTTCATAGGAGGTATTCATCACTGGTGGCCCAAGATGACAGGTAAAATGTATAGCGAACTATGGAGCAAAATTGGATGGGTACTCGTTTTTGTCGGTTTTAATATGTGCTTCTTCTCCCAATTTATGATGGGTTCAAAAGGAATGCCAAGACGATATGCTCAATACGCTGAGATGCCACAGTTTCAAAGTTATCATATCTGGTCGACGGTTGGCTCAGTCATAATGGCAATTGGTTTTGTTGTGATGCTTCTTTACTTGTTGCAATCTATTTTTGGTGGCAAAAAAGCACCTGCGAATCCTTGGGGCGGAAGAAGTTTGGAATGGCAGTGTGCATCTCCTCCACCGTGGGACAACTTTGCAGAGCAACCAGAAGTTGGCGATTGTTACGATTACAGCGTTTTGGAGTGGAACGAAGAAGAGCAGGGTTACGACTGGAAAAAGGATGCTGTGCATCCAGGTGAATAACGAGAAAAATTATGTCAAACACTGATTCAACACATCATGGTGAACAAATTGGGCACATCGTTCCAATTAAGTTTTTAGTTTTTATCTGCTGCATTCTGCTTTTTCTTACTGCAGTGACTGTTTGGGTGTCAAAGTATGACTTTACCGAAATCAACATTGCCGAGTTGGGAATCATCATGGCGTTACTTGTTGCGACTGTGAAAGCAACATTTGTCGGTCTTTACTTTATGCACCTTCGCTGGGATCGACCCTTCCTTGGTTTTGTTTTTGTCGGATCATTTTTATTCGTTGTGCTATTCATTGGATTAGCACTAACCGACACGATGGAATACCAACCCGAAATCATCAAGGGCGATACACCAAAAGTTACCGAAGCAATGGACGCGCTCAAACAATAATAAACAACCCCGCTAATTTCTAGTGACAGTCACTGTCGCTCGCGGACTCACTCTGTGTGACAGTCACGTCGAAATCGTAAACAATCCCGCGGGTCGTTTACTACTTGCAAAGGGGACACTCAAGTTTTTACTGCAAGCCGTAAAAACTACTGAATGTCCCCGCAGCAAGGACGTTTGCAGTCACGTCGAAATTGTAAAACTACTGAATGTCCCCGCAGCAAGGACGTTTGCAGTCACGTCGAAATGTCCCCTTAGTGATTTGGTGATGAAATTACGGCATCAGGATGGTTCGCGTACCAAGCAAACCATAGTGCGCGTTGGGATTGGATTTGGTTGCCTTGACTATCTTTGACTGTAGCCCAGAGTGGATTGTTGCCGACCGTGATGGTGGCGGGGGAGCCATCGATTGTGATGTGCACTTCGTGGTTTTCATCAGCGAATGAATCGAGTTCTGAGATGTTGTACACGTCATACCCTTTGGAAGTAGCAATAGCGAGCACTAGCGTCTTAGGATTAACACCATCTTCTGGCATCGGAGAAGCGGGAAAGTAAATCGTATCATTCAAAAAATACGTTCTTGGATCACCTTTACGGTATCGTTTTTTGTAATGTTCATTCGGAGCAAGCACAGAGGTCTCTGGGTGGTCAGCGAACCAATGTCCCCAACTTGTTACCTCATGTGTGATTGGTGTTAGTACAGTATCGGATCCAGTAATCGATTTCGCTTGCATCATGGAAAAAAGTTGTTCGTCCCCTTCTGTTTCATCATTTGCATAAAGCAACATGCTTCCATTGCCAGAAAGACCACTCAATCCAAAGTTGATAACCCTGTTTTCATAAGTACGCTCAAAGACAGCAGCGTGTCCGCTTGGCCAATTCCAATACACAACAATCGGAACGCCGCCAATAGTATCATTGACAACTTCGTGTACATTTAAAACATGCAGGGGATAGCACCGAACCTCATCGGCTAATTCTATTCCTACAACAAGGTCATTGCTAACAAGATATTGATTTCGTTTGTTGCTGTTTTTTATTAGCGTTTCTTGTGCACTCAACATAATTGGATCTGTTAGAACCGGTGACATGTCTCGATGAATCATTGCTGGAACAATAGTTTCTCTAGTAAGAGCTAAATTAGACAGATCAAATTCGTATGATTCGATTGTTGTTCCATCTCCGGGAGACGGATTCACCATGCGAAGAATGGCAGGCGCTAGTGCCCAAGTGAGCATCGCAAGTATAAGAATACCAAGAAGAATGAGTACCCACCCTCCACTGCGAATAGTTAAGCGAATCTTTGTGTCATCCATTTGTAAACCCGAAAGTAACCCACTGTACTGTTTCTCGATCTAGCAACATCAAGGCAAGAAGAATTGGTAAATATGTAATGGTCGCTAAGAAGAGTTTCCGAGCAGAAGCATCGTCTCGCTTGTTCCAAAAACCAAAAGCCGTAATTGCTAGCCAAATGCTAAGCAGTGAACCAGTAATTGCAAACAAAACACCTGTAAAACCAGTGAGCGTCAGTAAAAGTGAGAGCGGAATTAAAAGTAAACACATCATCATGCTTGCTCTTGAAGTGATTCCTCCAGTGGCATCGATTGCGGGTAACATTTTGAACCCACCACGCGCGTAGTCCTCCCGGTACATCCAAGCGAGCGAAAGAAAGTGTGGAAGTTGCCAAACAAAAAGAATGCCCGCAATAATGAGTCCGCCAGTTTCAATGGATCCAAAAGCAGCAACCGAGCCGATGAGCGGGGGAAGCGCACCAACAACTGCCCCGATGATAGTGTTGAGTGAAGTCCTTGCCTTGAGAGGTGTGTAGATGAGAACGTATAAAAGAATAGTGAACAACGCAATTCCAGCAGCAGCGATGTTTGCACCGAAACTTAAAATCGCAACGCCGATGTACGAAAGAAGTACACCAATGACAAATGCGTGTGAGATGGAGAGATGTCCACTTGGTAATGGTCGCTCTTGTGTTCGGTGCATCTTTGAGTCGCGAGTTCGTTCGATGACTTGGTTCAAGGCAGCAGCAGCCCCAGCACAGAAAGTTGTACCAAGCACAGTCCAAAGGAGTGTAATCCATTCGATGGCAGTTGGGCTAACCATAATAAAACCAACTGCGGTGGTTACCACAACAAGTGCGCTCAAACGGATTTTGGTGAGTTCACAATACAAGCCGGGCAATTTTTTTGTTGCTCCAGAAAAGGCGATATTCTTCGCTGTTGTAGATGCATTTTCCATGTCTAAGACCGTTAGTATACCCCATCACAAATGCTACAAGAAACTAAACAAACCATTACTCGCCCGCTTACTTTAGCCCTCGCTGCAACCACAGGAATGTGGGTATTTGCGTACATCGCACTCCTTTTTTCTGGACAAGCAGGTGGCGAGGTTCTATTTGTCCTTAGCGCACTTTGTATTCCACTTGCAGCAAGGCACACCGAATCTAAAGGAGAGGGCGCGCTTGTTGGTTGTATTTCATCGCTAATCAATTTGTTGCTCGTTGGAAGCATTGTTGGAGGAAAGGCGCCGAGTGAAATGGTAGCACTTGGAACAGTGTGGTCACTGGGCTTGATTGTAGTTTCAATTGTACTTGGCATTATTGGTGCATCGCTTCGTGGAAATGTTGCAAATAGCAAAAAGCAACTTGATTGGCAATATGCTTTCTTCGTAGTAGCAAGTGCGCTGGTTTTTCTCATGCTTGTTACAGGAGGTCTTGTTACAGGTATGGAAGCAGGGCTCGCTGTTCCCGATTGGCCAAACAGTTATGGGCACAACATGTTGTTGTATCCGTTAACTGAAATGATTTCAACCGAGAACGAAGGTGTTTTCTTTGAACACGCACATCGCCTGACTGGCATGTTCGTCGGCCTTACTTCAGTCATCATGATTGTTTGCGCTTTTCGTTGGAACGCAACAAAAACGGTTCGATGGTTAGCGTTTGTCGTTTTTATTATGGTTTGCACCCAAGGGCTTCTCGGTGGGTTAAGGGTAACGGGTCATTTAACGCTCTCACAAGACCGCAGTGTTCTTGCTCCGAACCTGTGGATTGGAGTAACCCATGGCGTTGTTGGACAACTAATATTCGCAGGGTTTGTCTGGTTGAGTGTGCTGATGTCACCAAGTTGGAGAAATGCACAGCACTCAAGTAACAAGAAAGATAGTTTTTGGGCTGTGCTTCTCGTTAGCACAATGGTTTTGCAACTCATTCTTGGTGCTATTTATAGACACATGATTAGTGACCCAGAACTTGCCCCTAAAGCGACTCATGTTTTGTATACACATATAGCCGTTGCGGTTTTCGTTCTGGTTTTCGCAAGTATTGTTGGTTTGCGTCTTATCGGAAGGGAAAACACAACTCTCAAAAAATGTGGCTTGATCATTTTGGTGCTTGTTGGCGTACAATTATTACTTGGCGGCGGTGCGCTCATAGCAATTTTAATACGCACTAGCACGGAGATTCCACTTATAGAAGTCCTTGTAACAACTGCTCACCAAGCAAATGGGGCATTACTCCTTGGAGCATGTTTTGCAACATATGCTTGGGTACGACGTATGATATCCACATGATTGAATTATTATTAGCAACGTTTTTATGTGTTCAAGAACCGGTTGTTATTGAAGCCCCACTTCAATTTTCAGTGTCACATGCTGGAGCGGCAGGTAAATCAATAGACGGTCGTCTATATGTAATGTTGACTAAAGGAAAGACACCTCTTCTAGGTGGTCCAAACTGGTTTAATCCAGAACCATTTTTTGCGATTGATGTTGTTGACTGGGAAGTTGGTGAGCCACTTGTGATAGATGAAAATGCAGACGGAATGTATGGTCCACCGTCTTCGGTTGGAGATGGGCCATGGAACGTGATTGCTGTTTTTCGTAAGGATAATGACAGAGCGAAACTTGCAGTTCCGGGTGGGTTGTATGGGGAATCAGTAACTTTTGATGGCAGTGGTTCAAATGCAGGAACAATTAAACTAGATGTTAATCTGCCAGTCCCAAAACGCACTTGGCGATTGCACAAAAATTTAAGAAAAGTCGAGGAGAGAAGCGACTTACTTAGTGACTTTTATGGCAGGGACGTTGACCATGGAGCGTGTGTAATTGTTCCAGATGATTATGATCAAACTCGAGAAGAACCCTATCCAGTACTTTATTGGATTGGTGGTTTTGGAAGCGATCACTATGGAGCACGTATGATGAAAGCGTATTTCACAGCTTCTGATTATGACGATCAAATTTGCCGAGTGATTTTGAACGCACAAGCGCACTCTGGACACCATACATTTACAAACTCTGAAAACAATGGACCTCGCATGGACGCTTTGATAGAAGAATGGATTCCGTTCCTTGAGAAAAAATTTAATCTTGGCGGCAGCTCTGATAAGCGATTTTTATCTGGTCATTCTTCAGGTGGGTGGACTGCGATGTGGTTGCAAATTAAGAACCCAGATTTTTTCGATGGGGCATGGGTTCTTGCCCCAGATCCGCTTGATTTTCATTACTTTCAAACCGTTGATTTGTATGCAGACCATGCAAATATGTATGTTGACAGTGAAGGTACGGACAGACCAATTGCTCGAATGGGTCCAAAACCAGTTTTGTTTGCGAAGGGATTTGTGGCAATGGACGATGTCATCAAAGACGGAGGACAGATGGGGTCATTTGAAGCGGTGTTTAGTCCTAAGGGGGAAGATGGTCGTCCAGTTAAAATGTTTAATCGAGAAACAGGTGCGGTGATTCCAGAAATTGTTGAACACTGGAAGCAGTATGACATCCGCAAGTACCTCGAAGATAACTGGGATTCTCTCTCTCCTAAGTTAGAAGGAAAAATCAATATTATTGCCGGTGGAATTGATACGTTTTATCTTGAGGACGCAGTAATAGCATTGAATGATTTCTTTGAAGAAAAGAAATTCGATGCAATGATCCGTGTTATTGAAGGTGGTGATCATGGCTCTGTTTTCAGAGGACATGTTATTCGTGAAATGGATGAGTATATCGCTAAAAAATTAGACCTTCCAAATATACAAAACAAAGCGGGTAAACCCAAAGAATGACTAATCGTTTAATTACTTCACAATGCGAAGACGATTTAATTGATGGGTTCACAAAGGAACTTCTCAGGCAAGCAATCGAAAGTGTCACGACAAAGGGGGTGTTTAATCTTGTGTTGAGCGACTCATCATCATTGGATTCGGTTTACGCACGATTAATGTACGACCCCGACATGAGAGCAATCCCATGGAATGAGATACATCTTTGGTTCATTCGCAATAGGGAGGACTCATTAGTTATTCACTCTGGGATTCCCGAAGAGAATGTTCATGATGGAAAAATTGATCAAGAGATTGATTGTTGCATTCTTTCTTGTGATGACATTTCTGATGTTTGCACGGAACTTCGAAACAGTTGCAACTCGTTCTTGATTTTTTCTTACAACACCACTCCACCGAAATGGTCCCACTACGGAGTTGCACACTGGTTTTGCTGATATCCATGTTGTTTAGTCGTAAGTTACAGAACGTCCTTGTTGAAGAGACACCCACACGTTGATACCGTCGCCGAGTAATTATTCCCCCCGCTGGTTACAGCACGTCCTTGTTGAAGAGGCACCCACACAACATTTTCACGATGCGAACAAGCCAGTGAGTGTCCCCTTTGAACATTGTTAAGTGTGTTTGCGAGCGTGATAGTTACTGTCGTTCGCTGACTCGCTCTGTGCGAAAGATAAAAATTAATGGAGGAAATCGTTTAGGATTTCAGCAGCCGCGAGTGCGTCGCGTATTTTCTTTTTTTGTTTGTGGGTTTTACCAGATCCCGAAAGTTTTTCTTCGGCTGAGGAACTAGTCAGCCGTTCATCTTGGAAATGAACTTGTAAGTTTGTTGCAGTTTCAATCTTTTTAGCAAACTCTCTTGTAATAGCAACTCGTTGTCCGGGCGTGCCATCCATGTTTAATGGAAGCCCCATAATCAGTTCGTCGATGCCATGTTCTTTAATTGCTTTGGTGATGGCATCGACAAGTGCATTTCCAATTGGAATATCTAATACGCAAACCGGCTGTGCCATCCTGAGTTCGTCATCTCCAACAGCAACTCCAGTTCGCTTATCGCCTAGGTCTATAGCCAAATATCTCATTTTAAGTCAGGGGGAACGAGTCCATGCATTTCTTTAACGCGCTGAGCTTCGGAGGCAGGAAATACTAAAGTTGCGTCCCCAGTATGCACAATAACTAAATCATTACAGCCAATCGTTGTAATTGTGTGCGACTTGTCACTAGAAATACAGAGGGTATTCTTTGAGTCAATGTGTAATGCACTAGTGTCAGAACGATTTCCGCAATCGTCGACTTCAAGCGTCTCACCGTAACTAGTCCAAGACCCAACATCGAGCCAATCAACATCCATGGGAACTGTGCAAATAGTTATTTCATCATCAGTTGATGCTGGCTCCATTATTCCATAATCAACACTTATTTTTGGTAGTTCTGGGTAAACTGTAGTTAATACATTTTGCTGTTCATCTGTTCCCCAAGCATCGGCGATTCTTACAACACCAGAATATGATTCTGGTTGTAAGCGTTCTAATGTGGAAAGGAATGTTCCAGCATGAAAAACGAACATTCCACTGTTCCAAGCAAAGTTGCCAGAGGATATATATTCTTTAGCAACCGCCTCGCTTGGCTTTTCGACGAATCTTTTGCAAACACGTGCGCCTGATCGAATCTCGTCTCCAAGTTCAATGTATCCATAGCCAGTTGAGGGAAAAGTAGGGGTTATCCCAAAAGTAACAAACCGCGAATTATCTTCTTCTACAAGAGAGTAGCCAAGATCTAAGCAATTCGAAAAAATTGTTTGTGGTCGAATTATGTGGTCAGCTGTTAAGACGGCAAAAATTGCATCAGAATCTTGTTTATTTAGAATAGCAGCAGTGAACGCCACAGCATTTAACGTGTCACGTTGTACTGGTTCGCCCAATAATTGAGATTCTGGAAGATTTAATTTTTTACATATTTCATATTGGTGTTTTTGGCTTGTGCAAATCCACTGCTTGTCTTTGTCCACAACTTCATCCAGTCGAGAAGCTGCGATTTCCAAAAGTGATTTGCCGTCGAACAATTCTATAAGTTGTTTTGGTGTACTTCCCCTGCTCATTGGCCATAGACGAGTCCCACTTCCACCAGCCATAATCATTGAATGCCTCATACAGATCCCTTAATTTGGAATGATGTCTGAACGAGTTGATCAGCAGAATTGATTTCAGGATTAGTATCGAATGCAAGTTGTACAAGTCGCTTTGCATCGCGCTTCGTTTCGCCAAGTTGTACTAACATTAAAACAGCATCTTCGCTAAATGATGGCATGGTGACTTCAATGGTCGAGGAAATATCGCAAACAAACCCATCAACTTTACCATGCAACTCAGCGATGATTGTCTCAGCGGAACGTTTTCCAATTTCTGGCATCGATGTAAGTGCATGAACATCTTTATTTGAAATGGCGTTTGCTATTTCAGAAAATGGTCTAACAAGAGCACGAAGTGCCTTGCGATTCCCAATTCCCTTGACTGTAGTAAATAGTTCAAAAAACGATCGGTCTCTTTCAGAGGAAAAGCCAATCAATCTGGGTAAGAAGGAACTTCCTTGAGATTGCCCTTCAAGGTAATGCAGGGTGTAAAACTCTAATGAGTTGCCAATCTTGCCTAGTAAATCTGGAATATCTGAAGCGGGTACTAGCAACTCGTAAGTTAACGATTCCACGTGAATCAACGCAGATTGATTCGTAAGTTCAACTAGTTCACCTCTTATTCGTGTTATCACAATGTTATTCTACCAATGGCCAGCCAGTTGCCTTAGAAAGACGCTCTCTAAGTTCGTATGTAATCTCATTTTTTGTTGCATTTTCTGAGAAATTGATAATATCTATAAACCTTACAACTGAATTTGTTCGTTCAAATAATGCTCTATCCATCTCATCATTCATCGGTGTTCCGTCAACAGTTGCAAGAAGAACCGGCGCCTTGGTGTGAGCAATCATCGCACCAATACCATCTGCAAATGGATGAATCGCTTCTCTGGGTTGTTTAATGCCTCCTTCAGGGAAAATTCCAATAACTCCACCTTTTTTTAAGTGTCGCAATGCAGAGCGAAGCCCAGCGGAATCCTGTCCATCCCTAGCAACAGGAATTATTTGAGCAATATCCCATACATAATCAAGTGTTGGAACCATGTATTCCTGAGCCATGAGCCAGCGGATTTTGAATTTACACTGCGATTGCACAAGCAGAGGATCAATTGGGCTTTGATGTTTACAGACAACGATTAATTTGCCAGGAAAAACTATCTGTGGGATTATTTCTGTACCAAAGGCTTGGATGTGATGAAAAAACCGCACATACACTTTATTTACAAACCATAGTATTGCAGTTGGCGAATCTCCCATTGCATATCGTGAAAGCATTGGGAACACTATTTGCTGCAAAAGAGCAATTGCAAGTAGCAAAATGAAGGTGGAAATGGCAAAGATTAACATTTAATTACCTCTATGCTAGCCGAGAGAGCGAATCATCGTTATCCTGCCACAAGTTTGCACTAGCAGACCGACTTTAGATATGCCTCGAAGAGACGATATTCATTCGATTCTGATCCTTGGCTCTGGACCTATTGTAATTGGTCAAGGGTGTGAATTCGATTATTCAGGTACCCAAGCGTGTAAAGCCCTCCAAGAAGAGGGCTTTCGTGTTGTATTGGTGAACTCTAATCCAGCAACCATAATGACAGATCCAGAATTTTCGGATAGAACTTACATAGAGCCAATTACTCCTGAAGCAGTCCGTAGGGTATTGCAAAAGGAATGCGATTTGGGCTTTCCTATAGATGCACTTCTTCCAACAATCGGTGGGCAAACAGCACTGAATTGTGCCTGCGAACTTGATGAACTTGGAATACTTAATGACTTTAACGTTGAAATGATTGGAGCAAACCGCGATATTATTTTCAGGGCTGAAGATCGAGAAGAGTTTCGTCAGGTTGTCGAGCGAGCGGGTCTAGAGCAGGCGAGAAGTGCAACTGTTTCAAATATGGAAGAAGCATACGAATTTCTAGAAGAGGTTGG
The DNA here is from genome assembly GCA_030748805.1 of Phycisphaerales bacterium. The sequence goes on along the minus strand of JASMLG010000007.1, from coordinate 25,021 downwards.
TTTGCCTGCGATTATTCGTCCTGCATTCACACTTGGTGGAAGCGGAGGTGGAATTGCTTATAACAGAAGCGAGTTTGAAGAAATAGTTCGCAGAGGTATTGAGGCCTCAAGAATCAATCAAGTTTTAGTTGACGAGTCAATGCTTGGTTGGAAAGAATACGAACTTGAAGTAGTCCGAGATAAAAACGACAACTGCGTTGTAGTTTGTGGAATTGAAAACATAGACCCAATGGGTGTTCATACTGGTGACTCAATAACAGTTGCACCAATAATGACACTCACTGACAAAGAGTATCAACGCATGCGCGATGGTGCACTTGCGATTATGAGAGAAGTGGGAGTTGATACAGGTGGATCTAATGTTCAGTTTGCGGTGAATCCAGAAGACGGTCGATTGATTGTTATTGAAATGAATCCTAGGGTTTCAAGAAGCTCAGCTCTTGCATCAAAAGCAACCGGCTTCCCAATTGCACGTATTGCTGCCAAGCTTGCAGTTGGATATACACTTGACGAACTTCGTAACGATATTACGCAGACAACTTCTGCATGCTTTGAACCGACTATTGATTACGTTGTAACGAAGATGCCTCGCTGGACATTTGAAAAGTTCCCAGAGGCAGATGAAACATTAACCACTCAAATGAAGTCGGTTGGTGAAGCGATGTCAATTGGGAGAACTTTCAAAGAAAGTTTCCAAAAAGCAATTCGTTCGATGGAAGTTAAACGTTTTGGATACGGGCTTGATAAAAATGATTCTTGGCTAAGGGCAACTCGCGATGACAATGAAACAACGTGGCCAATTGATGAAGAGACCTTAATTAGAAAACTCTCTGTTCCGAGTCAGGGTCGAATATATTACATTCGTTATGCAATGAAACTCGGATGGTCTGCTGAAAAGATTCATAGCCAAACAAAAATAGATCCATGGTTCCTTGATCAATTTATGCAACTTGTAGAGTTTGAAGATGAACTGCAAAAAAGCCCTTCACTTGAAGATATGTCATTCGACCTAATGCGAAGAGCAAAGGAACTTGGGTATTCTGATCCACAATTGGCTTTCTTATACGAGGGAGTTGTTTCGACAAATACAATTTTGAAGGTGCGGAACTTTCGGAAGAAACTGGGTATTGAACCGGTCTATAAACTTGTAGATACTTGTGCTGCAGAATTTGAAGCAGTGACTCCATATTATTATTCAACTTATGAACGACCAATTACTCAACTTGGTGTTGGCGACATTGTTGACGATGAAATTCGTATAACTAATAAGCAGAAGATGGTTATTTTGGGCGGAGGACCAAATAGAATTGGTCAAGGAATTGAATTTGATTACTGTTGCTGTCAAGCGTCATTTGCGGCAAATGAAATGGGCTTTGAGTCGGTAATGGTTAACTCAAATCCAGAAACAGTAAGTACTGACTTTGACACAAGTGACTTGCTTTTCTTTGAACCACTCACTCTTGAAGACACTTTAAATATTTTAGAAGGACTCAATGGTGGAGGCAGTGAAGTTGAGGGTAGAACTGGAAATGTAGCTGGAGTAATTGTTCAATTTGGTGGTCAGACACCGCTTAATCTAGCACATGGGCTTGCGGCAGCAGGAGTTCCGATTATAGGTACCGGTCTTGAGGCAATTGATATCGCAGAAGATAGAGATAGATTTAAGACGATGCTTGATGAACTCGGATTAAGGCAGCCAGAAAATGGAATTGCATACTCTCTTGAAGAGGCAGTTGAAACAGCCACAAAAATTAGTTATCCCGTCTTGGTTCGACCAAGTTACGTTCTTGGTGGGAGAGGTATGGAGATTTGCAGTGATGAGAATGCGCTGCGTTATTACATGAAAACTGCAGTGGATGTTTCTGAATTAGAAAATGCGCCTGTCCTTATCGATCGTTTCTTATCAGAAGCAATAGAAATAGACGTTGATGTTGTAGCTGACTTTGAACCTCACTTAGCAACGGCATCAAGCCAACTTCAATTATCTGCAGACCAACCCAAAGCAATAGTTTGTGGAGTTATGGAACACATTGAACAAGCAGGCATTCATAGTGGTGATAGTAGTTGTGTTCTACCGCCATATTCATTGCCAAAATCAATAGTGAATGAATTGAAACGACAATCATGTGCTTTAGCAAAACACTTGCAAGTTCGAGGGTTGATGAATGTTCAGTTCGCAGTTAAAGATGAGTCGATTTATGTGATTGAGGTTAACCCAAGAGCTTCTCGTACAGTTCCTTTTGTCGCAAAAGCGAAGGGATGTCCTTGGTCGAGAATAGCAGCAAAGGTTATGATGGGCTCATCATTAGATGAACTTGGAACAAAAGAAATATCTGAAACAGGTTTCTTTGCTGTCAAAGAGCCATGCTTCCCGTTTGAGAAATTCCCAGGGGTTGACGTTGTACTTGGTCCAGAAATGCGATCTACCGGTGAAGCAATGGGCATGGATAGGTCGCTCCCAGTTGCACTTGCAAAAGCGAAGATGTCAGTTAGTAGATCGTTGCCAACATCTGGTCAAGTTTTCTTGTCTATTCGTGAAAGCGACAAGAGCCAAGCAGTAGAAGTTGCAAGAACACTTGTCTCGATGGGCTTTACCGTCTTTACTACAAGTGGGACTCGAGATTTCATATCATCTCACAGTGTTGATACTGAACTAATTTGCAAAATTTCAGAAGGTGCAAGACCAAACATTCTCGACAAAATTGCGAACAATGAGATTGATTTAATTATTAATACGCCAACTAGAACCGGAGCAAAAACAGACGAAGGTCAGATACGCGCAATGGCTGTTGGCGCTAGGGTTCCTATGATTACTACGATTACTGGTGCTCGAGCAGCAGTTGCTGCAATTGAAGCGCTCCGAGGTGGTGCTTGGCATGTTGCTGCACTTCAAGATTATTATGAAGAGCCGGTAGCAGTGAAAACAACTTCGCAAACACACTGAATAATTGAAGTGCGGAGGCGTCCAGTAGAAAATATCGCGAGCGATAATTTCTTGGGTGTCCCCTTAGCGAGCCGCTAGGTATAATCCCAATCTATGCCTGACTGGATGCCAACTTGGATAACACCACAATTGCTAACTTCGGTAGTTGTGATATTAGTAATTCTTCATTTATCACTTGGCGCTGCTGCGTACTTTATTTTGCTCGAAAGAAAAGTTTGTGCATGGGTGCAAGATCGAATTGGACCAGACAGAGTTGGCAAATTCGGTTTACTTCAACCACTAGCAGATGGTTTAAAACTTTTTGTTAAAGAGGATTTCATGCCAAGTGGGTCTGACAAGGGTTTATTCACTATCGCCCCAGCCCTTACAGTTATCCCAGCAATGATTGGATTTCTTGTAATCCCTTGGGCAGGTGGATTAGAGTTATCTTCTGGTGAAACGGTTGCGGTAATGGGGGCGAATATCAACATTGGAGTCATATATATAGTTGCGACTGCATCGCTTGGTGTTTATGGGGTGTCACTTGGAGGTTGGGCTTCAAATAACAAATATTCGTTTCTTGGAGGTCTTCGTGCAGGAGCCCAAATAATTAGTTACGAAATACCAATGGGGCTATGTTTATTATGTGTTGTACTCGCTTCTGGAACCTTGATGCCAGAGTCGATTGTTTCAACACAACTCACAGGTCAGTGGAACATAATTCAACAGCCCCTTGTTGCAATTTTGTTTTATGTTTGCTTATTAGCAGAAGCAAACAGAGCGCCATTTGATTTGGCTGAAGCAGAACAAGAACTAGTTGGTGGCTGGCACACTGAATATTCCTCAATGAGATGGGCGTTGTTTTTCATGGGCGAATACATCCACCTCTTTGTTGGTGCAGCATTCTTCACAACTCTATTCCTTGGCGGGTGGTCAATAAATCCAATCACAGGTTATGACCTACCACTTAGCGGAGGTTTCTGGCTAATTGCTCTTCAATTTGGAATAGTAATCGGGAAGGTGTTTTTGTTAGTATTCCTAGCAATGTTGGTTAGGTGGACGCTTCCAAGATTTAGGTTTGACCAACTTATGCGTCTTGCTTGGGAAGGAATGATTCCAACCTCATTACTTCTAGTTTTAATCGTATCTATATATATATACTTTGGATGGGAATCATATTTGTGGAGCGGATCAATTGTTGCATTAATAATAATGTCAGTTGCAAGACCGCTACTTCCAACTAGCAAAACAAACAAAAGGGTCAAACTTGTAGGAAGCAGGTTTAGCCCATCGAGCACGTTGCCAAATTAGTAATGAATAAGCCATGCAGTATTATTGGTGGAATGATTGTCTCTCTCTGTCTGTTAATTCGCTGTAGGTTTAGAACTGGTAAGGGAAGTTATCTTAATTGGCGTAAAGAAACAGCTTTCGGTAAGGATGGGGAATTCCCAGAATATACTTCAAAGAATCGCAGGAAATCAATTCGCAGGTGGGCGTCTTGGGCATGGAAACACAGAGAGTGACAGCCACCAACCAGTGGCAGTCACGGCCATATTTCGATACCAAATTCCACAGCCACCAACCAGTGACAGTCACTACCAAATTTCTTTGGGTAGAAATTAATCTTAAAAATATAGTTGTCCCTTATGACATGGTGTCGTCAGAACGCGCGTGTAGTATTCCGTTTCATGGTAAAAGCAAAGATACATTACGAATGCACGTCTTGTAAATCAAAGTCACCAACTTGGATGGGTAAGTGCCAGCAATGTGGTGAATGGGACACACTGGTTTCTAAATCAGATGAAACTGGAAATAGAACCAACAATGTTGTTGGAAATTTTTCTTCATTATTAGATCAGTTAGGCGAAGAATCAGAAGCAGTTAGGTTGCTTGAAATTGAATCACCAGAAATTGGTCGTGTCTCTACCGGTGTTAGTGAACTTGATCGAGTTCTCGGTGGAGGGCTAGTATCCGGAAGCGTTGTTTTGGTTGGTGGCGATCCAGGAATTGGGAAGTCGACTCTCATGATGCAAACAGCGATTGGTAGTGCTAGAGAGGGACAGCGTGTTTTGTACGCAACGAGTGAAGAATCTTCTTATCAGTCCAAGATACGAGCAGAGCGTCTGCTTGAAACCGAAGAAGTAGGAGAACATGCACTAGAAGGTTTATATGTTCTTTCAGATACTAATTTAGAGAGAATTACAAAGCAGGTTATGGAGTTAAGACCAAACTTGCTCGTTATTGACTCAATCCAGATGGTTTACAAGAGTGACCATGTTTCATCTCCAGGAAGTGTTACTCAAATACGCAAGTGTTGTCTTGAACTTATCTATTTAGCAAGGCAATTACAAATGTCGGTAATGATTGTTGGACATGTAACAAAAGAAGGTCAACTTGCAGGTCCAAGAGTGCTTGAACATTTGGTTGATGTTGTTTTGAACTTTGAGGGTGATAGGCATTACGCCCTTCGGGGTTTACGAGGAGTAAAGAATCGATTTGGGACAACTCTTGAAATTGGTTTGTTTGAGATGGGGCAACAGGGTCTTGCAGAAGTTAAAGATGCTGCAGCGTTTCTTGATCCAGATGCACCACCACGAGCGGGTGCTGTTGTTTGCCCAGCAATGCATGGTTCACGTTGTTTGTTGATTGAAGTTCAAGCATTAGTTGCACAAGGGACTTATGGACAGGCAAGAAGGCGCGCAACAGGTGTTGACGGAAGTCGCTTGACAATGTTGAGTGCAGTTTTAGAACAGCACGCGCGTTTACGCCTTGCAGATCAGGACATCTATGCGAGTAATGTTGGAGGTTTAAAGTTAACCGAACCAGCTGTTGACCTTGCTTTATGTTTAGCGATTATTGGTGGATATCACGAACTTGTATTGAAGAAAGGAGTATGTGCAATTGGCGAAGTTGGGCTAGGTGGAGAAGTTCGAAGTGCACCAAATATTGAGCAAAGGGTAGCCCAAGCAAGAAGAAGAGGATACAAAACGATACTAGTTCCGATAACTCAGCATAACATTGCTGGAAACGATACGGTCTCAGTGTCTTCAATAGCCGATTTAGGTATGTTTTTTGAAGAAAAGGCGATTAGACAGCCCACAGAAAAGAGGTTATCGGACTCTAGGAAAAAGGGAATAAACATTTGTGCTTAACATGTGTCTTTACAGTGATTTATGGCACCTTTTTGTTAAATAGTGTTGTTTTTTTTCAGGTTTTAGGTGGTAGGTGTAGCCAAATTCTCAGAAGTGGTTACCATTCCGCCTTCAACTTTTCGGTCACCGTAGACCGATAGGGAACAATCGTCCGTTCCAGTCGTGTTGACTGGAGGATAGCGGACGGGTGGATGGTTAGGACGCGACGCCACGGGAGTCGGCCGATGCGTTCGAAAATACAGGAGAGTTGACTATGAGTCACCTTTACCTTCTCGGCGTCGCAACACTGACGCTTACTAGTGCTGGCTTTGCCGGTAGCGACACGAACGCTGACCTGCAGGCTCGCCTCGAGGCAGCTGAAACTCGGATTGCCGAACTTTCAGCTGCTACTAACAATAACTGGCTTAACGATGCTCGTGCAGACGAAATTCGTGGCCTCGTACACGACGTTCTCGCTGACGCAGACACACGTGCAAGTTTGCAGGGCTCAGGCGCTACTGCTGGCTACAACGGTGGATTTACAATCGGAAGCGCAGACGGTAACTGGTCAATGAAGATCAACGGTCTTCTCCAAGAACGATGGATTGATAATTCAATTGACCCAGCTGCTGGTCCAAGTGAAGATCGACGTGGTTTTGAAAACACACGTACGGTTCTAAACTTCTCAGGCACAGTTGCAAGTGATTATGGTTACAACGTCCGTCTTGACTGGGGTGCTGGAGTAAACGGTACACCTTACGTTTCAACAGCAGCAGGTGGCCCAGCAGCCGCAACACCCAATGCAAATGGTGCAGATGTCCAATGGGCATACGGCACAGTGGACTTAGGCGATGGTTGGGAACTTGCAGTTGGTAACATGAAACTTCCAACAAACCGTGAGTGGATGATTAATGCTGAGTATCAACTTGGCGTTGAACGAAGTCTCGCAAGTCAAGCAAACCTTGCCGCGGTCGCAATGGCGGTAGCAGGTGGAACAGGCCAACCTGGTGTACACAATAATACAACTGGTGCATCTCTGAATTACGTTGGTGATGAATGGCGACTATGGGCTATGTACGGCAATGGTCTTGGAGATGCTCCAAATGGAGTGTATAGTCTTAACGATCAATCTCATACATGGGCTGTTCGTGCTGAGTTTATGCTAGACGGCGCTGATTGGGGTCAATTTGACCAATTCACAAGTGTTGATGGCGCTGCTTCAGGCTGCCTGATAGGTGTTTCGTACGTACGAAATAACTGGGGCGACAATGACGCTACACCCGCACCAAATGCACAAAACGATAGCAACTCACTGATTACAGTTGATGGTCAGTGTCAATTTGGTGGAAGTAACCTTTACGTTGCATACAACCACAATAACATTGATGGTGCAACAGGTACCGGTGCAGGTGTTCTAGGTTACGGCGATCCAACTTCATTTGAAGTACAGTATGGTATTTACCTTGACAGCGACTGGGAACTCTATGCTCGCTACCAAGACATCGATTGGGATGCAACAGGTATCGATAATTCTGATTCTTTCACAGTTGGTGTAAACTATTACCTATCCGGTCAAAACGCTAAGTGGTCAACTGATGTCAGCTGGGCTGACAGTGGTATTGCTCCAGGAGATAATACTACAGGTTGGGGTGTATCAGCACAAACTGATGACCAAACTATGATTCGTACCCAACTTCAATTCCACTTCTAAATTGAAGTGTGATTTGAAAGTCAAGCGATTGACATAAACGCAGGCCGGCTCTTTGAGCCGGCCTGTTTTTTTAGTTGCTGTCTCACACCCACGTTCTGCGTGGCTGTAGTGACTGTCCCATTGCTAATCTGACAAAGGGGACATGCCTATCTACCCCATCGGTCAAACTGTTCAAATCAACAGCGTCACCATTGCTAGTATGACAAAGGGGACATGCATCTTTCCAACGCTTTGTGTTGGAATTCAAAGCCCTACTGAAGAACATTCATCATACCTTCTGTAGACATGCATATTTCCAACGCTTTGTTTTTGAATCCAAAGCCCTCCTGAAAAACATTCATCACACCTTCTGAGGACATGCATATTTCCAACGCTTTGTGTTGGAATTGTATGCGTACACCCACAACAAGGAAGCCCCAGCTATGCTATTCTGCCGATGAAAGGTCTACGGATGGATCGAAGCCACAAGCAATGGATTGCACTGGCACTTGCTTCTATATACATAAATGCGAGCGCAGTTGTCGTTTGTGGTGGGAATGATGATTTTCAGTCACAATTAGATGAACTACGTTCCCTTTTAGATGAAGCAGAAAAAACAAATGAGACGGTTCGTCTTGAATTAGATGAAGCGCGAAGTAACCAAACAAATGAATGGCTGTCAACTCAACGGGTCTCTGCTATCAACTCAATTGTTCGCGAACTTCTAGCCGACAGTGATACTCGAGTTAACTTGCAGGGCGGTACAGCAATGATGGGCTGGTCTGATGGTTTTTATCTTTCTAGTGCTGACGGTCGCTTTAAGTTAAACGTTGGGGGACTATTTCAAAATAGATTTCTTGCACGCTGGCTGGGAGATCAGCCGCAAGGGGTTACTGGTTACGATGAATGGCGGCAGGGCTTTGAGATGACTCGCACGCAATTGACCTTCGATGGTCAAGCGTTTGGTCGAGGACTTGATTTTTTCATTAAGACGGGATGGGGGCGCTCAGACCCAAGAGGTGACCCGAGAGCCACTACTGATGACCAAACATTTACATTTCGTTTGTGGGATGCGTGGGTGAAATTTCGCTTAACAAATGAGTTTGGAATCAAACTTGGTCAGTTCAACTTGCCATTTAGCAGAGAGTCATTAGTAAAGGCGCAATATCAACTTGCAATTGAACGATCAAGTGTTGATGGCAGAATGGGTCTTGGTAGATCGGCTGGAATTGAATTCGATTGGGCAAACGATAACCAACGATTTATGTTTTCACTTTCTAATGGCTCAGGAGCTCTTTGGCAGTCACTCACCGCATTCCAGTCCGATTTTATTGTTCCTCCATTTGCATGGGCTGAAATGGATACGCTTTACTCAGGCACAATGCGATATGAATGGAAGCTTCTCGGAAACTGGGAACAGTTTCAGCAATTCACTAGTCCACCAGGAAGCGAAAGAGGAGTTCTAATTGGAGTTGCTGGGCACAGGCAAAATGCCGAAATAAATTCCCCAGACCCAATTGGCGGTTTTCCCGATGGTCTTTTCTGGGGAGTAACTGGTGATTTAACAATGCAATTCGATGGCGCTTCGCTGTTTGCATCGGTTATTTATGAAAGAGTAACTGATTATGGCGGGATAATAGGTATGGACGCTAACTGGCTCGCCTATGTTGTTCAGGGGAGTACTTATCTCACAAACCAACTTGAACTTTATGCAAGATATGAAGCCGGAGGGCCAGATAGAGAGCAGTTCGGTGGCGATGATTTACAATTATTTACTGTTGGGTTTAATAAATATTTAGATGGCCAAGAACTTAAGTTGAGCGCTGATATTGGTATTAGTTTTGGTGAAGTTAGCGGTTGGATGACTATTCCTCAGACGGGCTGGGCTACAGATTCACGTAGAAGAGATCAGGTTGTGCTAAGGACGCAATTGCAGTTGATGTTTTAAGGAAATGGGATGAATACACTAAGGAAAAACATTCAACACTTACCCAAAACAGTTTTAATTGCTGTGTTGTTTGTTTGTGACTTTGTATATCCTCAAGATGGTGGTATTCAGAAACAAATAGACGAGTTACGTCTACGATTAGATTCTGTTCAAGAAGAGACAGATGAAATGCGGGAGACCCTTGATGAAATTCGAACACTAGAAGAGAACTGGTTAACAGAAGAACGTGCAAATCAAATTAGATTATTGGTTAGGGATGTTCTTTCAGATGCTGACTCTCGTAGTTCATTGGTTGGTGACGGATTACTTGGTGGGTGGTCAGATGGATTCTTTTTGGCAAGTAGTGATGGACGATTTAAACTCAATATTGGTGGATTAATTCAAGAACGACTAATAGTGAACTATCTAAGAGTTGGAAATGGTGCCACTTGGGATAGATGGCGCGGCGGAATGGAAAACACCCGCACCCGACTTGAACTAAGCGGTCACATATTTGATAAAGACACTACGTTCTTGATACAACCGGGTTTTGGATGGTCTGATCCAAACGCTATTGCAAACAATACAACAATTGCTATAAGCGCTCGCCTATGGGACGCTTGGGTTAAATTTAAAATGAGTGAGAGTTGGTCTGCAAAACTAGGCGTGTTTATGTTGCCGTTTACTAGAGAGTCATTGGTGTCTGACAAGTACCAATTAGCGGTCGATCGTTCGTTAATTGACTACCGGCTTGGGCTTGCCCGATCTGCAGGTGTTCAGTTTATATGGACACCTGACGATTCAACGAGATTCTTTTTAGCAACTTCGAATGGCTCAGTTACTCTTGGGGGCTTCCAAGCATCCCCTCCATGGGGAGCCCTCGGAGTCGACACTGATTGGTCTGCAACCGCTAGAGCAGAGTTCCTACTTGACGGAGAATGGTCACAATTCAACATGATGACTTCTCCGGTAGGAAGCGAGATGGCAACTATGGTTGGGCTTGCTGTTCATGCTCAAAATGGAGAAAGGACTGGGGCTGGTCAGCTAAAGCAAGATCAAGTTGGTGTTACAGCTGATTTATCCATGCATTTTGATGGAGCCACTTTCTTTATGTCAGGAACAGTACACAACCAAAAAGACGTTGCGACACATGTTAGGAACGCTGACTGGGTCGGATATGTTATTCAGGCAAGCACCTACATGACAGACACTACAGAGGCATTTATGCGATTTGAGGGTGGTGGAATCATGCAAAACACAATGGGTGGAGATGATGTTCACATCCTCACCGGTGGTGTTAATTGGTACCTAGATGGGCAAGGACTCAAAGTTACGAGTGACTTTGGGTGGAGTTTTGGTGAGATTAGTGCTGCGATGGACAACTTCATGCTTGGATGGCGTTCCACGCCAAACCAGAACGCAGAATGGGTGTTTAGAACCCAACTGCAACTAGCGTTCTAGACCTCAATTAATTGACCCGCGGTCATTTAATTTCTACGGTAGAAACGCCCTCAGAGAGCATTTCGTAGACCTGTGCTACGTCCCCCCCAAGCATTCGAATACAGCCCATAGAGGACTGTGTGCCGATTGAATTGGGTTCGATTGTTCCATGAATACCCAGCCCGCTTAAATCTTTCGTTTGCTCTTCAATTCCCTGAAGACCTATCCACCTCTCTCCAATTGGATTATCAGGATTATCAGCTGAGAAAAACTCGCGGGTTCTTGGGTTGTGCCACGTAGGATTAATCAGTTTTGAATTTTCCCTCACCCTGAAAAGTCCAACTGGGGTTGAATTGAATTCTCCGAGACCGACTCGATATGAACGGACAAAGACCTGCTCGTTTCCGTCTCCTAGGTAAAGGTCAATCCTGTAAGTATCTTTGTTAACAATAGCATTGAAAGGACCAGTAACCAACTTAACAGATTGTCCTGGGCGTATTGAAGTTGCTTGTTTTATGTTGTTAATCCTTTGAATAAAACGCCAGTTAACCTGAAGACCCATTTTTTGAACAATCCCGCTTAATGTATCTCCGCCTTTGATGATATATTCGAGAGAAAATGGGTCTGTGGAATTAATCTCTGGTGAAAAAACAAGTTTGTCAGAAATATCAGTCAAAACTCCTCTTGCCTGAGCGGATTCAACGTCTGACAGTGTTCCGCTTCTCAGGGCGGTAGATAAACTGGCTCTGGCTTCAACAAACTGTCCACGATCAAGTAAGTCAAGCCCTTCATCAAGATTAGTAGAAGTAGTTGCCACAAGTGGAATAGGAGTAGTAACTACAGGCGGAATTATTTCAACAGGTTTTTCAACTTTAGTTATTTCAACAGGTTCTTTGATCACTGGTTTTACTGGCAAAACTGGCTTTGGTTTCTCGTTGACAATAGGAGGAGGCGTTGCAATTACTTCAGGAACTGAAGTAATGACTATAGGGCGTTCTTCAGAACTGCCTACTGTCTCGTTGTTAGGCCACAGTAGCCACGTGATTCCTGCTGCAGCAATGATTACGATAAACCATGATGTGCTTTTGCGACGCTTATGCCGTCGATACATGCTTCCCCGTCTAGTTGATGAAAATCCGCCTTGGCTTGGTAATGACATGTCTGGAATTGTAACGATTCTTGGATTCTTGTGACTATCCAATTAATACATTTGTTGGAGTTACAATTGCAGTCATCAGTTGATCGTGCATTTCTCGTGGGACTTTATCTACAATTTGCTCATCGAAGCACACCCCAATAACTACAGGTGGCCTTGAAACCGACAGAAATCTGTCATAAAAACCCCCTCCGCGACCAAGCCGACCTCCAGAGGAATCAAACCCAACTCCTGGAACCAAAATGGTTTCAATACAATCATTTGAAACGGTGTGTTTGGCAAGCGGTTCCACAATTCCATGTCTTGTCTCCACAAGGTTGTCATCATCAAGAGATGTAATTAAGCCACACCTCATGGTTTTATCCTCCCAGCAAACAATTGGGATGCTTATGGTCTTTGATTCATTAATCCAACCTGAAATCACTGGTTTAAGGTTCACCTCATCATGAAGCGGAAGAAAAGTGAGTATCGAATTGGAATTAACTATTGATGAAATCGACCGAAGATTTTTACACACACCTTCGCTAGATTCTTTCTTTTGCTCAGTTGACATTGAAGCAATTTGTTTCTGAATTATTTTTCGTAAAGATGCTTTTGTCATTTGTAGTAGATTGCTGAAATTTTAGGAAGTTGGTTTGTATCATGGTCAGAAGGAGCAGCCACCACTCTTTGATTATTAACGTCATCCCTTGCTTGCATAATTGCATTACAGACAGCTTTCGTTTTTGGTGCTTTTGACAAGTAGATAACAAGTTGGCTTAGAGTAAGTTGGCATTCTGGCATTCCTATTCTTTCAACTATTAGCCAAGCTGCCGCTGCTTGCTCCATAGCCCTAGGATCTGCAAGACCAATATCTTCACTTGCAAAAATAGACATTCTTCTAGCGATGAACCGAGGATCTTCTCCCGCTTCAAGCATACAAGCAAGCCAATATAACGCTCCGTTTGTGTCTCCAATTCTGACCGATTTAATTAGAGCGCTTGCATGGTCGTAGTGTCCGTCACCTTGACGATCATAATTAACGGCTTTTTTTTGTATCGATTGTTCAGCGTCAATAAGAGTTATTTTGTTATCTTTGGCACTTCCGGCTGCAATCTCTAGTGCGTTTAGAGCCCTACGGGCATCTCCATCAGATTGCTTTGCCCAATGATTAATTGCTTCTTCGTCGATGTTTAGATTAAGGTTTCCAAGACCATTCGATTCGGAAATTGCTTGATGTAATAGTTTTTTAATTTCAAATTCTTCAAGTTGTACAAGTTGAAATAAAGTCGATCTGCTAATCAGAGCATTGTTTACTGTGTATGCAGGATTTTCTGTAGTTGCGCCGATTAAAATTAACGTTCCATTTTCAACTGCATCAAGAAGAACATCTTGTTGGCTGCGACTAAACCGGTGAATCTCATCAAGAAATAAAATAGTCCTTTCGTTGTTTGAAACTATTCTTTTCTGTGCTTTAATAATAATTCTTTTAATGTCTGAAACGCCAATCATTGCAGCTTTGAACGATTCAAAATGCGACTTAGTTTCATTTGCAATCACATAAGCAAGAGTTGTCTTTCCAGTTCCAGGTGGACCCCAAAAGATTGCTGAGCATAGAGTGTCACTGCAAATCATTCTTCTTAGTAAATCGTTTTCACCAAGAATATGTGTTTGCCCAACGACCCCTTCAATGCAGCTGGGTCTAAACCTATCCGCTAAGGGTCTGACTTTTAAAAGGCTATTTGTCTCCTCATCCATAAAAAGGTTCGGCATATAGTGATTGTAAACGCATGTGTGGCTCCGATAACGAGTTAAGATTCCATTTTTAGGTGCCATCTTCGTGGATGTGGTGTATTCTTCCAACATTATGTGTGGAATAGTCGCTTATATTGGATCAAAACCAGCCAAGGAATTGTTACTTGAAGGACTCAAGCGTCTGGAGTATCGTGGCTATGACTCGGCTGGCTTGGCGATTATGAACGGCGACCTTCATGTTGCAAGAACAATTGGCAGGGTCGCCTGTCTTGAGGAGATGGTCGAGAACGACAATAACTTCGATGGCACTCTTGGAATGGCACACACCAGATGGGCCACACATGGTGAACCGTCCGAGAGAAATGCTCACCCTCAGTCGGATGATGAAAAACTTGGTCATGGTATTCAATTGGTGCACAATGGCATAATTGAAAACTACACTTCGATAAAACAATACTTAAAAGATAAAGGTCACACCTTTACAAGCGATACAGATACGGAAGTTCTGACTCATCTAATAGGCGAGTTGTATGATGGCGACTTAGAAAAAGCGGTTCAATCGGCACTTCGAGAAATTACTGGTGCTTATGCAATTGCAGTAATGTGCAAAAAAGAACCAGAAGTGATGGTTGTAGCAAGGAAGGGTTCTCCTTTAATAGTTGGGGTTGGTAAAGACGAGTATGTTGTTGCTTCAGATTCGAGTGCGATTGTTGCTCACACTACACAGGCATTTCTTCTTGATAATGAAACAGTTGCGCGGCTTACTAGAGATTCATTTAGAACAACAACAGTTGATAACGTTGAACTTACACCTGAAATCAAAGAACTTGAATACACTCTTGAGCAAATTGAACTTGGCGATTTTGAACACTTTATGCTCAAGGAAATTCATGAGCAGCCAGACATACTTCGAACTTGTATACAAGGCAGGGTAGATGCTGGAGCAGGCCAGATAGTTCTTGGTGGGGTAGCTGATTTTGAGGCAGAACTTTCCAAAGTAAAGAGAGTTTTGTTTTTAGGACAAGGCACCGCTCTTCACGCTGCTATGATCGGAGAATATTTGTTTGAAAAACTTGCTGGTATTCCTGCTGAAGTAGAATTTGCAAGCGAGTTTAGATACAGGAACCCAATTGTTGAAGAAAATAGCGTTGCAATTGCGGTAAGTCAAAGCGGAGAAACTGCTGACACTCTAGCTGCAGTACAAGAAGCGAAGAAAAGAGGTGCACTTACTTTAGGTGCAGTAAATGTAGTTGGTTCTACGATTTCAAGAGACACCGACGCGGGTGTTTATTTAAGGGTTGGTCCTGAAATAGGAGTTGCTTCAACAAAAGCGTTTATTGGACAAGTAGCTGTTTTAACTATGCTCGCAACTTATGTTGGAAGGCGAAGGCACCTGGGTAGAGAAGAAATGTCCGAATTACTTTACTCTCTTGAATCGATTCCTGAACATATTGCAACTGTTCTCTCTCAATCAAACCACATTCTTGAGGTTACAAAGGGAGTGGTTGACCGAGACAACTGGTTATTCCTAGGTAGAGGAACTAATTACCCAGTTGCTCTTGAGGGTGCACTTAAATTAAAAGAGATTAGTTACATTCACGCAGAAGGAATGCCCGCTGCAGAAATGAAACATGGGCCGATTGCTTTAATTGACAAGGGAATGCCTGTTGTAGTTGTTGCAACGAAGGGAAGTCAGTACGAAAAAGTTATTGGAAATATGGAAGAAGTGAGATCGCGTGGTGGACATATCATTGCAGTTGCTACTGAAGGTGATAAAGATATTCAAAAACACTGTGATGATGTTTTTTACGTTCCAGACGTTCCAGAACCACTGCAGCCGCTGCTCACTGTGATACCTTTACAACTCCTCGCTTACCACGCCGCAGTACTTCGCAACAAAGACGTCGATAAACCACGCAACCTCGCCAAATCAGTCACAGTGGAATAAAAAAAACTGCTTCAAGGTCATTTTTTCAGGTTGATTGGAGGGTTATGTTTGACTCACAAACTGTCTTTTGATTCAGCAAATTTCATTCTGGTAGTGACAGTGTATTCAAGGAACAATGCGCCGATTAAAGCAGCAACAGCAAAAGATGGTGTTAATAACCCAACACCGATAAGTAATGCAGCCATACACATCTGAGAAACACCAGCATCAACCAAAGGAATCGCAAGTTTCATGGAGTTTCCCTTATCGTTACCCCCCAAAATGCCAAGGCCAATAATTCCACCAAGCCACCTTGCATCAGCGCATAAAAGAAGAACAAATACAATTGGCCAGAATTGTGAAATCTCAAACGGGTTTATTAAGACAAGAGATGCAGCCATTACGCTAGGTATTGCTGCGCAGTCAACGAACACCTCCAGCCATTTCCAGTTCATAGGTGGAACAACCCAGATAAAGGGTAGAAGTACTAAGGGGCACAACCAAACGAGAGACATTGCACCAACTACTTGCCAAGTTGAATAAATAGCAATGGTGCTAGCAACAATCCAAGCAACTCTACCACACCGAATCATGAGAAGTGCTCCATCTTGCTGTGCCTGATTTGCTGTTTCTTCTTCCCACTTTGCTAGTGTCCAAGGACCTGCACCAACGCATGCTCCTAAAGCAAGAGAACTTATCAAAGGTTCGTTTAAAAACCAGTAAACAAGCAATGTAATTAAACCACTTGGAATTATCGCAGCCCAAACCCCGACAGAAAGAGTTGTTAGTGGGGGAGCCGTACCCCTCGTTTTTGTTTTCATCCGACCGCTTAACAAGATAATTACAATCAATAATATTGAATAATTGCGAAGGGTTCTTTGATCATCCCATTGAGCCAGTTCCCATTGTTCTTTTAGTTCATTCTGCTCATAATTATGATTTGCCTTTAGTTGCAGCAAAACAGTTTCATCTGCACCAAGGGTTGTTGCTGCTAGTAAGTCGGATTGTTGTTGCCTTTGCAATTGAGTTAATTTGTCGTGTTGCAAAACCCCACCCCGAAAAATTCCTTCCCAGTAATCAGGCGCAACTGCACCTAGAACCGCAGGCCCGAGCAAAATACCACTCATAACACCCCCAAGCATTGCCCACACGCGTATTTTGGTTAACTTTAAGATAAATGCAAAAACCAGAGGAACAAAAAGTAACAATGTATGTTGGACTGTGCTGTTGATTACTAGTTCTTTCATCGATTACCCTATGCATTACATGAAAAAGATTGAGACATCTTGGAATTGTTTAGATTGTTCATTATCGTTGGAAAAACCAATCCTTGTTGGTATATTAAATGTAACTCCAGATAGTTTTAGCGATGGTGGCAGTTTTGTAAAACAAGAATTAGCAATATCTCATGCTCTAAAAATGGCAGAAGAAGGAGCTTCAATGATTGATGTTGGAGGTGAATCTACAAGGCCAGGAGCATCAAGAGTGAGTCCAGAAGAGCAAATTAAAAGAATTATTCCTGTAATTGAAGGAATTGTAAATAAAAGCAATATATGTATTTCGGTTGATACAACATCGTACGAAGTAGCAAAAAGGGCTATAGCTGCGGGGGTCTCAGTGATAAATGATGTCTCTGCAGGAAACGAAAGTGAAAATATGTTCTCACTTGCAGCAGAGACAAATGTTGGGTTGGTATTGATGCACAGGCGGTTATCTCCAGAGTTAGATAATTACAGTAATGAATATTATGAGGATCCTCAAAGCGATGATATTGTCTCTGATGTTTCAGAGTGGTTAATGAATCGAGTAGATTTAGCTCTTTCTGATGGAGTTTCCAAAGATTCAATAGCAATTGACCCTGGACTGGGCTTCGGGAAAAGCGTTGAACAGAATATAGAGCTTATGGAAAACATGGCACATTTTGTACATTTGGGGTTTCCCGTTTATGTTGGTGTTAGCAGGAAGAGTTTTGTTGGAGTAACTACAGGAATTGAGTCGCCATGCATGCGAGATAGAGATTCAGCGCTAATGGCTCTGAACATTTTTGAGCAAGGAGCTCAAATTTTTCGAGTTCACAATATTTCGGAGCACGTTCGGGTGCTACAATCCCAACTTAATTAAACTTATATATCAGGAGATAAAAAAGTGGCATTAGAATTTACAGATGGAAATTTCCAATCAGAAGTACTCGACTCAGACCAACCAGTTCTAGTTGATTTTTGGGCTGAGTGGTGTGGTCCTTGCAAAATGCTTGGTCCAGTTATTGATGAACTTGCTTCAGAATATGAAGGAAGGGCAAAGATTGGCAAGATGGATATTGACAGTAACCGAGATGCAGCGGTTGAATACGGAATACAGTCAAT
Organism: Phycisphaerales bacterium; assembly: GCA_030748805.1. Next base: position 6,730 of record JASMLG010000007.1, on the reverse strand, counting down.
TCCAAGCATCATCATTTTTAAAAATGGAGAAGAAGTAAATCGATTCATTGGAATAAATCCAAAGGAAGAACTTGCTAGCGCTATTGATACTGCTATGGAATAAATATTGGGGCCGTAGCTCAGTTGGGAGAGCGCTTGCATGGCATGCAAGAGGTCGTCGGTTCGAGCCCGATCGGCTCCACTTTTTACACAAAAGCAAGACAATCGTCTTGCTTTTGTGTAAAAAGTGGATATGACTGTCACTTACGTTTTTTTGAAAACAGCCCTGTTCTGGGGACACTCAAGAAATTATCGCATGCAATAATTTCTTGGGTGTCCCCATTGGCGAGTATTACACTTGTTTGCACAGTAAACTAACTGTATGCATACAAAAAAAGCAAAAGTAATGGCGGGAAACCCGTCAATAAATAAGTCGCTATACAGATTAGTTAGGTTCATGGTTCACGATGCAATGATTGCAATTGATTTTCCTGATGGAACCAGAACGCTGATTCTCAGAGAAATTGAAATTGATAGGGCAAAGAAATATGCAAAGGCGGATAGGGTTTATGGTTACTCTGATTTTACGCCACAAGGAAGTAAACTTAGTGGTGACAGAGAAACCGCTGCAGCACAGTCGACTGCAGAGTGTCTTCGCCGAAACGGCATTACAAATGTTATTGGTGATCGCACGCTCCCTTTTATTTACATTGATGAAATGCAATCCTCAGGAATTGAAGTAGAACTCGACTATGACCTTGGAGTAACTGAAAGAAGAATCAAAGATGACGAAGAAGTCGCACACCTACGTCAAGCACAAAAAGTAACTGAAGATGCGATGATAATGGCATGCGAAACAGTGGTAAACGCAATACCAGAAAGTAATGGTGTTTTGTTAGTTGATAAAGAACCATTAACAAGCGAACGATTGCGAGCGATGATTGACATTTTTTTACTTGAGAGAAACTTTTTCAATCCTCCATGTATTGTTGCTTGTGGTAGCGATGGCGGTGATTGCCACGAACTTGGTAGTGGAAAACTTATTACTGGCCAACCAATCATAATTGACATTTTTCCACTCGACAAAAGTTCGATGTACAACGGAGACTGCACTAGAACGGTTGTTCATGGTGAAATCTCTGAAGAAATAATAAAAATGCACTCTGCTGTTGTAGCAGCAAAAGAAGCAGCAACTACTGCAACAAAAGCAGGTGCAACAGGTGAAATAGTACATCTTGAAACGATTCGAGTATTACTCGAGCATGGCTACCAAGAGGGTCTTCCAAAAGAAAGCGACCCAGCAACCTTTTGTTCAATGCCACATGGCACTGGTCATGGAATAGGTCTTGATGTTCATGAACCACCTCTTCTTGACAGAAACGGAGCAACTTTGCTTGCTGGAGATGTAGTTACGATTGAGCCGGGTTTATACAGCAAAAATATTGGCGGAATACGCGTTGAAGACATGGTGCTTGTTACCAAAGATGGTTGCGAAAACTTTAATACCCTTCCTGAAGGATTGGAATGGTGCTAATACATTTTGTAATCACCTTACTTGCAAGTACACCTGAATCCGCATTTGAGTTAATGCAAGTCCCTGAGGGTTTCTCAAAACAACTTATTGCAACTGAGCCACAAGTCATGGATCCAGTTGCTTTCTGTTTCGATGATGATGGAAATATATTAGTTGCTGAGTCATTTAGACAAGAGAAGGGAGTTGAAGATAACCGCTCCAGTTCATTTTGGCTCGATTGGGATTTGGGCTTACAATCAGTTGAAAACCGATTAAAAATGTATGTTCATTTTGCCGACCAACGAAAAAACGGAATGGACTATTACTCTGAGTTTGAAGATAGAATCCGTTTGTTGCAAGACCTGAATGAAGATGGAATTTTTGAAACAGCAACAATTTTCGCAGATGGCTTTAACGACCCACTTGATGGAACTGGTGCGGGTGTCTTAGCGATTGGCGATGTGGTTTATTACACATGTATTCCACATGTTTGGGTTTTTGAAAACGGAAAGAAGAAATCTCTCTTTCAAGGATTTGGTGTGCGAATAGCACTCCGAGGGCATGACATGCACGGATTGGCTCTTGGTTTAGATGGTCGTTTGTATTGGTCAATTGGTGATCGTGGTTATCACATCGAACTTGATGATGGTACCGAATTTCATAGCCCCGGTGAAGGTGCCGTCTTTCGATGTGAACTTGATGGAACAAAGCTAGAGATGTTTCATCACGGTCTGAGAAACCCACAAGAACTGGCTTTCGACAAGTATGGAAACTTGTTTACAGGTGATAATAACTCAGACGCTTCAGATAAGGCGCGTTTGGTCTACTGTGTTGAGGGAGGCGAAACTGGTTGGCGCATGGAGTATCAAACACTAGAGGGTGTTAATGAACGTGGTCCATGGGTAACTGAAAATGGTTGGGATCCACACGCAAAAGATCGCCCAAGTTGGATCTTGCCAGCGATTGATGTGATTGGTTCTGGCCCTTCAGGACTGGTGGCGTATCCGGGAGCAGGTTTTCCAGAACGTTATGACAATCACTTTTTTATGTGTGACTTTCGAGGAGGTGCGGAACACAGTAATGTTTTAAGTTTTGCAATTGAACCAGATGGGGCTCATTTTAAAATGGTTGACCTGCATCCATTTGCAGAAAAAGTTTTGTGCACAGATGTTGACTTCGGGTATGACGGCAAAATGGTGATTAGTGATTGGGGTGAGGGCTGGACTGGTAACGAAGAAGGAAGGTTATATTCTGTTTGGGACGAAGAACATTTCAAAGAAGGTGACGTGTCAGATATTTTTTCAAAGGGATTTAAGCAAATAACTAATCACAAATTAATCCAAATGTTATCGCACGTTGATCGACGTGTTCGTATTCGCGCGCAGTATGAACTTGTAAGACGAAATGCAATAAATGAACTTAAAGCAGTGTTGATAACAGGTAATCAAATTGAAAAAATACACGCGATGTGGGCAGTTGCCATGATAAGCCGGCAAGGGCAAAAATATACTGAATATATTGCCTATCTTCTTAACGACCAGGACTCAGAAATACGCGCACAAGCATGTAAAATTCTTGGAGAAACAGGTGTAGAAAAGAGGATAGCGGATAGAACTTTTGAACAACTCGTCGAGTTGATTGATGACCCAGATCCTCGTGTTTCGTACTTTGCAACGATTGCTACGGGTCATCTTGGCAACGCATTTGATGCAATCATTTCTATGCTTGAAAGAAACAATAACGAAGACGTGTATCTAAGGCATGCTGGAGTTGTTGCATTAACAAACTCTCAATATGCATCCACAATAGCAAATTTGCAAACTAATCCAAACGCATCGGTTCGTCTTGCGGCAGTTCTTGTTTTACGAAGAATGAAATCTGTGTTTATTGCTGATTATCTGAATGATTCTGATGACACTGTAGCAACTGAGGCAGCCAGAGCAATTCATGATGCACGTATTTATGGAGTAGGTTTTGAAGATGTGGCAATGACTACACTTGCAAAATCACTACATATAGCCAGAACAATTCCATGGCAAAAAAGAGCGTTAAGCGCCAATAAAATGGAACAAGATTCCGATGCGAGTGTGCGTGTTGCATTATTTGCTGCAGATGAGAAAAAGCCAGAACCAATGAGAATTCTTGCAGTGCAATCGCTACGAAATTGGAAACCAGATTATGTAAACAGAGATATTGTGGAGGGTCGTGTCATCCCAAGTAAACACATGAGTGCAATAAGCATGGGAGATATCGATGAACCATTGGAAAGGTTGTTGAAAAATGCTAAAGGTGAATTACTCATGGAGGTATTGCGCTTTGTCTACGAAAGCGGCAGAATACTTCCAACTAATTTATGTTCTGAATTAGTTTATGATGAAAATGTGCCAATAAACATTCGTGTTTATGCTCTTCAAAAAAGAGGGACTGTTGAACTTTTGAATTATGCGTTGAAAAGTGATTTTTGGCAATTACGTGCAGCAGCAAGAGGCATAATGCTAAAACAGAAAAAACCAAATGCTGTAATTGAATTATTAAACACAGTTTACGAAGGAGAGATATTTGAAGCCCAAGAAGCAATAAAATCTCTTGCCACAGATAATTTAGAATTTGAGAGAATTGATAGAAACAAGTTGCGGCAAGAACTGCAACTAGAATACGCAGAAGCAAAAAAACTGGAAATAGATAATGATTGTCTTTTAAGCGGGGGTAACCCGCTTATTGGGAAAAAGATTGTTTTTGAAAATTCTAGAAGCGAATGTTTGCGCTGCCACAAAATAAATGATCATGGTGGTATCGCTGGACCTTCTCTAGATGGTATTGGTTCTAAATTAAATCAAAATCAAATATTGGAATCATTGATAGAACCAAGCAGTGAAATTTCAGAGGGCTTTGGAGAATACTCTGCAATGCCACCAATGAATGTTCTACTGAGTAAAAGAGAATTAAGAGATGTGGTTTCTTATCTCAAGACGCTTCAGTAAACGATTCATTTTTAAGTACGGATTTGTGTAAACATACCGCAACAAAACCAAGAATATAGGTTAGCGCGATTGCAGCAACAACAGCCCTCAGACCAGGAAGAGTTTCTGTTTTAACTAACTCTTTACCCTCAGTGGCTACAAGAAACAACGAAAGCCCAAAAACGTCAAGCATTGACCATCTAGAAAGTCCTTCTATGAACATATTTGCTCTAATGTGATGTCCAATTTTCATGGGTATTAACCACGAAACAAGAAGTATTAGGAACCGCAACAACGGTATTGTCGCAACTGTCCACACTAAAATTATTAAAAGCACAACATGATTGTTTGTTTGAAGAAGTTCAGTTATAGAAGTTATGCTGAACGTTCTTGATACAAGAAAGAATTGATGGATTTGCAGGAAGGGGGCGTGTATAGCTTCGATTAAAGCGCCAACAGACAATAATGTAAGAACAGGAACTGTCCATCCTAGATAATGGTTGTCAACAACCATCCACTTACGTTTTGATGAATAAGTAGGGGGCGTTGATTCAATCGACACCATTTTTCTTGCCATGGATAAAACAATTTGCGAAACAATCATACTTAGCGTTATCGCCCCAATAAAGAAATAAACACCCAAGTGAATGTTTGATGAAATAAATGATTGATTAGCAGTTAATGAGATTAAAAGGATTACAACAAAAATATCCATGAACGACCATTTGCCTAGAAGTTCAATCCAGTGGAGGAAAGTTACTCTACTTGATGGCTTCCAAGGGATGAACCATGCAGCAAACAGTGAAGCAAGTTTGACAAATGGGAATATAATTGAGAACCCAAGAATTAGCGCAGCAATGAAATACAACTTAGATGTCCACATTAGATGTACAGAGTGTGGCAAACTATAAGTTACTTCTGACTTGAAAGCTTCGTGGATTTCTAAGAACGGGAGAATAAGCCCAAGGATATTTGAAGCAAGTGATATTAGTAAAGATAAAGTTACAACCCAGCCCCAACCACCAGCCCACTTTTTCATTGTGTTACGAGTTGTCATGTACATGCATCATATCTTAAGTCAATCGGTTTGAGAATATTAGTGTACAATGTGTACTATGGTAACGGTGTTAATTTCAAACGCTTTGTGGCTATCGTTTCTACTTGGCTGGTGCTTGCTGTGTTATGCGGACGCTAAAAATCAGTCCTGATTATCAATATGACTCTTTGGCAATTTCTATTTCATTAGTTTTTGACAAAAATGCTTTTACCACTTCGGGATCAAAATGTTTGCCCGATTCTTTCTTGATAATTGACACAGCTTTTTCGTGTGTCATTGACTCTTTGTATACGCGTTTTGTTGTAAGAGCGTCGTAAACATCAGCAACTGCAACAAGGCGTGAGGGTAAATTTATTCTATTTTCACTAAGTTGATATGGATATCCACTTCCGTCCCATTTTTCATGATGACCTAGTGATATTTGGATTGCAGTGTCAATCCAAGGATCACTTCCAAGTTCTTCGGATAATGAAAGAAGGATGTCAGCCCCAATTGTTGTGTGCTGCTTCATTTTCTCAAATTGTTTTTCGGTGAATTTGTTTGGATGAAGAAGAACATCATCTGAAATGCCAACCTTGCCTATGTCGTGCAGCATAGAAGCAGCAGCAATAATTGACACTTCCCCAAGAGGTAGTTTGTTTGGATGTGATTCGGAATATGCCTGAGAAATGATTTCAGTGTATTTCCTGATACGAGATAGGTGTTTCCCAGTGGCGTCATCTCTTGATTCGGATAGTTTTGCAAGTCCAGTAATCATGGCCATTCTTGATGGTGGGGGGTCTCCATTTTCTTGAACCATGTCGACCATTAACAGTGATGTTTCTGCTTCTAACCTCGCTTCTTGCTCGGTTTTCAATTTCTCCTTAAGGGAAGAAATCTCATTATTGAGTGCATTGACATCGTTTGTTGCGGTTGTTGTTGGATTTGGTGGCATGGCTGCTCGCAGACAAGCCCTAATTCCACGAAATCTTTCAAATTCGCAATTAAACCATAAATGTAATGTGACTGTCACTTTGAGAGTTGAAGGGCAGCACCAGTGAACTTCAGTGCTGTCAATTGGTTGTGAATGCGCCTTTCATTTTGAAAGTGAAAGGGCAGCACCAGTGAACTTCAGTGGTATCAATTGGTTGTGAATGCGCCTTTCATTTTGAAAGTGGAAGGGTACCGTTTGGTGGAATCTTACATTGATCTGGTTTTGTAAATAAGTTTGTGAAAATCACA
>JASMLG010000006.1 GCA_030748805.1 Phycisphaerales bacterium | reverse complement strand
TTTAATGGCGCAACTCTTGGAATTGATGATTCCAAAGGGCGAGACATGGACCGCATGGTTGAGAACTGGAAACTTTGGGAGCCGACTATTTTCTTTAGCGTTCCCCGCGTTCACGAAATGCTTCTCTCTGAATGCAAAAAGAACGATGAAGTTGATGCAATGGTTTTTGGAGATCGACTTCGAATGGTATTTACTGCAGGTGCATCACTTCCAGCAACGGTTGAGGCGGGTTATCGTCGCCATGGAATACCTGTTTTAGAGGGCTGGGGTCTTACCGAAACATCACCATGCGTAACAGTTACAACAATGGATGGAACTTGGCGAAGCGGACATGTTGGCATGCCGATTCCTGGTGTGCGGGTAAAAATAGATAACTCGCAAGAAATACTCGTTAAAGGACCAAATGTTATGCAGGGCTATCTTGATGATGAAGATGCAACTGCAAAATGTATAGACCGAAATGGTTGGTTCCACACTGGAGACCTTGGAGAGTTTCGAAAAGATGGACTGCGAATCTTCGGACGACTTGATGGAGCATTCAAACTTACAACTGGTGAAAAAGTGCACCCACAAAGAGTTGAGATTACCCTTGCAAACGAATCCGAATACATAAGCACCGCACTTATAGTTGGTAGTGGACAAGATTATGTCGGTGTAATTCTCTTCCCCTCGCAGCAAAACATAAGCACATGGCTTAAAGAAAATGAATTGCCACTTGACTCGCAACTTTCTTGCATCCCCGCACTACGAGATTTGTTTGCAAGAGAACTTGAACGAATAAATGCAGTCATTGAAGTGAAATACCAAAGACCAGTGCGGGCAATCATCGCCGACAACCCTCTTTCGCTTGACAGAGGAGAACTTACACCTTCTGGCAAGGTAGTTAGGCAAAAAGTTACAACTCTATACGAGGATCAAATTCACGACATGTTTGCAACAAATCCAAGTGAACGTGTTATCCGAATCGCAAAACATCAAATGCAAGGAACATGAAGTAGTGAATCAAGAGAATGAGTTAAAAATTGTTATTGCAGCTGCAGCACGAACACCACTTGGTGTGAAATGTGGCACACTCTCTGGCTTCTCCGCTGAGGATCTTGCTGTACTCGCTTGCGAAGAAACGATAACCCGAAGCGGTATCGATAAGACAAACATCGATAGTTGTGTTGGTGCAAATGTCTATCAATTTACAGCACCCGGTTCACAAGATTTGTATTTTCCACGTAATGTCGCACTACGATGCGGCCTTGGCGATGAAATGCCAGCGCTACTTGTGCAGCGAATCTGTGGATCTGGAATCCAAGTCATCGTCAATGGCATGCAGCAAATAGCAATGCCAAACAACATGGACGATTCTAGAGTTGTGCTTTGCTTTGGTGGCGAAACGATGACGCGTGCTCCACAAATAAACCGAGCAAAACGAAAATCGTCAGCGTTCTTTTGGGAGTTTGAAGATGGCGGCAAATCAGAGGACTCGATGCTCGCTTCATTGAACCACGATATTGCAAACACAGCAATGATGCTCACCGCAGATGAATATGGAAACAAGGTTGGAGTTACAAGGCAAGAGTGTGATGAGTTTGCAGTGGAGTCGCATAGACGTGCCCGAGAAGCACGAAGCGAAAGTCACTTTAATGGTGGCGATCGGATGCGAGGCATATTTGCTCTTGACGCTGTTGACCGAAATGGACACGCAGTACACATGGAAAGCGACGAATGTATTCGTGACACTGACTATGAAACGCTTGCATCACTTCCCGGCTTTACACCAAACAAATTGATTTCGCCCGGCAACGCTAGCGAAATTGCAGACGGTGCGGCTGCTGTCTTGATTGCGGACCACGAAAAGGCAACCGAACTTGGTTTAGACACTCAGTTTGAAATCGTCAGTTACGGCATATCGGGTGTAGACCCAAGAATTATGGGTCAGGGTCCTGTGCCCTCAATTAGACAAGCGCTTGAGCGTGCTGGCTTGAACACAGATGACATTGACCTTTATGAAATAAACGAGGCATTTGCAGCGCAATTTCTTGGCTGTGAAAAAGAACTTGAACTCGACCGAGATAAAGTAAACGTCAATGGCGGAGCAGTTGCTCTTGGTCACCCACTTGGCGCAACAGGCACTCGTTTAGTTACCGACTTAATGTATGAAATGGACCGCCGCGGTGCAAAATTAGGTTGCGCTTCGGCTTGTATTGGCGGCGGGCAAGGGATTGCCATGATTATTAGAAACACGAAGGCATCCTAACAATGAAGAAAGCATTTATATTTGGTGATAAAACCCTTGATGAAGCAGTGAAGCGAGTCAACTCTCTTCGCAAAATTGCAGTCATCGGCGCTGGCACAATGGGACAAGGCATCGCAATTGATTTGCTACGGCGAACCGAATGCGAAGTAGTCCTTCTTGACGTAAGTAAGGACGCGCTTGACAAAGCAATCGCTCGTCTTGAAAGTGGCTGGGATCGCGAAGTGAAGGGCGCAATGATTCGTCAAGAAGACATGGACCAATTTCGGTCACGCGTTTCTTGCACCGATTCTTATGAGGGCTTGTCCGATTGCGATGTAATTTGGGAAGTCGCAACGGAAGACGCAAACATCAAGGCGAAAATCTTTGCTTCAATCGAAGAAGTCGCAGATGGCGGCAAGATGGCGGCAATCTTCTCCAATACTTCCTCGCACACGACAGAAGAACTTGCAGAACTGTTTACAAAGGCATCCTTCCGCGAAAAGTTTTTGACAGTACACGGGTACTTCCCGTTTGAAGGTAACCGACTCATCGATGTGATGAAGGGCAAGTATGCATCTTTGGAAGCATTTAGATTTGGTGTTGTATTCGCTGATCAGATTCTTGAAAAGAAAGTAGTTGCGCTCGAAGTTGACCATCATGGATACTTAACCGACCCAATCTTCCAAGGCATGGGTGCAATTGTTTCTTGGGATGTAAAAACAGGTGACGACATCGTGCAACTTGGCGGTTTGTGGGAACTCTTTACTGCAAATCCGTTCAGTGTTTTAGACCACAC
>JASMLG010000005.1 GCA_030748805.1 Phycisphaerales bacterium | reverse complement strand
TGGACCTCTGCTTCTCTGAGTTTGTTGATAATCTGTTCTGCTGAATGTCGTTTCCTTGCCATGATTTCCTGCCTTCCAAATTGTGTCTACTCTGCAATTTTATCGCATAAGGAGTGGACTAGTTTTTGGGGGGCAGGTCAGGTGGAGGAACCGTCTATTTTTACCGTACCTGTTAGACGTTTGTTGTCATCGGCTAATGCAATTCCCGAAACTATTGTTGTCATTAAGATAAGTTGTTTTAACATTGTTTGTTTTCCGTTCAAAATAGAAGTTGAAGTTGAGTTCGAACCAACATTTGACCATCTTCGTTGTTCACATCTTCGCGCCAACCGTTACCAGAAGACACCCAGTCGGGTGAAGATATTCCACCGCCACTGGTGTCAACCAACGAATTTCCAGCCCATCCGATATCTGTTGTCCATTTAGTGTTGTTGCTTCCAGCAACGGGCCAGTAGTTGAAACCCACCCGAAACACATCTGTGTCCATATTCTCGCCGTTTACTTCACCCTCTAAATATTGGGCAAATAATTCGGTATTGTCATTGATGAGGAATCCGCCCTGAATCAGCCAACCAGATGAATCTTGTTCTGTTGCACCACCTTTTGCTGTTGTGTCAACAAGATACGCGAACAGGTTCCAACCATCACCTCTCCATGTTGCATCAACCGTCCACCCGCTATTTTTTGTGCCGTCAGCATTTCCATATTCAAGTGCTGCCCCGTCTGTATCATAATTTTCATATGAAACCCCAAGTAGGAGACCCCGGTTCGCTCCTGCTTTTGATGTGAGGTAATCAAAATCTTTCATGCTAGCTTCGCCGAATCGAACTTCACCGCGAAGAACCCACGCATTTGTGGTTGCACCTAGTGCCGCTGTGTTTGATTGTCCTGGGCCATCTGTATATTGTGCCAACAGTTTTAAGTCATCATTTTTCCAGCCAAATTCGATGCCTTGTGACCAACCATATGTAAATGCGTTGTTAATCATTGACCGCTCAACCGTTAATTGCTTGCTTGAAGAAACGATGTTTTCACGAAGAAAATTCTGTTTAAATTGCCCAAACTTAAACCAACTTCCATCCTCAAATTTCTTTTGAATGTATGCGTCTTCGGTGTTTGAACCTCCGGCACGACCCCACGTTGTCGTAATCTTGTATTGCCAAGATGGATCTAAAACATGTCCTGAAAACTTGAGTTTAGTGCGCCTTTGTTCAAAACCATGTTGCGAAGTTTGTCCACCTGCATTGTTGTAAAGCCAACGAGCTTGAAGTTGCCCGTTAATTTTTAATTTCCAGTTACCATCTGATGATTTTAAATAAGCGCCACCATCGTATCCCGCAGTTGCACCATCACCAAGCAAACTTGCCCGAGTGTCTGCATCTGAAAGAACATCATGAACAAGGGCTCGAACTTCGTCTGCTCGTTGGTTGTTAAACCAGGCATCCGATTTGGTGTTTTTTAGTTCAGCGACTTCGTTTCGAAGTTCTTGAACAAGGTTTGTTAGCGCTTCGATTTTGCTGTCTTGAGTGCCAGTCACGGCAACCAGTGTTAACAGGGTTGTTGATACGAACATGTGTATTTCTCCTTTAAGTATTGTTGTTGGTAAATATTAAAAACCGAGTGTTAAGATTTTATTAAGAAGGTGTTGAAAGTGGGTTAAATAATATGTCTTGTTTTGGGGTCAACCCCTGGCTCAGAGCCAACTTGGCTCAGAGCCAAGTTGGCTCTGAGCCAGAATGGGGTCTGTTGCCATACAGCCAAATGCCAAGTATCCTGCCACTTCTACGGCCGAGTACCCAAGTGGACTAAGGGAGCGGATTGCAAATCCGCGATTCGTGGGTTCGAATCCCACCTCGGCCTTGTAAAAAACCTGCAGCGTGCTGCAGGTTTTTTTTACAAGGCCTAAAGCAACGCGAAGCGCGTTGCTTTTAAATCTCAGGATATCTGCCCGTGGAAAGAGCGAAGCGCCCGTTCCACGGGCAGATATCCTGAGATTTGAGGTGGTATTCGAGTGGCGCAGATGGCAGAGCCATCTGCGGCAATGAATCCCACCCTGTGGAGTACATAAGCAGTGGTTTTTAAGAGCGAGGCGCCCATTGCCTGCACACAAATGTGAGTCTCCGAGGTGGTATTCGAGTGGCGCAGATGGCAGAGCCATCTGCGGCAATGAACCCCAACTTGCGGAGTTTTTAATAGAATGGTTTACTCTGAAGTGACCCGAGTTGGGAGTGGAGATTTGGAGAGTGTGGAGCCAGTAATATTTTCGTACTCCGCTGGTTCAGATAGTAGCCACCCTGTATTGCCACCAAAGAATCGGTGCTCCACACGTAAACGAAGCGGTCGTCCCAAATCGTCATCAACTGATGTAAATTGACCGCTCGTCCGATCCATTGCTCCAACATAATAAATGCCGCCCTCATCAAGAGAGTCGCTTCCCGAGAGTTTGACATCCCTGCTTCCGTGTGTATAGGAGGTGATGGTTACAACCCCTGGAATTGATCCACTTATGGTTGAAAGACGAACAACCGCCTCATCAATTACGTCTCGAGATGCCTCTCCAAGTGGTGTTGACCAAAATAAATATGAACCGAACTTAAGTGTTCCGTATTGATCTGTTTCCTCATCACCAACAGAAATGGTTGCTACAACCTGATCAGAAAAAACGACTCGACCAGTTTGTATGTTTTTTGCTGATACATCAAGTGCCACAATCGCATCGTTAGCTTTTGAAAACCAGTGAAGACGGCGAACACTTTCGGGCGCATCGCTCGTGTGTAAAAAATCTGTCAACTCGGTTTCAATGGAAAAAGAAACTGGTGCCTTTTGCGCCGTGGAATAATCTCCGGCAACTTCAAACTTCCCTGTTTTTAGTATTGCCCTTGTAAACGCTTTTTGCATTTCGGAAGCCACGCCATCCCATTTTGATTCAATTGCTGAACCCGATACAAAGGGCTCAATATAAACAACTGGTTTCTTTGCAGATTCCGCAGCTGTTAGACCACTTCCAGGAGCATCGTTATATGCCCAAGGGTTTGAGACACACCCAACTAAAGGAATCAGGAGCATTAGTACAACAAATCGCATACAACCATATCGCCTTATAGCCAATAAATCGTTCAAAAATGGGGTACCATGGTCTCTATATGAAAACGATATTGCTATTTTTGCTTGTTTTGCCCATGATTCACATGCGACAAGCTCCAAAAACATGGGTTCCACTATTGCGAGAAGGAACAAGGGTTGTTGATGGAATGGGAGAACTTTCTCGTGAAAGTGACAACCACCCAATCGTTGTTGAATTGCCTCGGGGTGATGGTAAAACCATCGACAAGTTCATTGTTCTGCCAAACCAACGTCTTGCTGAAATGGAAGCGTCTACAGAAGAGTTTCCAGAACGATCGTTCCGATTTTCTGGTGATATATATGCATACGGTGATCAAAACTATCTACTAATCCGAGAAGTTGTTTCTGTTGGTGAACACACAGAACGAAACCACCCAACCATTGTTCCAAAAAATCCAAACGAAGAGGTTGTTGAACAAGAAGATTTTGAAGACTCAATTGCAGACATTGTGAGCGAACTAGAAGATGCAACCGGCTCACTTGTTCGCTCGATTAGAAACGCTTCAACCCACCCAATTTCAAAAGAGGTTACAAAAGAGGGTTTACGGATTTCATCAAGAAGATGTCACCTTGTTCGAAACAAACATGGTGCATGGGTTGCGGTTTTTGTTAGTGATGCCACAGGATTAAGTGATCCGCCATGCACCGTTTTACCAAGTTCTAGTTTTGCATCACTTACTCGTTGGTCAAAAACTCAAGAACCATCAACCCCAGTTCTACTCTCAGGCGAAGTATTAAATTACCATGGACATGGATTTTTACTTGTAAGTTCTTGGCGATCGGTGCACAAATCGGACCATCTTGACAATTAGCTTTTAGGTTCAGCAAAAACAAGTGTAACCCGTTTGATTTGTGGTGGGTTAACTGGTTTTCCAGATGCTGGATTCGATAAAGGTGTTGCGGCGATCTTTCGAATCACCTCCTCACCTTCGATTGTTTCTCCAAAAGAACAATATTGCCCATCAAGTCGAGCAGTTCCTTCGCGGGAAAGACAAAAGAAAAATTGAGATCCCGCAGAATCTGGGTCTCCTGCTCTTGCCATAGAAATAACGCCAAAATCGTGCGGCAACGTACTTTCTTCGATTGGAAGCCAAAAACCAGGGCCACCAGAACCGGTGCCGGTCGGATCTCCACCCTGAATTACAAACGGGTGCCCCTTACTTGTCATAGGAACAATTCGATGAAACGAGGTGTTTTGATAAAAACCGCCCAATGCGAGTTCTCGAAAGTTCCAAACGGTATTTGGGGCGGTATCGGGTCGGAATGATATGCGGATGTCTCCCTCGCTTGTTTCAATGATTGCATCTTGATCAAGATAGACACGCCAGCCACTTACGAATGGTGTGTCCATACCATCTTCATCTGCCTCATCTTCCCACCCGACAATTTTGCTGTATTTTGTTTCGCCATCTGGGCGTAATGCCTCTTCAATGACTGGTACTTTTCTTGAAGTCATCGGTTGTACAACGAGTGGTGAATGCACCGCCTCGCCATGAACAAAAAGTTGAACCCACACCGCCTGTTTTTGTTTTTTTATTTCTGGAATTCTACTTGTTAAATCGTGTATTCCATTTGTTACGGTTGCAGATAATGCAAGTTGGTTGTTCTTGTAATCAAATAAAACAAGTCGTGCTTTGTCTACCTCTTCTTCCAAATTAATATCCACCACAATACCGTTGTCCAGACCGTTGTATGTATGAAGCGGAGTAATTGGATGAGTCATTACGATTGTTGTAAGAATTTGCGCAAGCATGCTAGTTGTTTTACACTCCTTATCGTAATGTAGACATAAGTTTTGTTCGCACGGCAGACGCGTCAGCGGATCCCCCAGAACGTTTCATAACTTCTCCAACAAGTCTACCAACCGCTGCTTCTTTTCCCCCTCGGACATCTTCCGCGGCCTGTGGCTGCGCTTCTATTGCCTCTTGAACCCATTTATCCAAAGAGTTTTCATCAGTGACTTGCAACAACCCTTCTGCCTCTGCCACAGCTTCGGGTGTTTGTGTGGAATCGCACAATAACTCAAAAAGTGTATTTGCTGCTGATGAGCCAATGCTTTTTGAAGAGCGCAAAGCAATAATTCCGCTGATTTGTTCGGGTGTAATACCAAGTTGATCAACTGGGCAACCGCGTTCGTTTGAGAGTTTTGCTCCAGCATTTAATAACCACTTCGCACTTTCGATACCGTTTCCGGACTCTGTGACACATTGTTCAAAAAAGAAACATAGAGATGGATCGGAGGTAATTGCCGTTGTGTCTTTTTCTGACATGTTAAATTGTTTTTTGTACCTTGCCCTGCGAGATGCTGGGAGTTCTGGAATAGTTGAGTTAACCTCGTCAATCCATTGTTGGGAAATTGTTAGTGGGACAAGGTCTGGGTCAGGAAAAAATCGGTAATCATGAGCATCTTCTTTTTCTCGCTGGAGCAATGTAACAAGTTTTTGATCATCCCACCCACGCGTACTTTTTGCGCCAGGGCCCATTTCTTTTCCGTCTTTTTTCCATGCTTCAACCTGCCGAACCGATTCGTGTTCGATTGCAGAGTGCAACGCTTTAAACGAATTTAGGTTTTTTACTTCAACTATTGGGGTGGGGTGCTCTGTGCCGTCGTCTGTTGTAATGATTACATTTATATTTGGTTCAAACCGAATGTGCCCTCGTTGCATAACTCCTTCTGTTACGCCCAAGAATCGGCAAATATCACGAACCTCTTTTCCATAAGCAACCGCTTCGTCTGCACTACACATGTCTGGTTCTGAAACAATTTCTAGTAATGGTGTTCCTGCACGATTCAAATCTACAAGCGAACCATCGTAGTGAGACCCGCCCGGTAAATCGTGACCAAGTTTTCCTGTGTCTTCTTCCAGATGCGCACGGGTGATTCGGACCGGTTTTTTTATTCCGTTAACTTCAATTTCAATCGCGCCTTCAATACAAAGAGGTTTGTCGAATTGACTAATTTGATACCCTTTTGGAAGGTCTGGGTAGTAATAATTTTTCCTATCCCACTTAGTGAAGTTCGAGATGGTGCAGTTCATAGCCAAACCAACCCGCATCGACATTGCGACCGCCCGTTTGTTTAAAACTGGAAGCGACCCTGGAAGAGCCATAACCAAAGGGTCAACAAGCGTGTTTGGTTTTGCGTCATACCTTGAGGGCTTGACACAGTTTGGCGCCGAAGTAAACATTTTACTGTCGGTTGCTAGTTCTACGTGGATTTCCATACCCACCAATACTTTTGTTGATGTTATTTCAGTCACACGGTTGTCTCTTCAATTCCAAGGTCTTTTGTTGTAAAAAGTGATTCAAAAACAAATCCTGACGCTTCAATGTTTTCTTTTGCACCCTCTCCGCGATCAATCACGGCAATAATCGACTTTATGGTTGCACCCAATTCTTGAATTGATTCTGCGGCCTCAAGTACCTGCCCACCTGTTGTTGCTACATCTTCAACTATTACAACTTGATCTGTTGGTTTTAGTTTTCCTTCTAGTTGTTTCGATGTGCCATATTCTTTTTTCTGGTTACGAATAAAAACACACGGTAAATCGCTCGCCATTGACGCCGTTGTTACAAGTGGTATCCCACCAAGTTCAGCGCCCGCAAGCAATGTTGTTCCGTTTGGAATCTTTTCTGCAAACAATGTGCCCAACGCGGACAAAATGTCTGGTTGTGTTGTAAATAAATACTTGTCGATATACCACGTGCTTGTTCGACCACTTCGAAGAGTAAACTCTCCGTGCAAAATTGCGGTTTCGCCTATCCGTTTTGCCAATAATTCTCTATTCATACGCCTATGTTATCGCTTCTGATAGTTGTGGGCACTGGGAAATTTCTTATCTCACTCCCATAAGTGCTTCTGTTCGTTTAGCCACTGTTTTTTGTGCTTGTGCATACACCCAAGTAGCGACGGTGTACACACTGTTGTTTTCTGATTGTAACGCTGCCAACAGTCGGGGGTCGTCAAGAGCTTCGTCTGGAATGTTTGATGAGGTGAAGCGAACAAGATTCGCGAGTTGGGTGCGGGTGTTATCTGGCTCTTTTAACATTCCAAACACCGCTTCAAGCGTTGGGTCAAACGACATTGTTGTCAACACCCAGGATTGTGATGTTGAGTCGAGTTTTGGAAAGTTTGAGAGAATTGTTGTGATTGCTTCATCTTGAAGTGGGTGTCGTTCGCCACTTTCAAGGGGTACTACTTCTTCTCCTGGTGGTGGAGTAATAAGTGGTTCTTCTACGGTTATCGAAACACTGTCTCCAACAACCCAAGTCAAAAGAACATACGAAACAAGTTTGTTGACATCGGTAACATCTTTTGCATCCTCAACGGCTTTTTTTAACCAAGTATCACTTAACCTAACACCATCAACTCTTAGTGTTTCGGCAACTTTTCTATCGCCAAGATGACCCGCCTCATAAACTAGAATCTTGTTACCTTCTCTTGTAATCGCTTCCCTTGCCATAAAGTTTACTACACCTGTTACTGAAACCGCAGCTCCACGAAGTGGGTGGTTGTTCAACAAACCACCAATCCAATAGTTCCTTAAATTAACCCGCACCGTCAGCGTGCCTCTTGGTTTAATTGAAAACCCTCTCTCTATTGAAACAACCACTGGAAGTGTTGGTTGTTTTGGAATACCTGGCACATCTATGTTGGATTCAAGCAGTATTAGAGGTTGAATTGGTCCATTGCTCGAGATGGTTAGTGGGATTGTTGTGTTGTTTGTAATTTGAACAAGAATTGAAATGGGTTGATATGGTGTGTACACCTTTGATTCGGGTTTAATTCGAATACTTACGGGTGGTCTTGGGTCATTTCGAATTGCATGAAGGGTTTGTAAAACACCGTGCATGAGTTCTTGTAACTGTTCTACTTCTGGTCGAATGTTAAATTTTGCCCCAACAATTTCTTGAAGTTTGTTTCTTGCCCACACTCCAATCAGTGTTCCGCCGTTGTTTTTTGCAACTGAAAGGAGCTGCAGTGCAGCATCTCGCTTGTTTCCCTCCTCAAGGTGTATCAGGGCCACCCCTATCTTTGCTGCTGGATCGTCTTTGAGTGGTGACAGTTTTAACTTAGCTGTTTCAATGTCTCCTTTTCGAAGTGCAACCCACCCATCAAGACGTTGTTTTTCGTTTGGGTTGATAGTAGCTCCCTCTTCAACCTGCTCAAGGATGGTTGTTGCAGCATCAACATCCTCTCCAAGCCATAACAAAATCCAGGCTGCTTGAATATACATTTCAATTGTGAGTCTCAACCCCTCACTACCCTGGTTTGTATACATTTTAGAAAGGGAAAGTAGCGAATTAACAGCCGCACCAAGAGCCAGTTCAGCTTGATGTTTATCTTCCTGATCAGCATATATGGCAGCAGCAACCACAGCTAACTTTGGCGATAATGGAGCGTGAATTCTGGCGAGTTCAAGCGGGTTTAATCTGGGTTGTTGAGCCTGTGTTTGATTTTGAAATGTTTTATCAATTACATTTTGCCTGTTCAGTAATGTTTTTATCGCAGATTCATGGTCTCCTGATGCCCATTGGCTTAATACAATATCTGCTAACAAACTGGAGTTAATTGCCTTTTGGCTTGAGGTGTTGTCACCCAAAATGTCTTCATAAAGTTCTTTAGCGTCTTGATAGTCTCCAAAAGACATTAAAAACTCGGCAAGTGTCACTTGTATGGTCACATCGCGAATGTTGGAAAGAAGCGAAGAAGCCAGTAACTCGGCTCGCCGATAGACGTCTGCAGTCTCATCTCCAAAAAAACCAGTTGCTAGATTGATGGCATCAGGATACGCGGGGTCAAGCGCAACCGCCTCTGCAAGCCATCTTGCAAACTGGTTTATATCACCAACTTGTCGTTGCAGGTGAGCGGCATCAAGCGCCAACCTTGCAGCAACTCCTGAATCGAGTTGATTACGCCGATTATCAGCAAGTAATTGCTCGTAAATGGACATGCGTTGGTCGACTGTTTGAGACGATGAAATAACATCACGCAAACGGGCCAGTTGGATTGTTGGTTGGGTTGGTACAACTCGCAACAGGTTTTTAATTGCGTGGACCAACACCGATGGCTTGTCCGCCATTTGTGCGACTTCGTGTAACACTCGCCAGGCAGATTGGTCATTTGGGGAGAGTAGGGTTGCTTCTGTGGCGAGAATCAATGCTGTCTCAATTGAATTAGTTGTTAAGGGCTTTGAGGTGGTTGCCATGCGTGCAACTCGTGTGAACTCTTCTGCAAGCATTGACGATGGTGTTTGGCTTTGGGAATCGGTAACTACTGTTTGTGGTGTGGCTATTGAACCGAAACCCAAAAGTGTGGCAAAAAATGTTATAAAGATGTTATTTGGCATGATTGGCAAGATGTTCTTTAGGGGCACTGTAGCAGGGTTTTGGGTTCTTTTAGAAGTGGTTGTTCGGTAGTCTGCCAATTGGGCGTTGACACCCTTGCATAAGGTTGGTAATTTTGTAAGACTATACATTCTACGAGGTTTTTTTATGCTCAACACACGATTTTTCTTACTAACTCTCACTCTCGCTCTATCTCTTTGCAGTAGCGGATTTGCTCAAATAAGGAGCATTTCTAAAATTGTTGATAAAAACAAAATCGATGCCGAGGGCGAGAGAAAAATTTGCGATTATGCCTTGGGCTGGGCTGGCGAGTTGCTCACTGTTGATAGTAACGCTTTAAAAGAAGCAAACAAAAAACTTGCTAGCCCATTTCGTCCAAGTGTTCGCATCTCTTCGGTTGGTCGATCTCTGTATGGAAAATATCTAAGGCAGGGTCTAGAGCCGCTTTTGAAAAAAAGTAACACAAATGAAATGTCTGCAGTCAATGCACTTCAAATACTTTCGTTGCTAGGAACCGAAGAAGGATGCCAAATATTGTTAAACCACGCAGACACAGCAACCGAAAACCGTCCCGCACTTCGCCTTTGGGCATCAGTTGGTCTTGGCACATCTTTTTCAACTGGCGAGTTGCCTATTAAAAGGATTACTGGATATGCAAAACTCGTTTCAAATTTCACTAAGAAGGAGCCCGAGTGGTTTGTCTTAACGAGACAGTTTGATTCTTTGGCGTCATTGCAATCAATACCACGTTTAGACAGAAGCAAAAGAAATCAAATTGAAAAACTGTCGTTTGAGTTGCAAACAAAAGCGCTTGTAGACTTGTTGAACTCTATAGACAGCACTGGCGACATTGACAGCCGAGCACAAGCGTTGCCATTTATATTGCCATCACTTATGTTGCAACTTATTGAACCAAGTGTTGATAACAACATTAAATCAGATGTGCTTAATACTATTCGAGAACCTCTAACACGGTTTATTACATCTGCGGTGTCTCTAAATTTTGGAGAAAATGACGAAGCGATGTTTGTTGCATATGGAAACGCTGTGCAATCTGCTGGCGAGTTAATTTCAAGAGACACGGAATCTAGAGAAAACGTTGACCTTCTTGAGTTTTGGAATGATAAACAGGGTTCAAAAATTCTTGAGGTTGTTGAAACTTGGGAAAAAAGTAAGTAAGTTGTAATGTTCAGACTATTTGCACCTGTTGCTATATTGGTTGCAATTGTAGTCTGTGTTTTCGGGTTTAACAAAAACCAACCCCGGGCAGATTTTGTGTTTGTAAATCGAGGGGATGTTTTTACGCTTGATCCCCAACGAATGAGTTGGCTGACTGATATGCAGGCGGCGTATTGTTTGTTTGAAGGTGTGGTACGTTGGAACACTGTTGATTTTTCTATTGAACCGGCTGCCGCAGAATCGTTTGCTGTTTCTGATGATGGGCTTGTGTATAAGTTCCACCTTAATAAAGATGCAAGGTGGAGTAACGGAGCAAGGGTCACCGCATATGATTTTCGATATTCATGGATGCGACTTCTGACTCCAGACACCTCATCTGATTACTCCAGTTTCTTTTTTGTTATTAAGGGAGCTCGAGATTTTTGGGATTGGAGAACGAAACAATTATTAGATAAACAGGTTGTTTCAATTGAAGAAATAGAGCAAGCATTTGAGGTGATGGTTGAAATTAATATTGTTGATGAACACACGTTCACGGTCGAACTTGAGCACCCTGTTCCCTATTTTTTGGATCAACTTGCGCTCGCTGTGTGTAGCCCCGTCTACAAACCGGCGGTTGAGGGCTGGGTTGCTGGCGGAGAACAACACGATCTTGCTTTGACCCATGGGTGGCACACCATAGACCCCCCACCTATGTCTTCAAGAGAGTGGGTGAGTGTTGACAGCAAGAGCGGAAGGATTTTGCAACAGTATTTTTGGGCACGTCCCGAATCGCTCGTCTGTAATGGCCCATTTATGCTTGAGCTTTGGAGATATAAGCGTGACATGAGGTTTGTGCGAAACCCTTATTTTCATTCACCCGAACTTACAACGCTTGATTCTATCCACGCTATTACAATCGCTGACCCAAACACAGCGGTTCTTACATTTGAAAGTGGGGCGTTAGATTGGCTCAGCAGCGTTAATGTGGATTACCAGCCCGACATATTGAAGCAAAAAGAGAATGGTGATCGCACAAATATTCACGCATTCCCGACATTTGGTACGGATTTTTTCTCTTTTAATTGCAGACCAAAACTAAATAATGGTGACATAAATCCGTTCAATAGTTCATCTGTTAGAAGGGCTTTTGTGTATGCCACAAACAGGGAATCTATTGTTGAGTTTGCAACGCGCTTACATGAACCAGTTGTAACAAGCATTGTGCCGCCCAACTCAATTGTTGGGTATGGTGGTGTACAGGGGTTGGGGTTTGACTTAACAATGGCAAAGAAGGAGTTGGCATCTGCTGGTTGGGAAGATCGTGACGGCGACGGAATGGTGGAGGATGTTCACGGCAACCCGTTTCCTACAATCGATTTGTTGTACACCACAAACACTCCAAGATATAAGTGGATTTCGCTTGAACTTCGTGATCAGTGGAAAAAACATTTAGGAGTATCTGTTGAATTGCGTGGAACAGACAACAAGTTTTTTAGTGCTGATTTACATTCTGGGAATTTCATGGTTGCCCGAGGACGGTGGTATGGTGATTATGGAGACCCTACTACATTTCTTGATGTTTTCAAAACTGAAAACGGTAATAATGATCGTGGTTATTCAAACCCAGAAATTGATGCAGCTTTAGACTTGGCTGCCAAGGAGTTGGATCAAAAGAAACGACTTGCCATGCTGCGTGATATTGAAGAGAGATTGTTTACAGAAGAGGTGCCCATGCTTGTGGTTTGCCAGTTGTTACAACTCTATATGTACGACCCCGAAAAAGTACACGGACTTACTTCGCACCCTAGACTTGTACAACATTTGTGGCGTGTTACTGTTACTGATTGATTGTTTTGTTTTTTTGGGTGGGAGTAAGAGTTATGCTGGTCGGGGGTCAAAAAAGCGATACAAAACATCAACAAAAAGGTTGAAGAGAACAAGAAGTGTTGAATACACCAACACTATTCCCATTAACACCGTGATATCCTTTCCCAAAACGGCGTCTACAAAATGTGTACCAATACCTGGAATTGCAAACACTTTTTCAACAACAAATGACCCAGTCATTGCCGCTGCTGTTGCGGGTCCTAGATAACTTAATACTGGCAAAAAGGCGTTTTTTAATGCGTGCTTAAATACAACTACCCTTTCTGGTAATCCTTTTGCCCTTGCTGTTCGGATATGGTCACTTCGCATCTGTGTAATCATTCCTGCGCGAGTCAGTTGGGCGACATACGCTGCGAAGGGTAAGCTTAATGCTACTGATGGTAATACTAGGTGCCGCCAAGTTCCCCATCCGCTAATGGGGAACCACTGTAGCCAAACCGCAAACACAACCAGTAAAACTACTCCAATAACAAACGAGGGAAGGCTAATTCCAACAACAGCTATACCAAGAGAAACCGCGTCAACCAAACTGCCTGGTCGAACAGCACTACAAACGCCTGCTGTTAATCCAATGCATAGCGCGAGCAAAATTGCGCACGCTCCAATTGTCATTGATACAGGAAGTTGTGAAATCAAAATATCATTTACTGTCCAGTTTTCGTGACGTAAACTTGGACCAAGGTTGAAAACTGGTCCATCCTTGTTTCCAAACACCCACGATAATCCAGACGCCTTCCACACATAGTCTGTGTAAAACACTATGGGATCATTAATGTTGTATTGTGCTTCCATTGCTTCCATGATTTCTTGTGGTGGTCGTCGGCCCTCTTTTTCAAGCGGATTTCCTGGAATTTGCCACGCAAGTAAAAATGTAATCGTATACACAGCAAATAGAATTAGTGGAAGTTGAGCCAGCCGCCACGCAACCATTTTTGTGGTGCTAAATTGATTCATTTACCGACCATATTTTGCATTGTCACCAAGTTGTTCTGCAATGCGAATGAGTTGGTTGTATTTTGCTGTTCGGTCACTTCGACACGGGGCACCTGTTTTTATCTGCCCACAATTTGTTGCGACTGAAATGTCCGCTATTGTTGTGTCTTCTGTTTCACCACTTCTGTGGCTCAATACAACGGAGTAGTTGTTTTCTTGTGCCAGATTAACCGCCGCAAATGTTTCTGTAAGGGTTCCAATTTGGTTTACTTTTATCAAAATAGAGTTTGCACAACCTTCTTGAATTCCTTTGTCAAGAAACTTTGGGTTTGTCACAAATAAATCATCACCGACAAGTTGTAACTTGTCGCCAAGCCGGTCTGTTAATTTCTTCCATCCACTCCAATCGTCTTCTCCAAGACCATCTTCAATGGAACAAATGGGATATTTTGAACACCATTCTGCCCACAAATCAATCATTTCTTCAGAAGAAACCACTTTTTCAGGAGCACTACTAAAAAAACAATATCCTTCCTTACCTAATTTTCTTGCTTCTGTAACAAGTTCACTTGTAGCCGGATCAAGGGCAACAAATATTTGTTCACCCCAAGAATATCCTGCACGACCTACTGCTTCTTCAATCACACGAAGAGCATCTTCGTTATCAGAAAGGTTTGGTGCAAAGCCACCCTCGTCACCAACTGCTGTTGACATGTTTCTGTCATGCAACACCCCTTTAAGGGTGTGATATATTTCAACTGCCGCCCTCAGTCCATCGTTAAATGTATCGAACCCGAGTGGTTGAATCATGAACTCTTGAAAATCAACCGTGTTATCAGCATGTTTTCCCCCATTGAGAATGTTAAACATGGGGACTGGAAGAACGTTTGAGTCTGGGTTGAAATATTTATAAAGTGGAAGACCCGCGTTTGCTGCTGCGGCATGTGCTGCAGCCATAGAAACCCCGAGCAATGCGTTGGCTCCAAGATTGCCTTTGTTTGGTGTGCCATCAAGGGCAATCATCGTTGCATCAATTCCCTCTTGATCTGTTGCGTCCATTCCCACGACTGCTGCAGCTATTTCGCCATTTATATTGTGAACTGCTGTGCTTACGCCTTTTCCACACCATATATTCCCACCATCACGCAACTCAACGGCCTCGTTTTCACCGGTACTAGCACCGCTGGGAACCGCTGCTCTGCCCATCTGACCACCATTTAGGTGCACATCACACTCTAGGGTTGGATTTCCTCTTGAATCAAGAATTTGTCGTGCGTGTATTTTTGAAATTGTTGTTGTCATGTGGACATCTTTCGTAAAACGGAATCATACTATGTCTATGGTTGAAAGTGATAACAATCGAAGCGAGACGTTTCTAAAGGGTTTTAAGGGTCCCTGCCCAGTCTGTGACTACCACCTGAATGAGCCAACAAGTTCTCGTTGTCCTGAATGTGGTTCGCGGCTAAGTGTTCAGCTTCTTGCCCCTTTTCACTTTTACCCATGGCATGCATTGTTAATTGGAATTGGGGTTTCGTTTGGTGTGTGTTTTGATCGTCTCTTGTTAATAATTCATGGTTACTTGGGGAGCAACGCCCAAAATCTACCTTGGGGTTTTGTGGGAGTTTCCACTTTCTTAATCCTTGTGTTGTGTGTCGTGGGATTTGTTGTGTGGAAATATAAAACACAACTAGAAAGAATGTCAAAGCCAAAAAGTTGTGTGTGGTATGCGTTTTCCATATTAATACCAATCATGACCGCGGTGGTTCAATACTATTTAATCATGATGTTGTTTCAAGGGGGGCTATAAACCTTGGGGTTTCACCACGAATTACCGCGTCAACATCTTTTACAACCCAGCCCATGTTGGTTGTTGCTGTTTTAGTTTTGCAAGCAATGTGTGGGAACAAGGTTGCGTTTTGTGTGTGAAGTAGTGGGTACTCTGAGGTAATTGGCTCTGGATCGTGCACATCTAAAATAGCGTGTGCTTTTTGGTTGTGGTGCAAAAAGTTTGTAAGGGCATATGCGTCCACAACCACTCCTCTAGAAGAATTAATGAACAGCACCTCTGGTTTCATTTCAACAAACATCCTCGTGTCACACAGGTGTTTGTTGCTGTCTCGACCATCAACATGAACTGAAACTATGTCGCTTTCTTCTAAAAGTTGTTTCTGGTTTACTTGTCTACAACCGTGCGTCTCTGGGATTTGCTGCAAATCTGTAAAAACCACATTAAATCCCATGCTTTTTGCCATTCTTCCAAGACGGCTACCAATTCGCCCAAACCCGATTATTCCAAGTGTTAACTCTGAAAACTCTTTTTGGGTCATAGAAGCATCACGAAGAGTGTTCCACTCCTGTTGTTTTAAGTCGGTGTGTACCTGTTGAAGGTTCCGTAGATGCGAGAGCATGGTTGTAACCACAAACTCAACTACTGATTCGCTATTAGCTTCTGGGGTGTGAACCACTGTAATGTTTTTTTCTCTGCAAGCTTTTAAGTCAATATTATCAACACCTGTTCCCGCTCGACCAACCACTTTGAGGGAGGTGGCGGCTTTTATCATTTGTTGGTCAACTGTTGTGTATGTTCGTATCACCAGCCCAAGAGCATCGGGCAAAAGTTCTTTAAACCGAATTGAACCCGCTGGGCAAATATGTAAGTCGTACCGGCTAGATAGCCAGTCGCTACATTCTTGAGGAAGGTTTTCCGTTTGAATAACAATCGGCTTCATAAATATATGGTAACCGTAGAACTGTTATCGAATAGCAAAAATTGGTTTAGTTGTTCTTGCCATACTCATACACGCCCTGACCAGACTTGTCGCCAAGGTGCCCCGCCTCGACCAGTTCAACAAGTTTTTTGTTTGGTAAGTATTTTGGGTTTTCATCAAGACCGTTATACATAACCATCATGATATCTCGGCATACATCAAGCCCAATGTAGTCGGCGAGTCGAAGTGGACCCATTGGGAATGCGCACCCGAGTTTCATAATTGAATCAATTGCTTCTGGATCTGCTACTCCGTCTGTCCACGCGTGGAATGCCTCGTTTATCATTGGCATGAGAACGCGGTTAGAAACAAATCCAGCAAAATCGTTGGCGGGAACTGGGATTTTTCCCATTCTTTCAGAAAGAGTAATTGTTGCTGCGGTTGTCTCTTCGCTAGTTTGTTTACCCTTGATAACCTCTACCAACTTCATGACGGGAACAGGGTTAAAGAAGTGCATCCCAATTACTCTGTTTGCTGCTTCGGGAATTGATGAGGCCAAATCAGAAATCGAGATTGACGATGTGTTCGTTGCAAGAACAACTTCGTTTCCAAATGTTTCGAACATTTGTTGGAAAATTGTTTTCTTAATCTCAATGTTTTCGGTTGCGGCTTCTACTACCCAGTCGGAATCAGATGCCTCGTCCATTAATGTTACATATGACATCCTTTGAATTGAAGAATCTGCATCCTCTTGAGTCATGCGCTCTTTTGAGACAGCTCTAGCAAGTTGTTTTTCGTGATATGTTTTTGCTCTTGCGAGTTGGTCTTCACTAATATCAATAATTACAGCTTGAAGACCGCTCGTTGCTGCTGTTAGAGCGATACCACTTCCCATTGTTCCCCCACCGATAACGGCGATTTTGTTTACAGACATTTAATCGTTCCAGTTTCTTAGTTCTTCACCTGCATAATGTGCTAGTGGTCGAATAATTCTGTTGTTTTGGTGTTGTTCCATAATGTGTGCACACCAACCGGTTATTCTTGAGGCAACAAAGATTGGCGTGTATTGAGGAACTGGAATACCCAATGCAAAGTAAGTCATTCCGCAAGGGAAATCAACGTTTGGATGAATGTTTTTATCTCGAAGCATGATTGCTTGAACC
The DNA here is from genome assembly GCA_030748805.1 of Phycisphaerales bacterium. The sequence goes on along the minus strand of JASMLG010000005.1, from coordinate 66,249 downwards.
TCATCACCAAGGTCAAACCATTTTTTTGCCTCTGGGTTCGCTTCTTCAGCATATTTAAGACCCCAGCCACGAAGGATTCCCGCGCGGTGGTCTCCGTTTTTATATACACGGTGCCCAAATCCCATGAGTTTCTTTTTGGTTTCAAAAGCGTTTTGCATAAACTCTTCTGCGGTAGAGCCACCATCAACAGCATCCATAATTTCTTGTAACATTTCCATTGCCGCTTCATTTGCGCCGCCATGAAGGTTGCCCTTGAGTGCGCCAATTCCACCACAGACACAAGAGTGCAGGTCACTGTTTGTTGAGGCGATTACGCGGCTTGTAAAGGTTGATGCGTTAAAGTCGTGTTCTGCATAAAGAATAAGTGATACATCCATAACTTTTGATTCTGATTCATGTGGAACCGTTCCACTCATACACCACAAAAGGTTTGCTGCGTGATCAAGGTTTGGATCAGGATCAACGGGTGTTTTTCCGTCAAGTGCCATTTGGTGTACACCGATACACGTGGGAATTTTTGCAAGTAAGTGCATCGATTTTTTTAGGTCTGCATCTGCACTGTTATCTTCGCAAACGGGACAAAGGTGTGAAAGGAGCGAAACCGCGGTTCTAAGAACACCCATTGGGTGTGTCTCAGGGGAATCGTTTGCTATCTGAATAATCACATCCTTCACACTCTCTGGAATATCTCGCATAGAACTCAATTCCGATTTAAACGAAGCTAGTTCTTCTGGCGTTGGTTTGTGTCCAATCAAAAGAAGGTGTGCAACCTCTTCGAATGTTGCGTGAGCAGCAAGATCAGCAATTTCATAACCTCGATACATAAGTTGTGTCTGGTTCACAGCACAAACGGATGTTTCACCTATAACCTGACCCGCCAATCCCCTGCTATCTGTTTGTTTTTTTGTTTTTTCTTCGGTTTGTGCCATGATTTCTTTCCATGATTACATTGTACAAGTTGACATTTGTTGAACCCCCTATTCTATCAGAATCTTGGCCCTCTGATTGTTCGCATCTTTTTTGTTTACTTGTTGTTAAACGACCATGCTTCGCCTGGAACATACCCAAGTAAATCATATAAATCTTGTCGTGTTTGCATCTGGTTTTCAAAACCCTCTGCTGAACCCTCTTTGTGGAGCTGATTGAGACATCTGGTAATCGCACCCATGGCTACTCGCTGGAAAGTCACTGGATAAATTACTAAGTTGTATCCAATATCGCCAAACTGTTCTGCTGAAAGGTGTGGCGTTTTTCCAAACTCTGTCATGTTGGCGAGCAATAGGCCAGGGCACTCTTTTGCAAACTGTTTGAATTCTTTTTGGTTTCGTAACCCCTCAGGAAAAATCATGTCTGCTCCAGCTTCACGATAAGCAAGTCCACGATCAATTGCAGAACCGATACCATCAATACAACGAGAATCTGTTCTAGCAATAAGAATAAAGTTGGGATTTAGTTTGTTTTCTGAGGCCGCTTTTATTTTTTGACACATCTCGGATTTTGAAACAATGGATTTTCCGTCGAGGTGCCCGCACCGTTTTGGAAACTCTTGGTCTTCTATGTGCATCGCGGCAGCACCGTTTCGTTCATATTCAACGATTGTTCTGGCAACCGACTCTATTTCACCATAACCAGTATCGGCATCAACCACCACTGGCAGATTGCTTGCGTCTGAAACCTCGTGAATTGTGCGGCACATTTCAGTCAGCGAAATGAGTCCGACATCAGGGTAACCAGAAGCATTCGCAGTTGCTCCACCGCTGATATAACACGATAAAAATCCAGCCCGAGCAATAGCAGAGCCAACCAAACCGTTCCATGCACCTGGACACATAACCACGTCTTGATTCATTGCTTCACGAAGAATGGCTGATTTTTTATTCATGTGTAGATTTTATATCATCGAGGGATTGTTGGGTTTGCGAACTATTCATCGTTAAAAACATTTTCGTTGCGGCTATCAACAAAACTACGCCGAGTAGGGTTCGAAGGCCTTGATGACCAAGTTTCTTACTTCCAAACGAAGCACCGATAAACCCACCAACAACCACGGATACTGCAAGTGGTGCCACAAATGTGATGTCTACAGGCAGTCCATTGTTCTCAACCGCTATACCACCTAAACCAGAAACCGAGTTTACCAATATAAATGGTGCACTAATTGCGGCAGTCTCTTTTGGAGTTGTCCAGCCAATTAAAAGCAGTAATGGGCTTAAAAATATCCCCCCACCCACACCAATTATTCCACTAAATAATCCAATTAGTATCCCTGCTATCAAAACAATGGTGAGTACTGGTTTTTTTGTATGTTTCAAACCCTTAATTGGAACAAATAGCCGTATTGCTGCATACAACAACACGACCCCTACTATTGGTTTATACACTTGGTTTGGGATTTCAATGTATCCACCAATAAACGCTGCTGGGATACTCGCGCAAACAAGTGGGATGAACAGGTTTTTGTGAAACGTTCCTGTTAAACCAAACTTCCATGTTGCAATAGACGCAACAACGATATTCAACAAAAGCGCCGTTGGACGCATTTGTTCGGGAGCAACAGCTGCAATTGCAAGAACCGCCAAATATCCTGATCCACCACCATGTCCCACTGTTGAGTAGAGTGTTGCCATAAACAACACCGCTATTGCAATCAACAAGATTGTTTGGGTGTCCATTACCCCATTTTACGGGAGCACAACTGCACCATGTTGATCAACAAAATAAATCAAAGGTTTTGTTTCTTTGCCTTCTTGGATAAGAAGTATGCCAGAAATGTTTTCGTTATCAAACTTGCTTTGTTGAATCGGTGTCACCGATGGATCTGATGGTAGCCAAGTACGAACCCGTGCTTCTTTTTCTGGATCAAGAGCCAACTCCCAACCAGAAACACCTAGTTCGGCTATCTTGTTTGAAGCCCCTTTTCTTAACAGGGTGTTGTGTGATGTAGAAAGTTCATTTACAACTAATATCGTTCCAGAAGGAGTTTGTATTTCCACCTCACTTGGGATAGTTTCTATATCTGGGTTGTTGTTGTTCATTAACACTGCTGCGCCAACCGCCACCAATACCAACAAAACAACAAGCCCAAATGGTTTTGTTCTGTATTTTTGTGGTTTAAATGGTCCACCACCAGTCGATGGGGTTGTTCTTGCTGGTAATTTCCGTGCAAACTCTTTTGGTGCATTACCTCCCATGGATGGAAGGTCTGCGGGTCGAACACTATAAATGTTATTGGCACTGAGAATCTTCTCTATATCTTTTAACATCTCCTCAATAGATGTGTATCGCTTGTCGTAATCTGCCATTGCTCGGCGCACGACCCATCGAAGACTTTCTGGGCTCTCCTTACTAAAGTCGCTAAGACCACCGTGTGCTGGAAATGTATTTTCAAGCATAAAGTATAAAACCGCACCAGCCCCAAATACATCAAACTTCGATCCATCTACTTGGTGAACCTTAACGCCACGCATTGCTTGTCTAACAAGTTCTGGGTCTCGAAAATACTCGGTGCCATGCGTAGTAAGTGTCATTGCAGAGGCAAGCGGTGTTACCAAACCCAAATCAACAAGGTGTGCACAACCATCGTGAATTATTATGTTGTCTGGTTTTACATCTTTATGCCAAAGACCTGAGTTGTGGTATTCTTGAAGTGTTTGGAGCAGTGTGTGTTGATACAACAATACAGTTTGAAGTTGAGTTTCAGATAGTTTTTCTGATTTTCCATGGAGTTTATTTGTCACTACTCCTAGATGGTCGCCGGAGTGGTACGGCATCGCATACCAAAATCGCTCATTGTCTAGGTGGTGTTCTAGAACGAGCCCAAGTTTCTTAGCAGATTCCATTGCGCGAGATTCTCTGACTATTTGCGGGAGTTGAGAACCCGCTGAAACATCAAAGTTTTTTATTACAACCTTTGTTGAGTCTTTTGAAGAGTTGGCAACGTAGAGCCTAGCGCCACTTCCACCTGTTGGTAGTGTTCCAACAATTGAATATCCGCTAAACATGTTTGGTGGTGAATTTGTTGGTTTTAAGTTGAGTTCTTGCACAAACGCGGGTGTTTCGGTTTTAATTCCAATTACACCAAGTGGGTTATCTATAAACACGGCAATAATTCTTTTGTACGCTTCAGAAAACCGTCGCTTTGAGGATTTCATTTCTGTGTGAACCAGATCCCACCGCGCAAGTACCACACACAAGGTTGCTCGGAGCAACTTTATTATTCCAACAAACAGCGCGATTGGTATCAAAATAAGATCACGAAGTTCTTGAAAAACAAACCGAACTAATCGCCCAAAAAACAAAAATACATGGCCAATAACTGGAATCACAACATAAACAACTAACAGTATTGCTCCAACAAGGGCAACAACTGTTCCAAAACATGCGAAGAGAGTCGACCACATTTCTACAATCTTCCACTTTCTTGTTCAAGAAACAGTTGGTGCGTGTGATACAACTCGCTCACAGCAGTATCAAATTCTAGGTCGTTTCCACTTATTCCACCCGAAGATATTTCTCCTTCTTCTTCTGGAGTAAAACTATATTGCATAACGACTTTCATGATGTTTTGTCTTAAACACTCTCTTATCTTTGACACATGTCTACTCACTGTTGGTTCACTAATTCCTAGTTGTGCCGAAATTTCCTTTCCAACCTTATTGTCTAGCACCCGCATGCGCCAGACCTGGAAATGAAGAAAATCGACTTCTGATTCAGTTCTTCGGATTGCGGCGCAAATTTTTGCACCAAACATTCGTTGTTCAAATATTTCATCTACTTGTAGCACCGCGCTTTTTGAATCAATGCGTTCGTCGAGTGAAAGAGGTTTCACCCCACTACCGCGTTTTTTAGCGTTTCTTCGATCTATTTCATCGCCAAGAATATGTTTTGCGATTGTGAGAAGCCATGTACTAAACCGAGCGCCACGATTTGGGTCATACCGATCTATACATTTTGAAAGTTCTGCTAGTGTTTCTTGGGTTAGGTCTTGTATGGTTTCAAAACCCACTCGACCACGACCCCATTTTTGAAGTTGAAAACGAATGGCTGGTCCAAAATCTTGCCACAATTCAAACCATGCCTCTTCGTCGCGTTCACGAAGACGATGCACAAACGATGTTGTGAGGGCGTTCATTGGCACATTTCCTTATTGGGAAAAGTCATTTGTGGATTTTACCCAATCGATTATGTTTTCCTGAAATATAGTTGATTAGTTTCCTAAGAACCAAGAGCAACAGAGCGTTTCTGTGCAAAAGCATAATAAAAGGAGGTTGCCATGGGCGCCACATCACGATTTATTGTTCGTTGGGGAATTATTGGGGGACTTGTAATTGGGGGTATAACTATTTTGGTTGGACCACAGCGAGTCATGGCTTGTATTGATCAACTTCGCCAAGAAGCAAACACTGTTGTAGAGGGTTTGGTTGATGATCCAGTTGCTCTTCGAAGACAACTTGATGATCTTGCAAAACAATACCCATCACGTATTGCTGAGGTGCGTGGAGAAATTGCTCGACTTGAACAACAGTTGGAACAATTTAAGCGAGATGAAAACATTGCTGTTCGTGTTGTTGAACTCACAACTGTAGATTTGGATGTGTTGCGAACACTTGTTGAAGATGCTGAAGCTGTTTCGTCTTCAAGTGGCACACCGTCGATCAGGTTTGAGGGTGTTCGGTATGATCTTGAATCTGCATACACTGAAGGAAGAAGAATACGAACTGTTCGTGCAAATTATGAGGATCGTATAGCTTCCAATCGTCGACAAATGGAGTTGCTACACGAGCAGCGCGTCCGGCTTAAGGATGTGCTTGAGAATATTGAACATGAACACGAAACATATAGGGCTCAGCTTTGGCAACTTGATCGTGAAATTGATGCAATAGAACGAAACGACCATATCATTGCCATGGTTGAACAACAGCAAGAAACACTTTCTGGTTTTGACCGCTTTGGAAACGCGGGAAACCTTGATCAGGTTCGTTCACAACTCGCAGAAATACGAACTGTACAAGAAAGCACTATTTTGGCTCTAACTGATACGGGTGCTGGATCTGATTATGAAACTCGTGCAAGGTTTGATACTTCGGACCGGTTGTTTGAAAATCCATTTGTTCAAACGGTTGAGAAAGGTGTGGATGAGGCTGATGGACCCTACGCACTTCTTGATTCAGATTAAAACATAGATACCCTTGCGTGTTGCAAGGCGTTTAGCACTGGCGGCGACTTCCTATCGGAGTCGCCGCTTTTTCTGGCTCAGAGCCAACTTGGCTCAGAGCCAACTTGGCTCTGAGCCAGAAGGGTGGCCTTTGGGTAGTACCAAGAGAGTATGTCTTCCCAAGTTTCACCGCGTCCAGCAAGTTCTTGGGCACCATATTGACACAACCCCACACCGTGCCCCATACCAAAACCTGTTATCGATAGATTCGAACCGTTTTTTTCGCCATTAAGAAATGATGACCACACCCTCCCCTTTGTTTTTGGCAATGATGGAATTGTGGCATTCGCTGCTCGAACAAAGTCTCGAGCACGAACCTCATGTGTTTCGTTTCTTCGACCGCGAATAACCAGTTGGGTTGGGCGACCGTGTTGATTCTTCTCAACTGACTCTATTGAACGAATCGTTCGAATGTCAGCAAGTGTTGGAATATTCATTGGTTTTGCACATGCGTTCAATCTTTTTCTCAAAAGTCTTGCAGAACGGTTTGCTTTCCATTTATGAATATCCAACGATGTGCATAGATCTTCGCCAGAGTGTCCCTGAAGTGGTGGTATTTTGTGTTGTTCCGACAAACTTATTGCGTCTGTTGCGTTCGCAGCTAGGCCACCACAACACGAACTGTAGTAGGCGGGGATTATGTTGTTGTTGTAGTGAAGCACAACTCCCTTGGTTTCTTCTACGGCGCGGTGCGCAACCTCAAGCGCAACTTCCCCTAAAAACATTTGTGATGAGGGACCATCAGTTAGGTCGTAGTGTGATTTTCCCTGACGATCAAGATGGCTGCTCGCTGCATAGCTCCTCGCTGCGACCGCTTGCGCAGAAAACGTTGCTGGATGCCAGTGAGCGAATAATTCTCCAGCAATAACTCCTGGCAGATATTTTTCGATTGGAATATGTGCAACAACATCAAAAGTGTCGACCACATTTTCTTTTGGGTGTAACACGATTGTTCCCGATATTGTTTTGGTTTTCTCTGCAATTGTAATTTTTGTGTTGGGTTTTAATTCAATTGTTTTGGGCGTATTCCCAACAGATGTGTGTGTGAATATGTTGTCACCAATAGTCACCCTTTGAAGGTTTTTTCCGATTCGGACACGAATGTGTATTGGTTCTGTAAAAACTCGAGTCTTTGGACGCTCTATTTCTTCGCTACGACAGGAAACCAAACCACCCGCAACAAACAATCCAGATGCGACAATAAACTCTCGCCTGCTACATGGATAGTGTTGGATTATTTTTTTATACATCAGTTCTTATAGTGTATCGATGGTATATTGCTTAAAAGGAGTTTCTTTATGAAATACACAATGCTATCTTTTGGTGGAACCGTGATTGTTGTTCTTGTTGGGTTTGTGCTTGTTGTTGCCATTTTTGTGATTGGGATTTTTAACGGGCTTGTGGGTCTAAGAAACAGGGTTAAGAACGCTTATGCCCAAATTGATGTGCAACTAAAGCGCCGCTATGACCTGATTCCGAACCTTGTTGAAACAGCAAAGGGGTACATGAAACATGAAAGTGAAACGCTTGAAGCGGTAATTAATGCAAGAAACCAAGCAGTTTCTGCGGCTTCTGCGGCTTCAAAAAACCCAACTTCAGCTGGTGCCATAAGTGATATCGCCGGAGCAGATGGCGCACTCACTGGAGCTTTGGGGAAACTTATGGTCGTTATGGAGGCATATCCAGACCTTAAAGCAAATGAAAACATGATGCAGGTGCAAGAGGAGTTAACAAGCACGGAAAACAAGGTTGCATTTTCTAGGCAAGCATATAACGATGCTGTTATGGGTTACAACAATAAACGTGAAATGTTCCCCTCAAACATTGTTGCTGGTTTGTTTGGTTTCAAGTTTGCTCAAAGTTGGGAACTTGACGATGAGGTTGCCCGGGATGCACCCAAAGTTAATTTTTAACATTTTTGTTTTGTTCGCTCAATGAACTTTTATGAACACCAAGATCGTGCACATCGAAGAACAAAAATTATTGTGTTTTTGTTCATACTTGCTGTTCTTTGCATAATTGCAATAATTGGCATTCCTGTTGGAATTGCAACCCAGTGGAGCCCCGAGGCTGTTGGGGCATCTGCAGTTTTTTGTTTACTTATTGTTGGAATTGCCACTCTAGTGAAACTTTCTCAACTCCGTGGTGGAGGAGAGTCTGTTGCAGAGATGCTTGGTGGAACGGTATTACACCGAGATGGTCTAAGCGGATCAGAACGTAAAGTACAAAATATTGTTGAAGAAATGGCAATTGCAAGTGGGATGCCTGTTCCTTCTGTATATGTAATTGAGGATGATGAAATAAACGCTTTTGCTGCTGGTTGGACAAGTGATGATGCCGTTGTTGGAGTTACCCGTGGTTGCATTGAAAAACTAAATCGAGATGAACTTCAGGGTGTTATTGCACACGAATTTAGCCATATCTCACATGGAGACATGCGAATAAACATACGGCTAATTGGTGTTGTTTTTGGAATTATGGCTTTGGGTATTACCGGGTGGGTGCTTGTGCGATATGTTGGACCGGCAGTTCTTCGAAGTTCTTCAAGATCTAGATCTAAAGAGGGTGCAGGTGGTGCTGGGGTTGGTCTTGCAATTATTGTGTTTGGCTTGTTTTTGGCGTTGTGTGGTGCAATTGGAACGTTTTTTGGCAGGCTCATTCAGGCGGCGGTTTCGAGGCAAAGAGAATTTTTAGCGGATGCTTCTGCGGTCCAATACACCAGAAACCCTGATGGAATTGGGGGAGCTCTTAGAAAAATTGGTGGAATGAAGCAACTTAAGAACATTTCGTCTGAGGTAGGTCAATGTAACCACATGTTTTTTTCACAAGCTATGAACGCTATGTTTGCTAGCCACCCACCAATAACCGATCGAATCGCTCGTGTTGAGAGTGTTGACGTGGCTTCTCTGGGAGAACAAAAAAGTGTGTCAAGTTCCAAGGCGCAAACCTCTAGGGGTTCTGGTGTTTCGCATTTTTCTTCGTCATCTGTTCGCAAATCCGTTCGAAACGCGTCTGGTATTGATGATGTTTGCTTACTTCAAGCAAAATTTTCTATTGAGTCTATCGACCCCGACATCAAAAAATATTTGTCGAGCGGGTGGAGTGCCAGACTGGTGATGTTTGCTCTTGTTGCCAACGACAACAAAGATTCCCAACAGATGGTTGCAAAAATTCTTTCAGTTTCTGAATTGGTTGAATATCGAAAAATTAGTTCACTTGTGCTAACGGCTGACGCCACCGCACGCTTACCAATGATCGATTTTGCTGCACCAGCACTTAGGACGCTTAGCCCAGAACAAATTAAAACTTTTAATAAAAACATTGTTTCAATTGTAAGCTGCGATGGTGTTGTTGACCGTTTTGAATGGGTGTTGGTTTCTGTACTTCAAAAACACATGTCTGATGTGTTTGGTGGCCGAAAAATTACCTTGAGCAAAAAACCGTTGTCTTCTTATCCCACACCTGTTTCAATTATTCTTGGAACATTAGCGTATTGTGGATCCACAAATCAGAGAGAGGCCACTATTGCTTTTCAAGCTGGAGCCAATTCTGTTGGTATGAACATTCAAATACCAGATGTGCCAGATTGCAATATGAGTTCTGTCAATGGTGCCTTGAAGGAACTGCGTCTACTGCGTTTTTCAGACAAAGAATTGCTTATCGAAGCTTGTGGAAACTGTGTGACTCATGATGACAAGGTAACCGTGGTGGAAGCGGAAACATTACGTGCAATTGGGGATGTGCTCGATTGTCCAATTCCAATGTATACATAAAAAAAACGAGTAAAGACTCGCTTTTTTAAGGGTGATTCGTTCTGGTTTGTTAATCGATATTTCGAAGCTCTAAACCATGTTCTTTTAGTTTTGCGTTAATTTCAACAAGACTTGTAGTGCCAAAATTTTTGATACCCATAAGTTCGGCTTCAGTTCTAATTGCCAATTCTCCAAGTGTTTGAATGTTCAGTGCCTGGAGTGCTTTTCGAGCACGGACTGTTAGGTTTAGGGCTGAAACTGGTTGTTTAAGGATTTGTTCGGGTGCGTGGTTTAGTAATTCATCGTATCTATCTTGGTGAACCCTGCTTATGTGGCCGCCTTCGGCACCTTGACCCAAACGAAGATTACGCGCAGTCAACATGTGTTTAATTTCTACTAATGAAGTCTCTCCAAAATTTTTGTAACTCAACAACTCGTTTTCAGAAACCTTTAGTAGATCGCCAAGGGTGCGGATTTCCATCTTCTTCAAACAGTTACGCGCTCGCACAGAAAGTTCGAAGTCTGTAACTGGTGTATTCATCATCGCAGCGTTTTTAGCTGCATCTCGAGCAATTTCTTCGTCGTAATACATGTCGGTCGAGGATTGGACATCAACGATATATAGTTTTGCTCTCTTGTGATTTGGTTCGGTGTCTAAAATTTGACGCAGGCACTTTTCTGCTGCGTTTAGGTTTCCCTTATCTTCGTAAATTACAGACAGGTTTAATAGTGAACTTATGTGTGGTCGTTCTGCAGATGTTAGTTCTTCATATAAACTGATTGCCTCAGATTCTTCGCCAACTAGGTCTAGCAAATAAGCGAGTTTGAATTTGTGTTCTGGGTTTGTTCCGTGTGTAACCGCTTGCCGAAGTTCTTCGATGGCACCTATGCGGAATCCGTTTTTTTCGTGCTCGATAGCTACCTCATAGTGCTTATCTGCCTGGGCTGGGTTACCGCTACCTATAACTGTTTCTAGTCCGTCTTGTTGGTTCACTTTTGCGTCTCCGTCTCTTTGTAAAAATACGTGACCTTAAATTGTACTAAACCCTGTCACATAATGCAAAAGGTTACTTGTCTATGTCTGGTGGATCAACAAAATCGGCTATCGCAACATCTGCCTCTGGTGATGGAGGGCCAATTGTAAGAGGAGCAGCCCTTGCAGCCTCCACGCTCTCGTCCCCCTCAATAAGTTTTATGCTTCGCCATCCACCACGTTCAAAGCGTATTGTCATCGTTATCCCAATAAGAATGACATATGTTGCAGCTGCAATCCAGGGCCCAATTGATTCCGTTTGTGGAAAATATGTTACCGCAACCCATCCGCCCACAACTATAAACACCCAACTATACACCGCGGTAACCACTCCTGGCCAGACCGTGTCACCAGCCCCTCGAAGGGCGCCTGTATACACAATGCCAAGTGCGTCTACTGTTTGAAAAAGGGCAACCATGATCAACATGTTTGCACCAATGCTAATTATTTCTTGCAGTTCTTGGTCCGTATAACTAGACTCGTTAACAAACCACTCCATGAGTTCGTGCCTAAACACAACAAAAATTGTTGCGCAAAATGTCATATACACAAGAGCTATGCCGACACCAACACGTGCTCTGGAAACTGCAACATCTGGTTTTTTTGCCCCAATGTATTTTCCCACAACCGAGTTTATCGCAACATTAATTCCTACCGCGGGCATAAAGCTAAGGTGTAAATATCCCAGCGCAATGTATCCCGCAGCCATTGCGTTTGTTCCATACTTTCCTACAAACACAGTCATAAACAATGCCCAACAAATAATTTCATTTCCCCACTGAATGGCTCCCGGCCAACCAATTTTAAAAATCGCCCGCATTGTTTTTAGGCAGGGCTTCCATGGTGCACGTGTTGAATATTTGTTATTGAATGTTGGACCAAGAAAAATTAGGAGTGGAATAATCATCTCCATAAACATGCCTATCACGGTTGCAATTGCCGCTCCTTGCAACCCAAGTGCTTTTGTTCCAGGAATACCAGGAACAAGTCCAGAAACTCCATCTTCGCCAAAAATTAAAATGTAATTTGCTATTACGTTTACAACGTTTGCGATAATTGTAGAGACGGTTATTATTTTTGGCATATGCATGCCAAAAAAGTATTGAGAGAATCCCCTGCCAATCAACAAGAAAAAACTGCCGACAAGCGTGTATGTTGCATATTGGGTTTCTAAAACTACAAGTTTCACTTCCTCTTGTGAAGGGTGAATGTGGTTAAAAATATGTGGAACAATAAATATAAAAGGGACAATGATAAGAAGCCAAGAAACTGCAGCCATCCAACCAGCAGCCCACGGGTATTTTGGGCCGTTTTTAGGAGTACCGGCCCCAAGGTGTTGGCTTACGTATGTGTTTACTACTGTAACAACCCCCATAACTGTTGCGATAATTGCAAACGACCAAGTGCCAGCATTCCCTTGGGCGGCAATTTCTGTTGGTCCAACCTGGCTTACCATTAACTTGTCAACAAATTGCATCACCGTGAAACTTGTCATTGTGATGATTGTTGGCCACGCCAACGACCAAACCTCTCTAACGGCAAGTCGTAGATCTGAAAGGTTTAGTTTTTTGTTTTCTGGCTGAGTATCCTCAACCATGATCTGTTTTTATATTCCACCGACCTCGTTTGGGTGTTTTTCCTCCACTACCACCGTCAGCATCAATAACCTGTTGAATCAATTCTTCAGTAAGTCGGCTTGGGTGTCCTTGCCACCTAACAATATCGTCGCTACTAATAATCATTGCAAGTGGAATACCTTTGCACGAAACAGCGTTTTGCATTCTTTTCTTTGGGTCCACAGCAACACCATATTTCATTTCTGTTTTTCTTGTAAAACTTTTCACCTTAGATGCTGTCTCTCCAGACACACCAACAATGGCGATATCGTCACCAAAATGTTTTTGTAACTCGTTCATATGTGGGATTGAGCGAACACATGGTGGGCACCATGTTGCCCAAAACTCAATTATTCTAGTTTTACCACTCACGTCAACTTCTCCAGAAATCCACTCATCAACCCTAAATTTTGGAGCTTTTTTCCCTTGTTGATTCTTCGCTGATCCAAACTTGTCGCTATATGCTGGATACGACGCCGTCGGCTCGGTTTCTTTCACTGTTTCTGGCTGCACAAATGTTTTAGTTTTCTTTCTTGGATTAAACGGCTTGTCTAGTAACAAATCGACGGTTTTTGCTAACCATTTGTTTTGTATACCAACATGACGAACTGCTCCGTTTCGATCAATGATAAAGTTTGTAGGTGTTTTATAAAAACCGAGTTGGTTACACGTTTCTCCGGTGGGGTCAACAATTGTATTAAACGTAAGCTCTTTCTTTTTAATATAACTTTCTGCAGACTTGTGACCCTCTGGGGTGTGGATGGTTAACAACACAACGTCTTCTGGATTGCTGGTTTTTTCTAGTAAACTACTGACAACAGAAGCTGTTCGTCGACCCTTTGATTTTGCGTTTGTCCAAGACTGAACAACTACAACCTTGCCAAGATGATCTTCCCAGTTGGATGACTCTGCGCCATCTGGAAGTATCCAGTATGCGCTTTCAGCAAGTGGTGGTGGTGCAAAAGAAACCATTGCTTCGATTGATTGACGATCCTGTTTGTCAACATCGCCGTCATACCATTTACTTGAAACTGTTGTTGCTTGGGTTGTAATTCCAGCGACACAACTCACTAACATTGTTGTGATGGTTAACATATCACACCTCCTATGTTTTGTTGGTTATATGCTACCAGTTTCCAATAACTTGGAGAAGGTCGGAAACGTTGATGGTTCCATCTGGAACGATATCTGAACCACAAATACCGTCACAGAAACCCCAGTTTGAGATGATGTTTAATAAATCTGACACATCTACAACGCCGTCACAATTAACGTCGCCTTGGACAGCCGTGTTTGACATTGCAAGAAGTTGAACATCGTCAATGTTCCACCCTGAATAGCGCCACGAAGTGTCTGTTGTTCCCATTGTCCAGCGAATTTCAACTGTTTGGGCCGAACCAATAGTTTGAGAAAGGTCATAAGAAACCGAAACCCACTGAGAATCTTCTATAACTGATGTGTTTGTCCACAATGTAGACCAAGAACCACCATCGGCACGAACTGATATTGAAGCGTGGTCATAGGCGGGTTGTTCAACATTTAAATATCTATCAAATTGAAGTTGAATGTTTTGCTGGTTTGAAACATTGATGGTTGGGGTTACTAGGTGTTTTTCTGCAAGGTTGTTTTCGTAATCACCCTGAAGGTTATACCCAAAAACATACTGGCCAGTTGCACCACTTGTTGGATCTGGATTTCCATATTGCCCGCCACCACCCGTTGGTGCGCCCCACGACCAAAGACCTGAGGTTTGCCAGTTTGGATTGGTGTCCATATTCCAGTTTTGAATCTCTGTAGCTACACCTACTTGCATCACTTCTTCTCCAAGCGGATACCTGTGGGTTTCTCCGTCTGTGGATTCAATACTTATCCAATACTCACTGTTTACACCACAGGTCGATATTGGTATCTGGGCTGTGTATTGAGTTCCAGAATCGTGTTGAATTGGCCTAGGAGCAAAAGGCCCGTTGCTTCCATAACGAACATGGAGTGTTGCTGTATTTTCGAGCAACACTTCTTCAAAAACTGGTTCGATTGTAATTGGAAGCGTTTGCATTTCTCCGGCTAATCCAAACCCAGGAATACCGTTTGGAAACGAAAACGAAACTGAATTTTGAATAAACCGAAGCATTGCCATTGCTCCAGCTAGATTTTCTTCGCAGGTTGGCAATATTTCGTCTGGTGGAAGGTCGAATCCAGGAGAGCCAGTGGGTCTCAACTCAACCGTATACGAGAGGGCTCCGCGGTCTGTTACCCAATCTGGAAACACGCCATCAGCCAAATACAACAGGTCGCCGCCAGTTCCTGCAACATACATTTCACCATGAACACCTAATATTGCATCACTTATGTCGCCAGACAATGCTTTTACTATATCTACTCGTGGTGGGGTGTTGTTACTGCTTGCCCACGGCTCAAGAACTAGTTGTGAATAACTATGAAAATCAATGTGTGCTACTAGATTTGGAAGCGATACAACCAGGTCCCTCATTGCTTGTGCCTCTGGTTCGGAAAACGCGTTTGGACCGACATACACATCGCTACACGTGTTTGTACTTGTGCTGTCGCCACCGTTCCAAGCAAAACCCCAGTTTCGGTTTAAATCTACGCCCTCGCATGATCCTGAGTTGTTCCTCCTGTTTTTTCTCCAAAATCGGTCGCCATTTGGAGCATATGTAAACTCATATCCATCTGGGTTTACGATTGGAACAATTATTATTTCTGTGGATTCGAGAATTGTAGTTATTTCAGAATCAACATTCCAACCATCAACAAGGGCATCAATAATATACATTGGAACCATGACTGCTACCCACTCTCGGGCGTGTTGGCATCCGTTCCAAAGCACTTGCTTTCTACCAGTAGAATCTCCAGGCGCAGTAATCCGTATACCTTGTATGTTTCTCCCCTCGTGAGTTACTCCGACAGTAAAGACTGAGGCTATGTTTGGGTACATTTGTTCAACTTGGTTTAGCCGAGTGTTAACTTCGTTCCAGGTTTTAAAATCACTGTACCAACCACCCAGCCCACGCATTCTGGCTTCTTCACGAGATTGTTCATATTTTAAAATATATGAATCGATGTTTGTTTCTAGAACTTCAAATTCTATATTCATTTTTTTTGCAAATTCAATAATAGAATCATCGAACAACATTGGCGTCAGACCTTTGTGGTCGAAGCAGTCCAAAGATCGAGCCCCCAAATCTCGTAGAGTGTTAAGTTGTTTTTGGTTTTCGATATGAGTGTGGACAATGGAGATTCCATCATATTGTCCGGTCGAAAGGGTGGCGCCTATTGTTAGAGTAATTGTAGAAAACAGCATCATGGTGACCTCTATTATGAGCATTTTTAATCAAAAAGCGAGTGTTTTTTATATGTTTTCGTGATTGACAAGGATTGGTTGCGGTGGGATGCTGTTGAAATGAAAATATCTTTTGGATTTATCGTTTTCTTTCTTTTTTTGGCTGGGTGCACTTCTGCACCGATTGGACCCACACACGTCTCAGATGTTGGTATTTTGGTTCGGGAAGATGTTGCTATTATCAAACCCGTTTCGGCAAAGCGTGTCGATTGGTCAGAACTCTTATCTAAAATCCATGAGGCGGATATTATTTTGCTTGGTGAGCAACACGACCATGCAGTAGGACATGCTGTACAACTTGCTGTTGTTGAGGATGTGATGGACACATATCCAAACAGTATTCTTGCTCTTGAAATGTTAGAACGTGATGAACAAATACTTATCGACGACTATATGGAAGATTTTATTGACGATGAAACCTTTGAGAAATTAACAAACTCTAAAAATTGGGGGGCGAGCGGAGGTTGGAGTGCATGGTACCAACCGATTATTGATGCAGCAAAAAGTCGTGGTGGAGGCGTGGTTGGCGCAAACGCACCACGACGTTATGTTCGGATTGCAAGAATTGATGGGTATGAAAAGATTGATGAATTAACGGGATCTCGTCGCGGTTACATTGATTACCCAGAAGAACTTTCAGGTGGTAGGTATCGTCAACGATTTTGGGAACTTGGGGAAAAGATGCGTGGCGACGAGGGGTCTGAAGAAGAGTCACCAGAGATTGATGTGAGTGTAATCGACCCAGATGATCCAATGTTGCCTGTTTTTCGGAGCCAACAAGCGTGGGACGCGACGATGGCTCAATCGGTTGTTAATGCACATCCGAGTGGTGACAGAAAGGTGATTCTTCTGGTTGGGCAATTTCACGTTGAATATGATGGCGGCATTGTTCAAGAATTACGCAACAGAATGCCAGAAGCAAAAATACTGGTGGTTTCAATTCAGAGGGAAATCCCAGAAGAAGATTGGGGAGGATCTCCACCCATCGCAGATTTTATGGTTGTAGAAAAAGATAGTAATTAGCGTCCAGCCGCGCAACGCTTTAATCTATCTTGAATAGCGAGCCAACTTGTTGTTGTTGGCGGTTTTTCAATAAAAATAACAGATACTCCGATGGCGTCTAGTTCTCTTAATGCACCATATATTTTTGCGCCATATTCTTTTGGTGATGTTGGCATTTGAATGTTCTTTTTGGATTTGTTGGGGATACCTGACAACACTATTGTTGCACAAGTGTTGTCCTCTATTTTTATTAGTTCCTTCGAAGATACTAGTTTGGCTGGTGTGTTTGGAGCATAGTGTTGGAGTGATGTTCCGGGTGAATCTGTTTGTGAGGTTTGTCTTTGGTTGGATATTGAACCAATTACATTCTCAATTTCATCACAAGTGATTGTTCCGGGGCGAAGTATTTTGGGGGTGCCCACAAGTGATAAAACGGTTGATTCAATTCCATTTTCACAGGGTCCACCATCAAGAATGTTGATACAAGAACCAAACGCTTCTTCAACATGCTGTGCTGTTGTTGGAGAAATGTAACCAGAAACATTTGCTGATGGTGCAGAAACAGGGTGTCCAAACTGTTTTAAGAGTTTCTGAGCAACAGTGTGTTTTGGGCACCGAATAGCAATTGTTTCTCTTCCACCACAAGCTGATTTAGGAACACTCTTTTTTTTGGGGAGAACTATTGTGAGTGGTCCAGGCCAAAATTCTCTTGCTAGTGCTTCACATCTGTCATCCCAATCATAAGTAAGTTCATTTACCAAAGACACATTTTGTATATGCGCAATCATTGGGTTGTTGATTGGTCGGCCCTTTGTCTTGTACACAAGGTCGATTGCGTTGGTGTTAAATGTGTCGCAACCTAATCCATATACGGTTTCGGTTGGAAACGCCACAATTCCTCCGTTTTGTAGGGTTTTTACTGCTGAATCAATAGCCTCATCGCTTGGTGCTTCTATGGTCATTCTATGTCCACTTGGTGCATTTCGAGTGTCGTCCCCATGGCTAGGTATAGTTGTGAAATTGATTTGTTGTAATCAATAATTGAAGCAAACTCTGCAATTCTCGCTGTTGCCAATACTGATTGTGTTTGTAATTTTAGATTCAAAAATGTTGGGCTTAACCCAGCCATCGTTTCTTCTTCTATGTTTAGTGCCCTTAGGTTTTCTGTTTGAGCAATCCGGAACGCTTTGTTTGCTCTGATAAGTTCTGCGTTTGTCACAATATCTCGAAGCGCGGTTTTTACTTCGATTGTTGCTTGTTGAATTGCCTGTTTATATGTTGCAACCGCACTCATTTTTTGAAGGCGAGATGATGTGTAGTTTGCTTCTGCGGCTCTGTTTCCAAGTGGTATCTGGAATGATAAACCAGCAAGATAGTTTATATAGTCTGCGTTAAAAACCTCGGTGTATCCATCACCAGCCGTATCACCAAGTCCGTAAAAAGACATTTGTGCCTGCATATCGAGTTGTGGAAGTCTTTCGTTGTCAGCCACTTGCACATTTATGTCTTCGGTTTGAATTGCAAGTTTTAGTTTGTGAAGGTCTGGCCTGTTTTCTAAAGAGGTAACAATTGCTTGTCTAAGTGATATAGAGATTGGAGTGGCTTCAATAGCGCCAACTGGCTGGATAACCTCTTCTGTTTGAAGCGAGAACTCGTCTGTGTTTATCAATTTTTTAATGTTGTCAGATGCCTTTTGAACCAACGATTGTTGTTTTATTACCTCTGCTTTTCTTTGTTGAACCGTCGCAACCGCTTGTGCATAGTCTGCCTCGCCGGCGTCATATGTTCTGCGAATATCTAGTATTTTTACCACCTTTTTGCCCTGATCAAGAAGCCATGTTTTAACTTGCAGTGTCTTCCACTGTAAAACCAGGTTTAAATATTCTTGTTCTGTTGATGTTACAACTGTATTCAATGTGCTTCTCAAATCTTCTTTAGATTGTCCATGAACTATTTCCGCAATATGAACCTGTGCCCTTGTGACTGTTTCCCCAAAGTTTCGAAGAAGTGGTTGTGTAAAGTCTATTGTTCCAATCGACTGCCACGCAGGATCTGGTGTGACCAATGTTCCTGTTGTCGAGTTGTTTGTTTTTGTGATGTTTGTAGAGAGAGTAATTGACCCGCCGCCATAAAGTTGTTTTGCTAATGACAGGTTTCCGTCAAGGGTGTCTGAAGATGATTCTGCTGAATTAACTGGTACTCCACCAACAACAACCTGTTGTTGTGGTTTGTTTGAGTGTTGTGAAGTTGCACCTGCTCCAAAGAGAAAGTCGAAGGCCGCTTCTTTGGTTTTTGTTGATTGTTCTTTTATTGTTGGCTGTATCGACGCGATTTGTATATCAAGGTTGTTTTCGATTGCAAACAATATCGCGTCGTCCATAGACATCGAAGCTGTTGTTGGGGTGTTGTGGTGAAGGTTGACGCCAATGTTTGACTCCCAGTCGTCTTCGAGATTTGCTGGTGCTAGTTCTAAAATTTCTTCCATCCTGCTAGCGAGTGATTCTTCTACTTCGGTTAGTGTTGTGTGTGGTAGCTCTATCAGAATATCTGGATCCACCGCCCCTTCTTCATCTTCCACAATTACAGGTTCTTCGGAAGGCGGGTCGATGTTTGTTTTATACCCTTTCAGTGGAGTTGAACATCCTTGCGTCAGTGTGATGGTGAACAAAGTGAGAATTTGGGTAATTTTTTGATACATGTATTGATAATATAGTTATCGAAGAGGTTGCTAGAACTGGTGAAGATGGATACCCTCACCATTATTACGTGTCCTGCAAAACAAGGAAGTCGAGGAGGCCAATAATGCCAACAAAACAATCTAAAAAACAATCATTTTTAATGGTATTGATCGTACCAACAACCGTTGCACTTGCGCAATCAAGTGATGGGGATTTGGGCGATTCGTCGTGGGTTGGGGTAGTGACTGCTGAAACAGTTGATGTTCGATGTGGTTCGAACGAGAGTTATTATGCGATTGCTACAGCGAAAAAGGGTGATTTGGTTCGTGTTCGTGGTAAGCGGCAAGATTGGTTAAAAGTAGATACCTCTGGAAGTGTTTTTGAAGACACTGTTGGGTATATAAAATATCCAGCAATTGAAACCGACATTTTTGAGGTGACTGGAGAAAGTGGGTGTGTAAGTGGTGATTTGGATGTTCTTGCAAAAAACACCGAGTCTGTTGATTTGTACCGATCTTGGCGACCAATACTTCAACTACAAAGCGGGGATCAAGTTCAGGTTGTTGAATCAACAACTACTAGCCCCGGAACGTTGCACCGTGATGCTTATGTTGTTCATACTATTAAATTACCAACCAACGCAGTTGGGTGGGTTGACTCTTCAGCTGTTGAACGAGCAACCCCTGAACTTATTTCTATGTTAGGTGATACTGGTGGTTTGGAAATTATTCCAACAGAATCTGTTTCTCCTGAAGATACAGAAACTGTTGCTGTTGAAACAAAGCCCGTTCGACTTGAACCGTTGACTCTTGTTGGATTAGAGGAGGCTTGGAAAAAAATTACCACCGAACCAGTGATGGGTGCTGAGGTGGAACCACTAATGGTTATGTATTCAGAACTGCTTTCTGAGAATAGTGGCGACCTGGTTATTGAGCAAATTGCGGGTGGTCGAATAAAACAACTTGGAGTGTGGGCTGGTTTACAAAAGCAACGGGAAAGGATTGAGTCACTCCGGCTCAATCTTGCGGAAAAATCTGGGGATGTAACCGATTACCAGTCTGTTGTGTCTTTGTATGGAGACTATGTTTTAGTTGGACGATTATCGCTTTCTAATACCTTTAATGGTCAACTTCGCCCGTTTATGTATAGAATTCAGGATGTAGATTCTGGACGAACGCTGGGTTATTTGCCTGTAAACAAGGATTGGGATCTCACAGGACTTGTTGGTGAAACAATTGGGCTTGTTGGCAACGACGCATGGAACGCTAATTGGCGAGTTCGTGTGGTTGATGCCAACAGATTTGATATTTTGTCACCCACTACCGCTACTGTAACTCCTGATATACAATAGTACGCTTTCCAACCGCGATGATCACTATCAGACTCCCAATCGATCATCTAGGATGGGACCCAATTCCCTCACCCTGTTTTAGGAACGAGGGTTCTTTGGGGCATTAGCTCAATTGGGAGAGCGCTGCCTTTGCAAGGCAGAGGTTATCGGTTCGAGCCCGATATGCTCCATTAAAAACCACAAACGGTGTTTGTGGTTTTTTAATTTCCCATACCCCACTTATACTCAACTAGGTCGATAGACTTCGTACCGAATTGTTTTGCCTTCGTGCACTGCTACTGGATTCTCTTTTTGGTGTTGCGAGTGTGTGGGTCGTTTAATCACAACTCTTTGGGTTGCTGTTTGAAGAGCAGCTTCAAACATTATTGTTGATTCTGTTTGATTTTCGTGACCAACTATTGATTGTAGGGCCTGAATGTGCCCGGGTGGCAACGCGCTCTTTTTCTTTTTTGGCGGAAACATTGGGTCTATATATATAACTTCAGGGTTTTTTAAATTAGAAAAGTAATTAATCGAGTTTGATTCAACAAACTGTAACCTGCCGCCAATTGCTTGGTTGAGTTCCGTGTTTAGCTGGGCTCGATACATCCCGTCTCTTAATAATACTGAAATAATTGGAGACTTTTCTATTGCTATTACGTTGTACCCCATAAGTGCCAACAACATTGCGTCTTTTCCAAAACCTGCTGTTGCATCAATTACTGTTGAATAGTCGCCTATGGCTTTTGGAAGCGGTTGTTTTTTTGAAAGATTCCCCGCCCCAATTCGCCTGTCGATTGTTGAGAAATCTATCAGAATGCCTTTTTTGTGAGTGTGGCTTGATCGTCGAAGCTCAACCCCCCTTGCCCCAAAATAAACCGTATATTTTGATTTTGTTTTATTTCTGCCGAGTTGTTCTATCAGGCGTGTAGATTCTTTAACAAGACGCTCGTCCTGAGTGTCAACAACCACCTCAACACCCACCGTGTGCTGTACACTGCCTTGTCTAGTTTTTGAGAAAGACATATTTTGATTTATTTTACCGCTCAATTCAACAAAGTTATTGTCCAACCCAGACAGTTTTCTAATCAGTCCAATGTATTCATTAGGAGTTTTACATGATGAATCGTCTACTTCTTTTATTCCTTCCTTGTTTTGCCGTATGTTCGTTGGCTCAGAGCCAGGTTCAACCAGAGGTGTTTGTATTGGATAATGGGATGAAGTTTATTCTTCTGCCTCGCTTAGAAGAACCAAACAATATTGCTGCTGGATGGGTTGCACAGGTTGGGTCTGTAAATGAGCGTCCAGGCATTACTGGATTAAGTCACTTTTTTGAACACCTTATGTTTAAGGGAACAAAAACAATAGGAACTAGTGACAGTGTTAAGGATGCTTCATACACAAATAAAGAGCGTGATTTGCGAAACTCAATGCTTGATATTATTTGGACAGAACAATATGACCGGTTTAAACGTGGCGAGATTGATGATCCATGGGACGCCTCTTACGACACCGAAGAGTTATCAACACTCAGAGAATCCTTGCGTAACACAATGGATGAACATCGAAGTGTAATCATTAAGGATGAAATATCTTCTATATATCAGGGTGAAGGCGCTGTTGGATTGAACGCTTTTACCAGTGAGGATGTTACTTTTTACATAAACCAACTCCCCGCCAATAAGCTTGAGCTTTGGTGTTGGGTTGAATCTGATCGACTTGCAAACAGTGTGTTTAGGGAGTTCTTTTCAGAACGAGATGTCGTTCATGAAGAGCGTAGAATGAGAACGGAATCTACACCAACGGGAGAGTTTCAAGAACAATTTAACTCTATGTTTTGGCAAGCATCGCCGTACTCGTGGCCTGTTATTGGGTGGCCAAGTGATTTAAACAGCTACACGCTCGAAGAGGCGAAACGATATTTTGATATTTATTATCAACCTAGTAACCTTATTGGTGTTCTTGTTGGAGATTTTGATGTCAAAACTGCCACCGCAATGATTAAGAAGTATTTTGGCCAACTTCGTGCCGGGTCTTCCCCGCCACCACCTGTACCCACCATCGAACCATCTCAAAAAGCTTCTCAGCGCATGGTGGCAGAGGTTGATGCCCAGTCACAAATTGAAATTAGATATCACGCTGTTCCGTTTGGACACGCTGATTCATATGCTCTTGATATTTTGTCAGCGGTATTAAATGGAAAAACTGGGCGGTTGTATAAATCTATGGTTGAGGGTGAAGAAATAGCAACCAGCGCATCGTTTTATCTTGACGGGAAAAAATATGCTGGTTTTCTATCCTTTTCTGCGATAGTAAAAGGTGATGCAACACCAGAGAACCTTGAAGAGTCTTGGTATGAACAGGTGTCCATATTACAAAACGAGCTCGTTTCTGAAAAAGAATTAAAGAAGGTCAAAAACAATGTAATAGCAGATCAGTACAGGCAGCTACAAAGTAATTTTTATTTAATGATTCAGTTGGGGTATCTTGAAGCTTTGGGTGGTTGGGAGTACATCAATGACTCTGGTAAAAAATTACTTGAAGTAACACCGGAAGATGTTATGCGAGTTGCGAAAAAGTACTTAACAACGAACAATAGTTCTGTGGTCATCTATAATCGATTGTTGGGTAGCGAGCCCGTTGACGAGGAATTAATGGGGTTTGGACCACAAGAACAAGCAATGATTAGGGCCGCACTGCTTGATCTTGATACCATGTCTGCTGAAGATTTGTTGGATTCCCGGCAGCAAATGAGATCGCAAATAAAACAAATTCCTGCAGAAATGCTTCCTGTATTCGAGTACTTGTTGAAAAAGCTTGAAGAACGGTGCAATGAATTGGTTGGCGAAGAGGCGGTGGATGTGGTTGAAGAAGAAATTGTTGAGGATGTGGTTGAAGAAGACAACATTCCTGAGGTTGTGCCAGAAGCTGAGTTAGTTAAGCCCGGCATAATTCAACTTGACCCACAACAGTTAGCACAGGCAACAGAGTTTTTAGAAAACCTTTATGGAAAACCTTTGGGAGACCTTGTTCAAATACACGCAGCGCTTCAAGGTGCTATGACTGCAGTGCCTGATGATGAGCGTGTCATTCTTGAGTATATCATTCAAAAACTTTCGGTCCACATTGCAGAATTAGAAAAATAAACACCAAATATATACAACGAGATTTTATATGTTCACAACAAATTTTTTATTGTTTCAAAAACCCACGGCGTTAATACACAAAAGAATAGGTGTAGTAGTAGCACTTTCTTTGTTTTGTTTTGTGGTTGTTGGTTGTGGCGACATTGGCGAAAAAACCGAAAAAAGTAAACCTGTTGGTCCAAGCCATCCTAAAGATCTTGTGTATCCAGAATATGTTTTTGATGTTCCTGACGCGGATTCTTTTATGGAAACACTGGATAATGGTGTTCGGCTCTTTATTGTTGAAGACAGAGAGTTGCCCTTGGTTCGGGTCACAGCAACTTTTAGGGGTGGAAAATATTTGGATCCAGAAGACAAAGCTGGATTAACAAACATTATGGCCACTCTTATTCGTGATGGTGGAACATCAACAATGACTGCAGAGAAACTTGATGAAACCTTCGCGTTCCTTGCTGCTAATGTTGATGTTCGTGGTGGAGGTACAACCATTACAGCGAATCTTGATTGTTTGGAATCCAATTTTAAAGAATGTTTTGAGCTGTTCTTTGATATGTTGCAACACCCAGCTTTTCAAGAGTCAAAAGTTAGAGTCGAGAAAGACAATGTTATCGAGAGAATGAAACAGCGAAACGATTATCCATCTAGCATCCTAAATAGAGAATTCTCATCTAAAATGTTTGGTGATTCTTATTTAGGGAAACAACCAGTGGTCGAATCTGTTTCTTCTGTCAACAAAAACTCTTTGTCAGAGCAGTTTGATAAGATTGTTGATCCGACAAATCTGGTTTTATCTGTTAGTGGTGATTTTGACAGAAATCAAATGGTTGAGTTTATGAACGAAACTGTGGGCCAGTGGGGTGGAGAATCTGATATACCCAATCCTCCAAACATCACTCATAATTTTAAACCTGGAATTTATTTTGTGGACAAAGATGTTCCTCAGGGTGGTGTTAAGGTTGGAATTCGTTCTGTTCAGCAAGGCGATCCAGATGTAGAGCCACTCTCTGTTATGAACTATATCCTTGGTGGCGGTGGTTTTAGTAGCAGAATTACTCAAAGTATTCGTAGCAATGAGGGTTTGGCTTATGGTGCTGGATCTATGTTTTCTGCAGGCCCGTGGGGAGATGGTGTTTGGGTTGCTGGTTTTGAGTCTAAAAGTTCTACTGTTGCACTTGCAACAAAGTTGTTGTTTGATGAAATTGAGCGGATAAAAACCGAGCCGGTTACTGATGATGAACTCGCACTTGCAAAAAAATCACTAGTTGAACAGTTTCCGAGCAATTTCCAATCAAAAGCTGGAACGCTTGGTGTTTTCGTTCGAGATACGCTCACTAACAGGGATCCCAACTATTGGAAAACTTATCGAGAGAAAATTAAATCTGTAACAGCCGAGGATGTTATGAGGGTGGCGAACAGGGTTTTGATTCCAAAGAAAATGGTGGTGGTAATTGTTGGTGATTGGGACGCCATTGTTGATGGTGATGATGGTGGCAGGGCATCCATGCAGGATATTTCATCTATTGTTGGGGGAGATATTGTCGAACTTCCTATGCGTGATCCCCTTACTTTAGAGGTTCCAAACAATTGACCTTTTAACGGTTGGTGGTGTCACATAAACGCATGCTGTCTACCAACATAAGTAACATTGTTGTAGCATATTTGGATACACTTCACACCTTTGGAACCCACTAATACAATGGCAAGACCAGTAAAACCAGGTTGGATAACCGCAAAAACTGCGGACACTAATGATCTTTATGAAAGATCTGTTCAGTGCCCAGAATCTGAAGTAGATTTGATTATTCAGGCGTGGAAAGAGGTTCGTAGCAGAGAACCAATAACTTTGCGAGAAGATTTTTGTGGAACTTCGGCTGTTGCTAGAGAGTGGGTACAACGAAATGATGGTTGTACTGTTCTTGGGGTTGATTTAGATTCAAACGTGTTGAAGTGGGCGAGAGACCGGATTGAAAAAGAGTTAACCCCACAACAGCAGTCGCGCGTTAAATTGATAGAACACGATGTTGTGTCGATACAATCCGAACCTGTTGATTGTGTTTTGGCTATGAACTTTAGTTATTATGGTTTTAAGAAGCGTGAAACACTAAAACAATATTTTACTTCGGTTTATAACAGTCTGGTTGATGATGGCCTGTTTTTATTAGATGCGTATGGAGGTAGCGATTCTTTTTTAGAGATGGACGAAGAGCGAGACCTTGACGGGTTTACCTATGTCTGGGATCAACACTATGTCAATCCTATAACGGGCGATATTGTTAATTACATACATTTTGAGTTTCCTGACGGGTCAAAAATTAAGCGGGCTTTTACTTATGAGTGGCGGTTTTGGACGATTCCAGAGATTAGAGATGTCTTGTTAGACTCTGGTTTTTCTAGTGTTAAGGTGTATTGGGAGGGTACCGATGAAGATGGTGAGGGTGACGGTGTGTGGTCAATCAATACTCGGGGAGAGGCCTGCGCCGGTTGGGTTGCGTATATCGTGGCGGTAAAATGAAAACACTTATTGATATGACTTCACGCGTTGGCACCTGGTTAGCAAAAGAGTTGGACGAGGTGTCCGAGGTGATGTCTGAACACCTAAAAAACAAACACTGCGCTGTAAACGATGTTTGTGATGAGTTGGCAGCCTATAAAGGGAAAATGTTGAGGCCCTCGCTCTTGTTGTTGACATGGAAAACCGTTTCAAAAGAACAAGTTGTTCCAAAGTGTGTTCACACTGCTGCTGCTGTTGTAGAGTTAATTCACCTTGCAACCTTAGTGCATGACGATGTTTTGGATGAAGCAGATCTTAGGCGGGGAGAAAAAACTATTAATAGTCTTCGAGGAAACGAAGCTGCTGTCATGATTGGTGACTATTTGCTTTCTAGCGCTTTTCATCTTTGTTCTACTATTGAGAACCCAAAGCTAAATCTTTTGTTGGGCGAGGTAACCAACACCATTTGTGCGGGAGAAGTTGTTCAATTGTTCCACAGAAACAATGTTGATCTTGATATAGATTTGTATTATCAGATTATTCACGATAAAACAGCTTCGCTAATTGCTGCTTCTTGCGAAATGGGTTCGATATTGGGTGGCGCTACTGATAATGAGGTATTGGTTTTAAAGAAGTTTGGAATGTCTGTTGGAACTGCGTTTCAGATTAAAGACGACTTGCTTGACCTTCTAGGCGAACAAAAAAGCATTGGTAAGCCAGCCGGCAGAGACCTTGAAAAGGGGAAACTTACTTTGCCAATTATCTCGTTGCTTTCAGAAAACCCAGAACTAAAAAACGTTGTACAAAAAATCATTATAAACAATGACAGAGAAGAGCTCCACAGAATGCTTGACTCAGGCGATTCAATTGCTAATGCTTTTGGTGTTGTTAACACACTTGTTGAATCTGGCACTTCTCCTGTGAGAAAACTTTTTAACAATGATGCTTCTATTCAAATATGTGCGTTGGCAGAACAACTAAAACACACTATTTAACTATTTAGTTGGAGCACTCATATTTTTTGGTATGATTACACCCAATGCAGTGACGGACGTGTTGTTCGTCGAAAACAACTGTTTTTTTGTCCCGTTCGTCTAGTGGTCTAGGACACCAGATTCTTCTGGTTACAGGGGTTCGAATCCTCTATGGGATGTTCTTTTTTTGTGTTTGTTTGAAGCAAACACATTTTGGAGTTTTATTATGTTGCCACGAAGACCCCCCCGATCAGGACAGGTTGGGTTTTTATATCTTCCCCCATACAGGGTTCAGGGTATAAGCATTGCTGGTGAACAAACCGCTGTTCATATTCCTGAATTAGATGTGGCTTTTGATGTTGGGCTTTGTCCAAGACCGGTTTTATCTGCACCGTTCATCGCACTTACACACGGACACATGGATCATGTTGCAGGATTACCGTATTACTTTAGTCAGAGAATGTTCCAAAAAATGGGTGTTGGAACCTGTGTTTGCCATAGTGAAATTGCTGGAGCGGTGCAGTCAATGATGGGTGGGTGGGCTGATCTTGAGCAACAATTCACTCCGCACAATATTGTTTCACTAGACCCCGATGGTGAACTAACCATTAAACCAAATATTGTTTTAAAGGGAATAGAGGCAAGTCACACGGTACCAGCCCTTTCTTATGTTGTGATGGAACACCGGAAAAAATTACTTGAAAAATATAATGGTCTTCCACAAGAAGAGTTGAGGTCTTTAAAGGTTGGTGGGACAGAAATTACTCACACCTTAAAAATCCCTCTTGTTGCGTGCACTGGTGACACCGAAATGGGTAACCACCTGTTTCGTCCAGAGTTTACAAACGCTCCAATCGTAATAACAGAGTGTACTTTTTTTGAATCTGAACACAAAAACAGGGCTGCTGTAGGAAAACATTTACATATAGATAATCTTGCTGATTTGTTGCAGGTGTGGAAAGCGGAGCATGTTGTAATCACACACACAAGTCGAAGAACTGGTCTTGATATTATTAAAAGAGCTATTGAAGAACGAATTGGTTGTGACGATGCACACCGAATACACTTGTTAATGGACCATCACGCAAACAGGATGCGTTATGAAAAACAACAGGAAGAAGCTGGAGATTTTGCGGAAAATGGTTGACGGACAGAGAAATAAAGCGTAGATTTAGCGTTCCAATATGTTGCATGGATGCTAGACGCCTTTTTTGGGGTAGATGGGTAACCGGATTTTATAGGTGTTTTGTCGTTGGGCCTATTAGTTACGTGGTAAAAGTATATGAGCAAAGATCAAATTAACAGACAACAACTAAAGGTAGACCTTTTGGGTCGGCTTCAAATTGACCACTCTACAATGTGTCGAAGGTGGTTCGACGACATTGTTGTGCTTGGTATTGTTGATGGAACGCTGTTAATTCAAATTAAAGAACCAGTTCAGTTAAAATATTTGCAACGCTGTTGCACCCAACAGTTTGCTGAAGCGGCACAGTCTATTACTGGGCATCTTCTTGGAGTGCGCTTTGTTGGTGAAGAAGGAATAACACCAAGCTCGGGGAACGCTGTGGGTTCTGGTGGGCAAGGAGGGTCGGGGGTTGTTTCTGGTGACAACCCAGGTGGTGCTTCTGTGCTTTCCTCTTTTGATATTGAGGAAGATTTGTTAATTAGCCCCGACTACAATTTTGAAAATTTTGTTGTTGGTCCTGGAAACAGGTTGGCGCACGCTGCTGCAACAGCTGTCTCCACTAAGCCCGGACAAGCCTACAACCCGCTTTTTATTTATGGTGGGGTTGGGCTTGGCAAAACACATCTTCTACAATCCATTTGCCAAACGGCCATTAGAAAGCATGTGACGATGAGAATTTATTATGTCTCCTGCAACGGTTTTATGACGCAGTTCCTTGAGGCGGTTCAAGGGGGGAAAATGTCTTCGTTTAGAAACAAGTTTCGCGCGTTTGACATGCTTGTTATTGATGACATTCACGATCTTTCGAAACGCGACCAAACACAAGAAGAATTTTTCCATACCTTTAATACCTTGTTTCAATCTGGAAAACAATTAGTGTTAAGCTCTGATGCTCCGCCAAGTGAAATCCCATATCTAGAAGAGCGTTTAATAAGCCGGTTTAGTTGTGGTCTCGTTGCGAGCATTGATCCGCCTGGTTTTGAAACGCGGGTCGCTATAATTAAAAAGAAGGCTGTAATGAGAAATATAGATATTCCAGATGATGTTACAACTTATGTTGCTTCACACCTAGACTCAAATATTCGGTTGCTTGAAGGAGCCATTACAACCCTGCAAAGCGTAGCAATGTTAGACGGTGCGGACATTTCTCTAGAACTCGCAAAACGAACAATTGGGAACGAAAACAAATCTGATGTACCAACAAATATTTCTATTCAAAACATTCTTGACTCGGTTACTGTTTTTTATAACATCAAACTCTCGGACCTACTTTCTAAACGAAGGCATAAATCTATAACTGTTCCGAGGCAGGTTGGAATGTGGCTGTCACGAAAACACACTCGATTTAGTCTCGAAGAAATTGGCGGATATTTTGGTGGGCGAGATCACACAACCGTGATGCATGCGATAAAAACTATCGACAACAAAATTGAAGGTGACGAAGTTTTCCAACGAGAAATAAATCTATTAGGGGAACAATTATCGGACAAACTCGGTGTCTAGGATGTGATTTTTGTTGTGGATAAGTCGTGGATTATGTGGCACTAGACTCGAATAACCAAACAATAAAATCCATTAAAGAGGGGCGAGTTAACAACTGTGTAGTTGCTGTGCAAACTTCGCACAGGCGAACTGACAGGTTATAAGCGTGGTGCTGTCACTATAACCCGCTTTGTTTTATAGACTTATGGTTTTTTTGTGTTTTTATGCACAACCGATCAGACACTATTACTACGAAGACGAGTATTTAATTTATATCTATGTTTCCTTGGTGTCTGTGGATGAGATGTGTGTATTGCTCACTTCAACCCAGTTCTGAAGAGTATCTCTTGCAGCACCAGAATCTATGGCTTCAGACGCTGTTTTAACGCCCTCATTTAATGTGTTAGCGTGTCCTGCGAGCATAAGAGCTACCGCAGTATTTAATACTGTCATGTCTCTAGGAGCCCCCCTACTACCCGCTACAAGACTATCGCGAATGAAGCTAGTCGCATCGGAGAGTGAGTCTGCAGTTACTTCTTTGATGTCCCAGCGGTCAAGACCAACATCTTCGGGCTTTATGAGTTCCTCCACAAGAGAACCATCACGAACAAACAGGATTCGTGTCGGAGCAGATATAGAAACTTCATCAAGACCATCGAGCGAATGTACAACGGCTGAATTAGTAGTGTCCAAAGCTCGAAGCGCTTCAGCCATTGGCTCAACGTAGATATCATCCCAGACACCAAGTAGCTGTCTTCCAGCAGAGCAAGGATTTGTTAATGGCCCAAGAAGATTAAAAATGGTAGGAAACCCAAGAGATTTTCGAACTGGCATAACATTAGCAACAGCTTCGTGGTGTTTTGGAGCAAAACAAAAACAAATACCAACATCTTCAAGACAACGCTTTTGTTGTTCTATCGTAGACGTAATATTTATCCCAAGCTGTTCAAGAACTTCTGCTGAACCACGACCTGTACGAGATCTGTTTCCATGTTTGGCAACCCGAACACCACATGCAGCCGCAACAATTCCAGCAGTAGTCGACACGTTGAATGTTTTTGGTGCACCGCCTGTTCCACAGGTGTCTAACAGCGAAGAGGAGTCTGGAAAATCAATACATTTAGCGCATTCCTTCATCACAACAGCAGCTCCATACAATTCTTCTCCCGTTGGCACTCTTGTCGCAAGAATTCCCAAAAAAGCACCAATTAATCCATCATGAGCATTTCCACTCATAATGATGCGAAAGGCATCGGAGATTTCAGATGAGGCAAGAGATTTCCCCTCTTTTAACATTCGAGTTGCAGAAAGTAAGTGTTCGTTGTTTGACATGACAACAGAATGATACTCTGTGAGTCACCAAAGAAACACAGGCAAGGTACCATTGCACCAATGATTGACCAATCATATCTTCACCAACTCGACCCATTTGCTATCCAAATAACCGAAACCTTTGGATTGCGCTGGTACGGGCTTGCATATATTGCAGGTTTTATTGTTGCGTGGGCGCTTATTCGCTGGATGGGAAGAAAAAAAATATCAGCAATCGAGCCAAGACGTGCCGGCGACTTTATATTTGCATCTGTGTTAGGAGTTTTGATTGGAGGCAGGGTTGGATATTGCTTGTTTTATGACCCCTCACTGCTCTACACATTCACTAACGAGTTTCCATGGTGGAAGCTTCTTGCAATTCAAGATGGAGGCATGGCAAGCCACGGTGGAATGATTGGAGTATTAGTAGCGCTTATTATTTGGGGAAAAAGAAACAAGGTACCATTGCTACACCTAATTGACATTGGTGCGCTGTGTGCAACCCCAGGACTTTTTTTTGGTCGAGTTGCAAATTTTATAAACGGAGAACTTTGGGGCAAAGCTCTTTCTGCCGACTGCCAACTTCGTCCACCAGCATGGTCAGTAAAATATCCATCAGAAATAACAGATGTGTGGCTTCAAAACCCAGCCCAATTTGGCGAACAACTTGAAAAACTAGAACCGTTACGAGGAACTGTTGCTGGAGGAAACTCGTTTCACCAAACATTAGTGAGCGAAATGTATGCTGGTAACCAGAGCGTTATAGAAACAATCCAGCCAATGTTGACAGCGTGGTATCCATCGCAGCTATTCCAAGCTGTGGCAGAGGGTCCGTTTTTGTTTTTTGTTATGTGTATTGTTTGGTGGAAACCAAAAAACCAAGGAATACTAGCGAGTAGTTTTTTGTTGTTATATGGGGTTTCTCGTATTGTTACAGAGACATACAGACAGCCAGATGAAGGAGTGATGCTAATAATGGGTCTTTCTAGAGGACAACTTTTAAGCACCTTTATGATTGCCTCTGGAATCCTGTTATTGATAATTACTTCCAATATAAAAACAAAGAAGCTTGGCGGTTTTAAAAAAGCCCTTTTTAACCAATACTGCTAACCAAAAATCTACACAAACAGTGCGTCTCCAACACAAAGATTCGACCATCTTGCACAGAGAGATTCAACCAGAACTTTAATAGAAATATTAGTCGTGAGTTGTTTTTCTATATCAACAATAATACCAGTGGCCAAAAAGGCATCATTTGGTTCTTGGTTGTTACGGATAGACTGTCTCACTGATTCCCCAAACAATAGCAACACGAGATTCAGCGCCCTGCGGTTTGCGGCTTCCTTACTTGTGTTTGGGTTTTCTTTTATCCAACGAGAAACGTTAGATTCTATAAACAGGATTATTTTTTCTGTGGCGTTCGTATAATCACCCGAATTATTGAGCGTTAAAAAAGATTGTAAAGAATCAGAAAGATCCGGTAACCCCGACTCGATTGCTTCACAAACAATGCCAGGAGACCCGTTGGAAAAACGCAGCGACCACAACAGGTTAGATGAACTTGCATCCAAGTTTGATTCGTCGGACCACTTTTGCATATCTGATTCAGAGAGAGGGGAAAACGAAAGTTGTTGGCACCTGCTTTGAATAGTTGGCAAAAGTAAATCTTCCCTACAGGTAACAAGTATTATAGTTGTCCCAAGAGGCGGCTCTTCTAATGTTTTTAATAAGGCGTTTTGCCCAGCTTCATCAAGAAGTTCGGCCTCATCAATAATAAAAAACTTCTCCTTGCCCACAACAGGCGTTTTGTATGCGATGGAATCATGTTGTTTTCCATCTGACGACATCCCGCCAATCATTCGTTCTCTTAATAAATCAAGTGGGATGTTTGTTTGTTTTTTTCGCTGAAGAGCAGGGTTTTGTGCCCACGAAACATCTTCCTTTCGGATGATATGCAAATCATTATGAGATTTAGTGGAGTCCAAATCATCGCCCAAAACAGATTCAGCAAAAAGAATTGCTGTGGTGCATTTGCCAACGCCTCGAGGACCAGAAAAAATCCAAGCGTGGTGCCGCGTGTCATTTTTAAAGGAATCAACCAGTGTTTTAATGGCTCTAGATTGACCTATAACACTATTCATTTGCAAAGTGTACCCCACACCAAGTTTTACATTGTGTTAACAAGAAAAAATTCTTAAACAAGAAAAACCTCCACAATTAATGTGTAGCCATTGCCAGCTAGAACAATATGAGGCGTGAATTCCCCGCTGAAAATAAAGCCGCCACCAATTCAATGGTCTCCATTTGCATCACTCGGCGCCGCGGCATCTCTAGGATCATATTTTGGATCAATATATGGAGTATCAACACACACTACTTTTTGGGCACTTTTGTTGTCGGTGGTCACGCTTTGTGTTGGATTTTGTGTGTCAAAAAAAGAGATAAAAAACTTTTTGTTATATATCTCTGTGTTTTTTATTTTTATTGCAACTTCAGCACACGAAAAGAGTGCACCGCCATGGTCTCTGGCCCTTCGTAACGAGTTGTGTGAGTTAGATTGTTTTGTTGTTAGTGACCCAATCACATCACAGCGCACGAGTGGAGAAATGGCAGAGTTTGATTATCGCGTTCCAACAACATGGTTTTATGCACAAGCGGCACCACCAAACTGTGCGAACATTAAACCGACACGAATAGGGGTACAACTTAGAGGGAGATATCCGGTTCGGCGTAACGACAAAATTAGGTGTGTTGGGTGGCTTCACGAATCGGAGACCCAGAACAACCAGTTTACTTTTTATGTTCTAGGATCCCCAACAATACACATAAAAAAATCCAGCGCAAGACTTGTTGTGTTTAAAAAAATGCTGCAACAATCCATACTCTGTAACCTAAAAAAAGAAGAAAAAAAACTTGCAAACGCGCTGTTTTTCGGTATTCGCGGTCAGGGCTGGGAGACAATTTCAAACAGGTTTAGGCAGGCGGGCATGTCACACATCCTTGCAATAAGCGGTCTTCATGTTGGGATAATTCTTCTTATCGCAACATTTATATTTACTAAAAACAAATCGAGCCCATTGCTCAATATAGCAACAGTCATTTTAACAGTGCTGGTTATTGCTAGTGTTGTTGAATTAAGGGCGCCAATTATTAGATCAATAATTATGGTGTTGATTATTTCGGGCAATAAACTAATTGGCACTAGGTGTAACAACATAGGCTTTCTTGGATTTGCAGCAGTTGTGTATCTGTCTTGTTATCCAAGAGGTGCCAACACTGTTTCATTTCAATTGACCTTTTTAGTAGTAACATCGCTGTGTGTTTTACTCCCACAAATTCAATGGAAAATTCTTGGACCGATAGATCATAACGGGAAAATCAAAAAACTTTCGATTAGGTATGTTGTTTCAATGTGGGTTACCGGCCTGTGCGCGTGGTGTGTTGTTTCCCCAATAACCGCGCATGTGTTTGGAAGCATTGCACCGAGTGGTCTTTTATCAAGCGTGCCCGCAATATTAATGTTAACCATAACAATGTTTTTGGGGATAGTAAAATCATGTGGAGATCTGTTTTGTTTTTCGTTATTAGACAAGCCACTAAACACACTTTTTTCAAATTCCTTAAATGGCCTGTTGTCACTAACCATTGTGTTTGGAAATTTTCCACTCGCTTTTATTAAAAACGCTTCACTTTCTTGGATACAAGCAACCTGTGCCATCGCATGGTTTTCTTGTTGGTCACTATTTGTTAGAAACCGCTTTGCGATATGGGCAACCCTTCCTGTTTTAATTGTTTTTTTATGCGTGAAACATGACCCAAAAAACACCACAACCCTTACAACAATTAATGTTGGGCACGGCACTTGTCACGTAATTCAACACGCAGAGCACACCATCATGATAGATTCCGGCTCAAGAAACAATTTAGATGTGGGAACCAAAATAGTGATTCCCAAACTTAGGTCTCTACATGTAAAACAAATTGACACAATAATTATTACACACGCAGACCTTGACCACCTTGCGGGTTTAATCGATATATTTAGAAACTACAGCGTGCAAAAAATTATTATTGCGCCTCAAACATCACAAAACCCAACAAAATCCTTGCAAAAAATTATTTTTGAAGCAAACCGCCAAAAAATAAAAATTTTGCCTGGAGTTTCTGGGTGGACAGAGGAATTTGGAGCACTAACACTCACAATACTTTCCCCAGACAAGGAAACAGAATATGTTGGTTCTAATGCGTCTTCTATTGTGACAACACTTCAAACAGCCGGTCGAACCATTTTGTTTACGGGCGATATTGATGAAAAAAGGATAAATCAACTTGGTCAAAAAAACCTTAAAAACATTGATGTTATAGAACTCCCACACCACGGACAGTGGAGCCACGAATCTCAGGAGCTTATAAACAATCTTTTGCCAAAAGTAGCTCTTCAGTCCACAAACAGAACGAGGCACGCAAAAGACTCTTGGATAATTCCAGACAAAACAGTTAGGTTTGTTACTGCAATTGATGGTGACATTACAACAATAATTAATGAGGATGGCGAATTGCGTGTCTATGGGTCAAGAGACCCTGATACTATGGAGCCATGTGTTTATATAAAATAGTGCCACTTGCTCTCGCGTTACTTTCCCCAAAAGTTCACCTCGAACCCGTACACACTTCTCTTGTTTTTAATGAGCCGATACAGGTTCTTTTTGATGGAACTCAAAAAGACACAATGTATGTGGTAGAAAAAAACGGTTTTGTTCTCAGGGTTTCAACAAATAAAAACGAAACAGAAAAACAACCATTTCTTGATATATCAGATCGCGTTGGTGTTACTCACGATGAAGAGGGATTGTTGTCCTTGGCGTTTCATCCAGAATACGCCACAAACGGCGAAATGTTTGTGTGGTATAGCGCTCAAAAACCAAAGAGAAGCGTGCTGTCCAGGTTTGTAAAAGATACAGAATCAGAAAAAGCACACAATTCCTCTGAAGAAATAATTTTAGAAGTTCTTCAGCCTTGGTCAAATCACAACGGTGGGACAGTTCTGTTTGGGCAAGATGGTTATTTATATGTTGGCATAGGTGATGGAGGCGCGGCAAACGACCCACACAAAAACGGACAAAACAAAAACACGCTTCTTGGGAGTGTTATATGTATTGACATTGACACAAAATCAGAGAAAACACCATATTCAATACCAAGCAGCAACCCGCTGGTTGGTCAAGATGGTGTACGAGAAGAACTGTGGGCGTGGGGGCTCCGAAATCCATGGAGAATGAGTTTTGATAGAGAAACAGGCTTGCTTTGGACGGGAGATGTCGGCCAAAACGCTTGGGAAGAAATAGACATAGTAAAAAGGGGTGGAAATTATGGTTGGAACATTAGAGAGGGAAAACACGAGTTTTCTAATAACAAGGAAGCAACAAAAGAATTAATTGAGCCAGTATTTGAATATGGGAGAAGACAGGGCGGATCAATTACTGGCGGCTTTGTGTATCGAGGAACAGAAATACCAAGTCTAATTGGATCGTATATTTATTCTGACTATTTAAGTAAAAGAATTTGGGCTCTTGTTCCAGACGAAAAGGACAACACAACCTATACGACAACAAGAATAGCTAAAAACACACCAATAGCTATATCGTCTTTTGGAGAAACACCAGACGGAGAAATTTTAGCTTGCGGGTTTCAAAACCCATATTCCCGCAAGGGGAAAATTTATCGCTTGTTTTCTTCTGAGCCCTCTTCTTCAACAACATCTAAGATTAAATGAAACAAATCTAGTGGGGTCAGCACATCGCTATCCCACCAAGGCAAAAGACGATTGTCAATTGTGATAACTGGAATACTTCTTCTCCACACCCTGTTTTTAGCCAGAATATCGCGCTGGATTCGACCACCCACATCACTGCCAGAAGCAACGCTTTTAAGAACACTTAAATCTACTCCAGCAAGTTTTAATGCTTTTGATTCTGCAGCGTTTAAATCTATCGGAGATGTCTGGCTAATAATCCAATTATGTAATTCCCAACGAGCGTCGGGTCCAGATAATATTTCCACCGCTTCGACAAGTTCTGACAAATAGCATGATCCAGGACTTTTCTTTGAGGCATTTGCTACGCTTGTATTACATAAATCTTCCATTGGGAACTGTCTAAACGAATATTTTATTTTTGATGGGTCTTCTAGAAGAAGTTTTTGTACTTCTACATCTAGGTCTCTTGTATAAGGAGATTGGTAATCTCCCCATACAACAAACTCCACCTGCCCATCTCCGGTCCAACAAAGGTTTTCGTTTCCCCTAGATTTTAATATCTTTCCCCTTCGCCAATCTTCAACCAATTTTTCTTGCGCTGACGGAGGGGCAACAACTTCGCCACCATTTTTAATATATTCAGCTGCTCGATCAACAAGTGATGCGACCGACTCCTGTTTTCCACCGTAATACCACAAATATTCAACACCATTTATAAAAATCATGGGTGTAAATTTGATACCAAGTGCTTTTGCATCATCTATGTTTTTTTGAACACGTATTAAAGTTTCGTCACTTGTCATAATAGACAAAAATGTTTTTGGGTCATATCCCATCGCAGCCAAATCAGTCGGGAATGTTTTATCTGTAAAACTTCCTCGATTCTCAAAAAGCCACTTGTGCATTTGTTCCCATCCTTCGTTACCACGAAGGATGTCTGCTGTCTCAGCTGCTCTAGCAGCCCAACACGCGTTTGCGTGCATTGTTCTTCCATTCATATACACATTGCACGCAGCGCACATAGGAAAGTGTTTTACAGAAAGCGAGACATCGTCTCTTTGTGCAACAACAGCAGAGAGCTCTCTTTCACGATTTTTACAATCAGGGCACTGATAATCAGTAAAAACAACAATTTTTACTGGCGCGTCATCCGGCCCTATTCTGTGTGTAGCATCAAGGAGCTTTAGGGTGGACTCTTTTTGTTCACCACGTATAACATCCTCAACATTGATCTTCCCAGCCTCCTCGTCGAGCCTATCTTGATGGGAAGATATAAAAAACTGTGTTGCTCCCATAACAACCGACACAAAAACAAAAACAACAAAAAATGGAAGAAGTATGTTGCAACTGCATCCTTTTTCTTTTCCAAATTGTCGGCCCACACACTCTGCAACAACCCAAAAAAGGATGTTACACACATGAGCCAACGCACACCACTTACAAAAATGACCAATCATCAACATCACTAAAAAGAAACCAAGTGATGCAAGAACCCCGATTCGAACCGCCCACAAAAACAAAACATGTCTTGAACATCCACGAACCCACAAAACAAAAATCGTGGCAAACCAAGACACTCCAACAAACGAGACGGGCCAACCAATCACCGGAACAGTTCCCCAAGGACCCTTGGTTACAGCATCGCACCCACTTCCAACTCCGCATCCAGGAAGGGTTGTGAAAATTCCTAGTTTTGTTCCAGCAAGCATGAAAGAAGCCGCGAGTGAAACCAAAAGCAGCAGTGCGCCAACATAAAAAAGTATGGGATTTGTTTGTGGTGTTTGTTCTGTTTTGTTCATAATAAATTACATTTGGTTAGGAGATTCTATGCCGAGGATGTCCAGCCCATCAACAACAACTCTACGAGTAAGTTCAGAAAGTTTAAGACGCGACGAACGGACGGACTCGTCTTCAACACTTAAAACGGGACAAGACTGATAGAACGAATTGAATATTTCAGTTAATTCAAACAACCATGTGCAAAGTCGGTGTGGTTCTAGGTGTTTCACGGTGTCTTGAAGAACGTTGTTGTACTGCAATAATTGCAGTGCTAGTTCCCGCTCTACTGGTTCGTGGAGAATAATATTGGAATCCACACCCAACACCCCACCCCTATTAATAAGAGATGTTATTCTCGCACAAGCGTACTGTATGTATGGACCAGTGTTCCCATCAAACGCAACCATCCTCTCCATATCAAAAACGTAATCACGAACCAAATCATTTGACAAATCTGCGTACTTGATGGCACCAATTCCAATTTGCCGACCAATTGTTTCTAATTCTTCTTTTGACATGTTGTGTGTTGGTGATTTTGGGTCTTTTGACCGCAACACAACCTCGGACGTACCTTTGTCCACGGCTTCTTGAAGCAAAGAGTCCAGAGTAACGTTCGAGCCACTTCTTGTTTTAAGTGGTTTTTTATCCTCCCCAAGAACAGATCCGAAAGGAATGTGAACAAACTCAACAGGGATACCGTCAGGAGTTTTGTTCCAACCGATTAACGATGCGGCATCAAACAAATCTTTAAAATGATCCCGCTGCCTTGCATCAACAACATAAATAACCCGGTTTGCACCAAGCTCTTGAGTGCGAAACTTTATTGCAGCAAGATCTGTAGTGGCGTATAAAAAACCACCGTCTGACTTGCGAATTAGCATTGGACGCTTTCTTTTTTCAAAACGAACAACAACAGCCCCATCATCTTCTTCAGCAAAACCACCATCAAAAAACTCTTGAACTATCCCACCTAGTTTATCTCGATAGAAAGATTCTCCACGATTGTTTTCGGGACCAATTTTTACATTTAGTAGTTGAAGCGATTTAAACACAGAGCGCATTGTGCAATCAATAAGTTTTTGCCATTTATTAAGCAACTCTATGTCGCCCTTTTGAAGCGAGTTTAATACGTTTTTTGCAGAGGCCTGCGCATCAAGAGCACCACCGTTTTGTTCTTCTAGTTCAGCAAACCTGTGTGGCCCCGCAAGCAAATTGTTTGCTGCGCTAATTCCACGAATGTCATCTTTTGCACACAGTTGTGCATTTTTGTATGCAATATTTAGATCATCAAGCGACAGGGTGTCAAGGTTTATGTTTTCGGCTAACAGGCGTTCTAGAACCATTGCAATGGGCAAACCCCAATCCCCAAGATGGTTTTCACGGTAAACCTTTCTACCAAACCGTTCATAGAGTCGAGCAAGTGTGTCACCAATAATTGTTGATCGCAAATGACCAACATGCAATTGCTTTGCTACATTCACCCCACACAAATCTATAACAACAGGATGTGTATCAATATCTGGTTTAATACCTAGATCACAAGTGTCCATTATGTGCAACATTGAAACAATCGACTCGTTTGTTAGTCGGATGTTAATAAATCCAGGGCCAGCAACTTCAGCTGACTCAACAATGTTTCCAAAATCTGTTTCGTCAACGACTTTTTGAGCCAACTCTCTTGGGTTTATGCCATTTTGTTTCCCTAGCCCCATCGCGCCATTTGCTTGAAAATCTCCATGCTTTGAGTTTTGGGATTTTCGAACCACAGGGTCAATATCGCTCCATTGCAATTCCAATACGGATCCAAACCCCCTCTGTAGGGATTCCTTGATAGATTGTTGCACATTAGTTGACATACAGATGCGTACAATACAGCCAATAACGACTGTTTGACTCCTGATATCATGTGCCATATATGACTTCTCCAACTACCGATCCAACCACCCAACTAGAGAAAAAAGACCGATGTGGCGACCTTCCACACAGGCCCCGTGTTTTGCTTGGGAAAATGGGTCTCGATGGACATGACCGAGGCGTAAAACTTATAGCAAGAGCGCTTCGCGACAGTGGTATTCATGTTATTTATTCTGGACTATGGCAAACACCAAGATCTCTCGCTATCTCTGCTCGAGACGAAGATGTAGACATGGTGGCGTGTTCCATGATGAGCAACTCTCATCTTGTTCTAGTGCCCCGATTAATGGAAGAACTACAAAGTGTGGGTCGCCCAGATTTGACAGTCGATGTTGGTGGAATTATTCCACAAAAAGACATCCAGCCACTTCTTGATTCGGGAGTACGCGGTGTCTATCACACCGGCACGAGTATGCTTGATATTGTAGATGCCGTTCGTTCGGCAACCCTTCCATATGAGCCACTTTCAACAACTATCGACAATTCTCTAGCAACACTTGCTCGAAACATCAGCCTGATAGAAGATGGTGAAAAAGTAGACGCTCCGCGCAAGAGACCAGAAGTTGTAATTGGATTTACTGGTTCCCCTGGAGCTGGAAAATCAACCCTTACCGCAACGATGGCTGCAGAAAAAGTTCGGCGCGGTGAGAAATTAGCAATTGTTGCATACGACCCAATGAGTCCAATAAGTAGCGGTGCACTTTTGGGCGACCGTTTACGGGTGGATTTCAACACGGTTGATAACAATGTTTTTTATAGAAGCTTGGCAAGGGTTGGAGAAGATTACAACTCGTTACCAGAAATACTCGAGCTTGTTGGAGGCGCAGGTTTTGAGCATGTGTTTGTTGAAACAGTTGGAGCTGGTCAAAACGATGTGGCTGTTAGAGATGTAGTCGACAAAACAGTGGTAGTTCTTGTACCAGGAATGGGAGACTCAGTCCAAATGGACAAGGCGGGGATACTAGAAATAGCAGATACTTTTGTGGTTAACAAAGCAGATTACGATGGCGACAGCGCTCTGGTACGCGAACTCTTAGATATAGCGTCAGGTAGAGAAATCCTAGAAACCATCGCCACACAAGGCAAAGGTGTCGTAGAACTTCTATCTCACCTATTGCCCTCGTAAATCAATCTTTATATACCGGTCGGTTTGCTAGAGTGACATCCCAAATAGATTGAACTGAATCTGAATCAAGACTTGCAATAGCGTTACAACGGTCAACAATAATAGAAGGGTCGTCCATAGCAATTTGCCCATGCATAGCAAACTTTGCTTGAAGAATATCTTCCAAATCACACACATTGTTTCGAGCGTGGCCACTTGGGTACATAATTAAACCACTATCAAACACCTCTCCATTTTTCATAGTTATGTGTACAGAGGTTGGTATTCCATCAGGATATTTTTCATCGAACTCCTGACCGCCGTGTTCGAAAACTATTGTTTTCA
The DNA here is from genome assembly GCA_030748805.1 of Phycisphaerales bacterium. The sequence continues at coordinate 23,775 of JASMLG010000005.1, read as the reverse complement.
TAATAGATTGGGTGGTTTCGTTTGTGATTGCATCAAGATCAAAATCATAAGGCGTGAGCATGAGTCGCTTCCACACCTCGTCGTTTGAATTATCAAAAAACCCAATCCCATCAGACTCGACCACCTCTTTTGCTTTTCGTAACATTGCCGACACGATGTAGACCATAGAGTGATCTGCAGATTGACGCGTTTTTGGGTTACGCTTTGCAGGGTCTCCGATGATTCCAAATGCTGGTTCATACGCCGTAATTTTTATACACTCAATTTGTGAAGGATCTAAAGCAATGGCTGGATTTTTCTCAATCAAATTAAGTAGACCCTGCAACGCACCAGCTGATTGGTGTTCATACAACCCGATTTTAAAATGCATCCCCATTACAGCAAAATCAGAGCCGCTGTGTGACAAAATCAAATCAAATGGAGAGTCACCACCAGTTTGTTCAAACTGTCGAAACATTGATTCTGGATTTCTGAAAATATCACGAGGACCCATAAATCCATTCATTGCCCGCTTCATAGAAACAATGGCAACCTCAGTACTAATTGCTGCGGAGGAACCCTTGGAGTCAGACAATTGTTTACCAGCACGAATAGCTCTCCACGGGACAAAGTGTGCCACACACATTCCGATGGCGGCTTCTATTTGCTCGGGTGTTGCGCCACACATTGCGCCATACACAGCAGCTGAAGCAATTGCTCCATGGACAACATGGTCAATTTTATATGTTTTTAAACTAAAAACTTCGGCAAGTCGACCACGTATTTCATCAAGCAAAATCATTCCACGAAGCGCATCACCACCACCAAGATTCATAACCTGTGCAGCTGCGACAGGAACACTATAAAAATCATTGTGCCCAAACTCACCAGCGGTGTGTCCAAGTTTTGGGTTGTACCCAAAATTTGTTCCATTTGAGTCCCATTCTCGGACCGCAGCGCAGTTTGCAAGTATCGCTTTTTCTGGGAAAACACTGATGGCAGAACCAAACACCGTCGCCCCGCCCTCAACAGGAAACGAAAGTGCCTCATTTCTAAGAATGGTTGGGGCATTTGTTTTAACAGCAACCGCAGATAAACCACACAACACAGCATCCGTAAAAAAGAGCGTTGTACGATCTAGCACGTCCTGAGAGGGCTCGCCAATTGTGTTGTTCATAAAATCGACCGCAAAGCGACCGATTCCAAGTGCTTGGTTTGTGTTTTTTGAAAGAACGACAGATGTTGTTGTAGTTGTAGTCATGTTAAATGTTGTAATACTGCGTCGACCTGGTCAGTTGAACCAAGCAACACGCTTGTCCTTTGGTGTAGACCATCTGGGTTAATATCTAATATACGTTTTCCTTTTGCAACAGCCTTGCCACCCGCCTGTTCGATAATCATTGCCATTGGGTTTGCTTCATACATTAGCCGAAGTTTTCCTTCTGGCTTATCTGTTGTTGGAGGATATAAGAATACCCCGCCTTTTAATAAGACACGATGTACATCAGCAACCATCGAACCTATATATCTACTTGAATAATTGTTTTGATGTGCCCACTTTAAGTATTGTTGTACGCCATTACTAAACTTGTTGGTATATGCCTCGTTAATAGAATAGGTACAGTTATCATTTGGTATTTTAATACCCTTTGAAACCAACACAAACGAGCCAATAGATTGATCAAGCACAAACATATCTACACCGTTTCCAGTGGTGAGCACTAGAACTGTTGAGGATCCGTATAAAACATATCCTGCAGCAACCTGCTCTTTTCCTCTGGACAACATTGCTTCTTCCCTAGAACCCTCGTCAGAAAGCCGTAAAACACTAAAAATAGTTCCAACCCCAACAGAAGAATCAATGTTGGATGAACCATCAAGCGGGTCAAACAACACGGCATACCGCCCACCCTCAATCCTTCTTCTAAGCAAAAACGGGGTTTCGTTTTCTTCACTCGCAAGAACCCCAATGTTTTCCCGATCTCCAAGACACCTCAGAATTATTTCATTTGCAATAACATCGAGTTTGTGCTGAATCTCTCCCTGAACGTTGGTTTCTCCGACTTCACCAATTACATCTTGAATTCTCGCACATCGCACCTTGTTTCCAATGGCCTTGGTTGCAAGAGAAATGGCGGATAAAATCCAACTAAACTCGCCGGTTGCTCCGGGGTGTTTTTGCTCTTCAGCAAGGATGTTGCTTTGTAGGCTTGTGAGGTTATCTTGTGTCCAGCGCTTTTCCATAAATGGTATCCCTTGGCATGAAATTTCGATTAGGATGGTACGTTTACCGCTGTTCGAATACAGAGCATTCTACCCTTTCTTTGGATGAAGAGAAAACACCATGACAACACCCCAACAACAACCAATCATTGTCTCCGCCCGCAGAACTCCAGTAGGTCGTTTTTTAGGAGGTTTATCAAGAGTACCATCACCACAACTTGGTGCGTGGGCAATCGAAGCCGCAGTTGAAGATTCAGGAGTACAACCAGAAAATATTGACGAGTGCATCATGGGGTGCGTATTACAAGCTGGCTTGGGGCAAAACCCAGCTAGGCAAGCAGGCCTTCTTGCTGGTCTACCAAATTCCTTATCCGCAGTTACCATAAATAAAGTTTGTGGAAGCGGATTACAAACAGTAATGCAAGCCGCCCAATCAATCCGTTCTGGTGACAACAAAACAGTGGTTGCTGGTGGTATGGAAAACATGTCGAACTCTCCACATATTGCACATGTTCGAAACGGAATAAAATTTGGTCCTGGCGAGTTGATAGATCACATGCAACATGATGGTTTAACCTGCCCGTTTGAAAACTGGGGAATGGGAAGTGCTGCTGAGTGGACAGCAACCGAATTTTCCATATCACGTGAAGAGCAAGACGAACTTTCTTCGGCATCTCACCAACGTGCCGCCCTTGCTATCGAGTCTGGGTGGTTTGATGAAGAGATAATCTCGCTAGAAGCAAAACAAATAAAACAACGAGCAGATATATCTCAAGACGAAGGTGTTCGTGGTGATTCAACCACAGAATCCCTTGGAAAATTACGACCAGCATTTGCAAAAGAGGGGTCGGTAACCGCAGGAAATGCATCACAAATTTCAGACGGTGGTGCCGCCGTGGTTGTTATGTCACAAGAAGAAGCAGAAAAAACAGGCGCAACCCAACTTGTCCGCATCGTTGACAGCAACACGTTTGGTGTTGAACCCAAGAAAATATTTACTGCTCCAGGTCTTGGCATCGAACAACTTCTTCAGAGGAACAGCCTTTCTGTTGACGACATAGATTTGTTTGAAATTAACGAGGCCTTTGCAGTTCAAGTACTCCAAAACATGGCACACCTTGGAGTAGATTTATCAAAAGTAAATGTTGGCGGAGGAGGAATCGCACTCGGCCACCCGATTGGTGCATCAGGAACCCGAGTTCTTGTCTCCCTTATTCACCACATGAAAAGAACAGGCGCAACAAAAGGGGTTGTGAGTTTATGTTTGGGTGGCGGAAACGCAGTAACAATGCTAGTTGAACGTGATTAAGACGAGCAAGCGAGTTATTACTTTGTAGACGCGTTTGGTCGAATCGTTTTTGCGTGACTACTTGACGGTCTCAGCACACGAATACTCTTTCGTGTAGACATTTTGGGGCGGCTAGTTTGTTGCCGCTTTGGCGTAATTGGTCGTTTCATACGACACCTCCATTTATTTATTGGCCAATATCTTCTGACCAAAGATCCGGTTTCTCAGTTAGAAACCGTTTCATTAATTCTATACAACGTTCATCTTGAAGCACAGTAACATGTACACCATTCGAACACATTAACGCCTCTGCGCCAAGGAAATTTTTATTTTCTCCAACAATTACGCGTTTTAGACCAAATAACAGGGTTGTACCAGTACACATAATGCACGGACTTAGTGTTGAAACAATAGTAAGTTCTTTCCAATCGCGCCTTCTGCCAGCGTTTCTAAAACAGACAACTTCTGCGTGAGCTGTTGGATCACCACTTTGCACCCGCTCGTTGTGTCCACACGAAACAATTTCCCCCACACAATTTACAAGAACAGAACCAATTGGGATACCACCCTCTGACCAAGATTTTTCGGCTTGCAAAACAGCCTCATCAATCCACCTAGGGTCAATTCTCATAATCGGAAGATTCTACTTCAACAAGTTCCATATCGCTTGTGTTGTATGTTGGAAGCGGAGGAGTTTCAACCGGGATTAACCACACTCTGTCATTCACAACCTCCCAATCACCAAGTATTGAAGACTTCAATCGCACAGTTGCCATTCCATAGTTTCCACTTGCGGATGGAAAAAGTACATCCGCATCAGCAGAAAGACCACGGATCCGAAGTTCAACTATGTGATATGAAAGTTCATTCTCGGTGGACATTGGGGTTGCATTCTCAACAAAATCACCAACAAGGTCGTATGTTTTTTTGTTTACACCTTCGGGCAAATTAAAAACAATAGAATCCATGCCGCCATAATGCTCATGAGAGTAAGTAATAACCTTACCCATTATTGTTGGCACCGGTTCATTAGCCGGATTTGGTGGCGCAAGAATAGTTTTCTCTTCAATTGGGGGATAGGTTGCAATAGATGAACAACCATAAAACACGAAAGCAATAAGTAGTAGTATGTGTCGCATAGTAAAAGTGTATCACGGAAAGCGACAGAGACGAACTACTTATCAGAATTCCAGCGAATTGGAAGAGAATGGCGTATACCCAACAGGTCTGCAATCTTGCCAACCATAAAATCTACAATATCTTCAAGGGAGTCTGGTTTCATATAAAAACCAGGCGATAATGGGGCAACAACCGCCCCAGACTCAGCAAGAATGCACATATTTCGTAGATCAATAAGACTCAGTGGCGATTCTCTATGCGCTAGCACAAGCAACCTTTTCTCTTTCAAACAAACCATAGCTGCTCTTTGAACCAAAGTGTTGGTGATTCCAGAGGCAATAGCGCCAAGAGTATTACTAGAACACGGCAAAACAACCATTCCATCATGTAAAAAAGTTCCAGAAGATATTGTTGCACCCAAGTCGTTGTTGTTGTGAATAACAAGCGAGTCGCTGCACTCGGGTATACCCAAACACTCAGCAGTTATGTTCGTGATATTCAACTCCTCAGCAAGCAGTCTTTTGCCAAGCGAAGAAACAGACAGGTGAATTTCAACCCCATCTTCAGCGAGAATGCGAAGCAATCTAAGAAGATATGGGGCGCCAGAAGCACCAGTTACACCTACAACAATTTTCTTTGACATCAATCACCGTTTTCTCTTGGAAGTCGACCCACAACCCGTCCCGGTGTTGGTTCTCGAAGCAATACTACATCTCCAGCAACCAACCCGGAAGTAACTGAGGCATACAAATCACTAAACTGATCAATTGTGATTTGCTGTTGAGCAAACCCACCACCTCGCTGCACCCAAACCCACACGACACCACCATCACGGTGGACAGAGTGAATTGGGAGGAATAAAGAATCACTAACGGTGGCAACAAATATTTCCGCAGAACACCGCATGGATGGTTTTAAAGTAGTTCCAAAAGTGTCAACAAGCTTGATTTCTACAGTGTAATCTCGTCTGTTTGGATCCCTCCAACCACCACCCTCGGCAAGAACACCAACGGACAAAACCTCACCATCATAAGTATGCTCAGGGAATGCGTCACAAGTTACAGTGGCCCGCTGTCCAGGTTCAATTAGCCCACTCAGGGCTTCGTTCACCTTAACCCTTGCGACCATGTTAGAGGTGTCCGGGATGGTCATAAGTAACTCGTTCCTGTACAAATTTTTCCCAACAGCGAGAGTTTCCCTTTCTTCACCACGACGGTTCATACTTGATGCATACACAACCATCCCAGTTGCTGGGGAAAGAACGACACACTTCTTAAGTTGATCTTGTTGTTTTTCTAGTTTTTCTTGGTGAGAAAGTAATTGGTTTTCTTTAGCATCAATGTTTGCTTTGGAACTCTTTATCTCAGACGCAAGACGATCAACTGCTCGCTCGTGTTCATCAAGGGCTTGTTGAAGATCGGATTCTTTTTTTTGCTTGTTTTGATGGTGTGTGTAGTTTTCATATACATCAACATCAAGCTGAGCTTTTTTAAGAGTTGCCTCTGCGTTTAATAACGCAATTTCATCTTGGTCCAGCTCATCCTTGCTTAAAAACTCTTGTTTGAACAATTCAGCTGAAGACTCATATTTTTTCAATAGTCGTTGATAATTTTTTTCAGCTGTTTGAACTGCAAGAGCAAGATCTTGACGTTTAGCAACGACCTCTCCATCCTGCCACGCCTTCAAGGCAAGTGTTGCTAAATCAATTGCAAGCTGCTTCACTGCCAGTTCAGAATCACGTTTCTTTTCGGAAATAGATAAAGATGACTTAGCACTTTGCAAATTGTTAACCGCAGAAGTAACGTTTAACTCCGAATTACGAATGTTGTCTCTGATTTTTTCATCGTTTAATCTAAGTAACACATCACCAACCTGAACATGTGTTCCCTCATCAACAAGTTCAATGATAGTGGCACCAGACTCAAGATGATTGTGGATACTAATTTGATTTTCAGAAGCAAGCTCTCCAGATGTTGGGACTTTTATATCAAAAGATCCCACAACCACCTCATATAATTCACCAGAATTAACTCCTTTAGAACCAGTGTTTCCACCAATACCAAAAAGCATCCATACACCAACTCCTACAGCAAGAATAATGGCAACCACAAGTCCACTTGTCGATAATCCTCTACGCATTTTCATAGCAATTGTAAACACATTTGGTTACTCATGTGCTCCTTGAGGCAGCACAAGCTGACCATCAGAAGATATACGGAGTTGCCCCGCGCGAAGCAAATAATTAACAATAGAGAGCTCAAGATCTCTTCTTGCACTGTCGCGAGCATCTTTTGCACTCTGTAAATCAGAAATTGCACGTGTTTGATCTAACACCGAAACCCGATCAGGATCAGCATTAATAGAATCAAGACCAAGAACAGCAATTTCTACGTTTCGTATTTGTAAATCTAGCGTAAATTGGTATACCTCAATATTCCGAAGAGCAGATCGAACCTCAACAGAAACAACATCTCGAGCTTCTCGATACTGTCTCCTTGCTCTTTCGAGTGTAATCTGTTTTTGTCGAACAGATATTCGCTCAGTTTCACGATCAATAGGCAGGTCAACAGAAAGACCGGCGAGGTAATCAATATCTTTTCCAACAAACTTTGCTGGCTTATCAGGCTCGCTTGTAGTTGTTGCACTCATCGAAACCGTAGCGGTTGGCAACAAATCGTTTTTTGCGTTTTCTACACCTCGCTTTGCGTCACCAAGTTGGTTAAACTCGTTTTGTAAATCCAGCCGATACTGCAACGCTTGCACTACCGCCTCACCCACATTTACACTTGGAGGAACAACACCTATAGAGGTTGGAATTACGTCTACTGGAGAATCAAGCGGCCACCCTATGCGAATTTTAAATCGATCCACCGCAAGACGATATTGTTCCCACGACTGGCTTAATCTTGCAACCGCAGCAAGGGCTTGGTTTTCTGCATCTGCAGAATCATATAATCTAGTTCTACCAGACTGATACAAGGCGGTTTGCCTTAAGGCGAGTTGGCGAAGAGAATCAACCCCCATTTGTGCGTTGTGAAGCGATTGTTTTAAAACAACAAGAGATAAATAATCACTCACAATATCTCTATAAAAAACACGGCGAAATCTTTCAAAATCTCTAGCAGCATACACAAGATTTCTTTTTGCTTGAATAAGTGATTCCCTTGCAACAACACCAGCGCCCTTTAACAAAGGAATTTCAATCGAAAGACCAAGTTCAGAAGTAGAATCGCTTGTTGACGAAGCGTGCAGATCTTTGGCAAAAGAACTTAGTGCAGTTGCAGAAATAGTTCCACCATTATGTAGATTTTGGGTTATCTGAAAATCATTAACAACATCAAGTGAAGTGTCATACAAACCGTTGGTAGTGTTGGCATCTAGTCCAGCAGTAACAGTGTTAGAGAACTGAGGTCCCCACAAACGAAGTTCACCAAGAAGAGCGAGTGTTGTAGAAAGGTAATCATATTCTGCGAACTCAACCTCTCTAGCGTGTGTGTTGGCCCACATTAACGCCTCATCAAGAGATAGTGGGTCGCTTACAGAAGCAAGGTCTTGCTCCGCATTATCAAGAGATTGCGCAATTGCCCCTGCATCAAGATCTCCAGCCACAATATATTTAAGGTTTTCACTGGAAGGATTGATGGTGGCCGGATCCATGTCTTCAATGGAATCAGAAAAAGTGTCGCCAGTTCGCAGAACAATATCTGGTTTGGTGGCACCAATAGATCGGCTTTTTTCCGACATGATTTCATCAACCCGCCGATCAATTTGTTGGAATCCGCTATCACAACAAGGTAGCAGGCAAAATAGAAATAGACACAATAGTTTCATTACAACGCAGATTCTATCAGCACAATACCCTGATATGATAATTAAACCCAGAATGCCAACACAAAACAAAGAACATCCAAACCTGTGGGTTTTCGAACACCCTGTTATTCAAGAAAAATTAACAAGAATTCGAAACCTAAACACCACACACTCGGAATTTCGCCGTTTACTTAATGAAACTGCAGGGCTAATGTTTTTTCAAATTTCAAGAGACTACAAAACAATAAAAATAGATGTTGAAACACCAATAGAGAAAACAACTGGGCAACAACTTGCGCACCCAATTACTCTTGTTCCTATATTACGAGCAGGTGTCGGGATGACCGACGGAATATTGTCAATGATTCCAGAAGCAAGGGTTGGTCACATTGGGGTATACAGAGACGAGGAAACAAAACAACCCGTTCCGTATTACTGCAAACTTCCAACAGATATTTCCAACGGTCCAGTTTTGTTAATCGACCCAATGCTTGCCACAGGCGGATCGGCCTCATATGCAGCTCGGCTATTGGAAGAAGATTATGGTTGCACTCAAATCAAAATGGTTTGCCTTGTTGTATCTCCAGAAGGCGTTGCAAAAATGAAAACCGAACACCCAGATATTTCTATCTATACCGCCTCACTTGACCGCTGTTTAAATGAAGATGGGTATATTCTTCCTGGACTTGGCGATGCTGGCGATCGCATTTTTGGAACGCTATAAAATGTCTGAAAGGAAAACAACAACAGCATCACGACCAGGCGGATACACAACACCTGTTGGCATAGATAGGTCACAGCACCAAGACGATGACTGGTCAACAGTAAAATTACTCGGAGATACAGCAAGCCCGCATCTACCACGAGAAATCAAACAAATTCAACCAAACTTTTCCAAACAATACCCCGACACCCGACTTTACGTCGGTGATTGTCGAGAAATACTTCCCAACCTTCCAGATCAGGGTGAAGTTGATTTGGTTTTTGCCGACCCACCGTTTAATTGGGAGGTACCTTATGACGGTTGGGAAGACAACATGCCACGTAATGAATTTGAACGCTTTACGTTTGATTGGATTGATGCCTGCATAAATATTTTGTCACCAACCGGTGCAATTTGGGTGAGTATTCCAGACGACACAGTGGCTGAGGTTGTTGTTCACTTGAAACGCAGGGGGTTAACAATGATTAACTGGTGTGTTTGGCACTTCCGGTTTGGGCAGTGTCGTGACGCATCCTTCATTATGAGTAAAGTACACGCCTTGTATTTTGTAAAAGACCCAAACAACAGAGTTTGGAACCCAGAAGATGTTTTGGAAAAAAGCGATCGAGCAACAATTTATAATGACAAAAGAACCCATGAGAAAGAAAAAAATAAGGGGATGCGTGTTCCGATGGATGTGTGGTATGGAAAATATTGGGGAAGAGTTCAAGGAAACAACAAAGAGCGGAGACAAGGACACCACAATCAAAACCCAGAGGTTTACCTTGAGAGGATAATTCTCGCTTGTTCAAATGAAGGCGATCTGGTGTTGGATCCCTTTGCTGGTAGCGGAACAACCAACACGGTTGCACAAGAACATAACCGACGTTCTATTGGTATTGAACACTCTGAGTTAAATGCGGAAAGTGCGTGGGAGAGAATTTCTCAAATAGGAATGGTTCGGAAAAACTGTTCGTTTGGACAAAGTTCAGCGATTTTTAATAAACGGTAATCAATGGCGCACACACCAATAAACCTTTCAAATCCAGATGAAGTTTGTGATGTGCTGATAAAAGCCACAGAGTGTATGACGGGGTTTCCTGGACGCTTGGGGTGTACTCACCACCTTCCTGATAAAGGAAGACTTCTTGTTACAGGTGATTTACATGACAACCCGTCCCACCTTACAAAAATTATTGATTTGGCAAACCTTGACACACCCACAAACCATCTTGTACTACAAGAGTTAATTCACTCTGGAAACACAACAGATTCCCTAGATTTAAGTTATCAAATGTTGGTAAAGGTCGCGAACCTAGTTGTCGACTATCCAACACAAATCCACCCGATTCTTGCAAACCACGAATTATCTCAAACCACCGGCAGATTTATTACAAAAGGTTCTGGCGAACTCGTCGAAAAGTTTATACATGGTGTAAGACACGTCTTTAACAAACAGTGTGACAAAGTTATTGAAGCACTAGATAGATTTATTTTAGCAATGCCATTGGCGGTTCAATCAAAATCAGGTTTGCTGTGTGTCCACAGTTTGCCAAACGAACTGTCAATGGATGAGTTTGATGTTGATATTCTTGACAAAGAACTAACAACAGCGGATTATTGTGGGGGGTTTGGTTCAGCGTTTTTGTTGGTTTGGGGGCGTCAATACTCACAAAAACAAGTCGACGAACTCGCAGATTATTGGGATGTCTCGTTGTTTTGCTTGGGTCATGCTTGGGTTCCGGACGGAATCGAGGCACTGTTGCCAAACGTGTTGCGGTTAAACAGCGACCATGAAAAAGGGGTTGCACTACCAATTGAACTTGACACTATTCTAGACGCACAAGAAACAATGAAGTCAGCAATTCCCCTGTCGTCGGTTCCAGATAACCAGAATGAATTCTAAATTGTCTACCTATCCAACAACCATATCTTTAGAACTCTCGCAACAGTTTGGAAGTGTTGCCATGATGAATGGAACTGGCGAAACAAAGGTAGAGCGGGTGCATGTTAATAATCAAGAGGTAGACGAAGTACTACCGACCATAGACATGGTTTCAAAAAAACTAGAAATTGTTCCACAAAATATAGAACTTGTTGTCGTTAGCATTGGACCTGGAGGGTTTACCGGACTGCGTACTTCAACCGCGATATCCAAAATGATAGCCCTTGCTTCAGGAGCAAAAATCGTCCCGGTAGAATCAGCAATAAGTATTGCGAACCAATCAAATGTTGGAGATGGACCATTTTTTGTAATATCTAGTGTTAAGGATGATAGTTTTTGGCTTTCTTTGGTTACAAAAATAGATGGCGAATGGGTGTGTAAATCAAAAAACACATCAACACAATCGATTTCTGAGAACATTGGCAATATCCACACTGTTTTCGCAGATGAATATTTACCAGAAGAAACAAAAATAATGATAGAGCAACATGGTGTTCCAATCCTTCCAAGTAAAACAGACGCATTAACACTTCTTAGGATTGGCGTTGGACTATATAAAGAAGGCAAGACAATAGATCCAACAGTTTTGTTACCCATGTACCCAAGGGTTCCAGAGGCGGTTCGGGTTTGGAAAACCCGACACCCAAACAACCCATAGACCGATAATCGGTAAACCAATCAACATTATCACTTGTTAACACGCTTCAAACGGTGTTTTTTGCCCATCTTTACTAAGCCCTGTGAAGTTGCGTAGTTTTGGGGACGAAGGTGGTTGTGGCAGTTTAGGAAAGACCAGCTGCTTTATAAACAACATAAACCAAATATAAGGTTTGAAAAAATGATGAACAAAACAAACGGAACCCCGCCTCCAGACAAACAAGTATTTACAACAGGTGAAGCTGCAAAAATATGTAATGTCTCACAACAAACAATCATTCGTTGTTTTGACAGCGGGCGTTTACAAGGGTTCAAGGTTCCTGGATCTCGTTTTCGCAGAATTCCACGTGCCGAACTTCAGCGGTTTATGCAACAAAACAACATGGACCAAAGTAGATTGGGAACATCAATTATCCAAGTTCTTGTAATCGGTCTTAACTCAATAGAAACAGATTCGGTTATTCGAAACCATGCTGTTGGGCACAACCTCAAAATCCATCACGCTTCAAACGCGTGGGAAGCTGGATTCCTCGCACACAAATTCAAGCCAGAACTAGTGTTCATGGGCTCAAGTGTGCCTGGTCTGCAAGAGCAAATGGTTCAAAACACACTTTCAAGCCCCGAAGGTGTGGATCCAATGATTGTTGTTGTAAAAAATACTCATCAGGACCTGAATGTACCATCGAAATATGACGAATCTAGTGAAACAATCAAAAAAGCAGTACTGCAGTTACTCTCAACATAAAAGAACCGAGTATTGATCGGGGACAGAAAGGCAACCATGGATCAGTTCGACAAAGCGTTTAAAAACATTAATAACCACAAGCTAGAGAGCGGGCCGGCCAACATACTTGTGTTGGGCTCGGAAACAAGCACGGTTGACGCCATTCGCGCTTCACTAGAAATCCATGGTCACAGTGTTACAACAGCAACATCAATATCATCTTTTGAAGAAGTATCATGCAACGAAAAAATCTCCGTGGTTTTTGTTTCTGCGGACTATGATGAAACCTCAACAGAAACCATTTTTGAATCAATCTCACTATTAAGCCCAACTACAGTTGCTATAGGATATTCCTCAAACCCAAGCACGAATCAAGTAATTCAATTCATCCGAAACGGTGGCTCTGATTTTATAAACATTCCAAAAGACCTTAACCGTGTTGCTGAACGAACCCACGCTCTGTTGCAAAAGCAACAAGAAGATAAGGAAATACAAGATCGCGCTAACTACGCAGTTCGTTTATGTGGCAAAATGAATGAAGCGCGACATCTTGCCGAAGAAACCAACGATGCCCTAAACAATGAACTAGCAAATGTAAATTGCGAAACACAACAAAAGATGCAGCAGTGTGCCATTGGAGCCGAGTTTCAAACCCTACTTAACCAAGAGCTTGAAGTAGAGTCAATGCTAAGAACAGCACTTGGCTACATGTTGACACGAGTTGGTGCTATGAACGCAGTCGTGTATTTGCGAGAAGGTATGGGCGACTGGGGAATTGGTGCATACATAAACTATGACAGACAACCAGAACAATTTCAATCATTGATTGATACGATTGGACCAGCTGTTTGCTCAGTTATTTCAACCGATGAGCAAATTAAACATGTTAAAAACGGAGAGCGCTTTGCAGACGCCATGGGTCTTGACCCAACCGACTTCTCCGGAAACGAGGTAGTCTCTTACGGATGTTTTTCAGGAGATCAGTGCATGGCGGTTATAGTATTGTTCCGCGATGAATCACGAACATTTAAAACAGAATCAATAAACACAATTGAAACCACCCGTTCAATTTTTGGTCAGCAACTCGATACTATTGTTAAAATTCACCATCGAGCCGAATCACATTGGCCAAGTGAATCAATTGACGACGATGATTGGTTGAACGATAAAGCAGCTTAACAAACTGTTAATTGCTACCGATAGACACAAGTCGAACATTGTCTTGACCAATAACATCGCCAATTTGTTGCACAAGTTTTGGTTCAATTACAACCCTTTGCCGGCTTTGAAGGGTTGTAGTATGGTTTCCAGAGTTGATATAAACAACCACCTCAGCTGGAGTAGCTCCAGAAGCAACTTTTGCAGACCCAGCCTGTTTAAGTAACCCAGAAACAAGTTCCATTTGCCCTTTTGTTGCTCCGTTTGAATTTTGTTCACAAAAGGTTAACTCTATTCTTTTTGCAAGATAGAGAGAAGCATCTTGTAGTGCACTAACCTTGTCAACAATGATTTGCAACTCACCTCTTGAGCGATCTGTTTTTCCTAGAATCAATACTACGGCATCTTGCTGTAACAAATGAGCATATTTTTGATAAGGCTCAGAGAAAGCAACACATTCGATTTTACCCACCCGGTCTTGCAGGGTTAGGATCGCCATTTTTTGTCCAGCGCTTCGACCGTTTCGAATAACAACAATTCTTACGGCAACAAGCAACCCACCAACAACAACCTCTCTACCATCTCTTCCTTCTCTTAATGTTGAAACATTATCTGAACACCAAGATTCTAAACAATCACCATGCTCGTCAAGGGGGTGGCCAGAAACATGTATTCCAAGAACCTCTTTTTCATGGCTCAAGGTTTCAGGTGTTGTCCACGGAGTAACCTTTGGCAGTTCAATCGAAGTTTCCTCTATTACTTGCTCATCTTCTGAACCACCAAACAAACCACCCTGCCCACTTTCTTTATCCCTAACAGCAGATGCACCAATTGCAATCGCCTTGTCTAAAACACTAAGCAGTGCTGCTCGACTTTCAACACCGTGAAGTGAGTCAAACGCCCCACCTTTGATTAACGATTCAACGGTAGCACGATTTACAGCACGACTACTTACACGAGAGCAAAAATCAAAAATGGATGTAAACAATTCACCATGATTTCGTTCTTCAACAATTGCCGCAACCGCAGAATTGCTTGCACCTTTTACTGCACCAAGACCAAACCGAATGTGCCCACCATTGGCAGTATGTTTTTCATCATCACCAAAAACAACTGAAAACAATTCATCTGAGTAGTTTATATCTGGAGACCCAACACCAAACCCAATGTGTTTGTTCGTTAAAGTGTGGTCTGGAAACACTGTCCGTTTACAATCACCGATGTATGGTGCCCAGTCCTCAGTCTTCTTGGCACCGCTTTCAAAGGTGAGAACAGAAGTCATGTACTGCACCGGAAAATATGTTTTAAGGTATGCGGTTTGGAATGCGATAATGGAGTAACCCGTTGAGTGGCTCTTGTTGAAACCATAACCAGCGAACTTTAAAATCAAATCAAACAAGTCGTCTGCAAAACGTTTGTCTAACCCCTTTTCCACAGCGCCGTCAACGAATTTTGGTCTGTTAGCGTTAATGACTTTGTGATTTTTCTTGCCTATTGCTTTAATCAAAGTGTAAGCGTCGCGAAGGGGGATATCTCCAAGAGCATGAACAATTTGCATAACCTGTTCTTGATAAACCATAATGCCATATGTTTCAGCAGTAAACCCGTCAACTATATCATGCACTTTTGGAACTTCTTCTTGACCGTTTTTTCGCATGCAATAAGATTCAATAAGATCCATTGGTCCTGGTCTAAACAGCGCGTTTGCTGCAATTAAATCTTCAAGTTTTGTCGGCTTCATTTTTTTGAGCAATCGGCGCATACCGCCCGACTCAAACTGGAACACACCAGAAGTGTCACTACGACGAAACAGACTAAGAACCTTTTCATCTTCAAAATTTATGCGTTCAAGGTCTAGTGGGTGTGGGTCAACCTTTTTGTTGGTACCAACCGCTTCCCAAATGGCATCATCACCCAAACCTTCAGTTACAAGTTTCTTACACAATTCAATAGTAGATAGAGTTCTAAGACCCAAAAAATCCATCTTTAGCAATCCAACTCTTTCGCACGTTGGACCATCCCACTGCGTTACGATTTCGGATGTCCCCGTTGCTCTGCAGAGTGGAATAATGTTGTCAAGCTGTTCTGTAGCAATCACTACACCTGCCGCGTGAACTCCAACATGCCTAGCATGGTGTTCAAGTTGCTTTGCTGTATCGATTATTGTTCTTATGTTTTCAGAATTGTCATACGCGTCTTTCAAATCTTCGCTCTTCTTAAGAGAATCTTCGATAGTAATATTTAGCTCAGGTGGAATAAAGTTTGATAACCGTTGTCCCTCACTCGGGGTTAATCCGTGTACACGTGCAACATCTTTAATTGCTGCACGCGCCTTAAGACGACCAAAGGTGATAATTTGAGCAACGTGTCCATATTTTTTTCGGACAAAATCAATTACAGAGCCACGCCCGTCTTGGCAAATATCAATATCGATATCCGGATATTCAGAACGGTTTGGATCTGTAAAACGCTCAAAAAGAAGACCATACTTGACAGGACACGCGTTAGATAATCCAAGTACATATCCAACCATAGTCCCAACACCAGACCCCCTTGCGTTTGCAGGAATATTGTGCTGTCTTGCCCAATCGACAAAATCCCAAACAATCAAAAAATATGCACTAATGTTTTTGTCAGAAAGAATACCAAGCTCTCTCGCAAGTCTAGATTTTATCTCATCTGTTACGCCATCAACCCCATACCTCCAAACGAGCCCTGCCTCACATAAACAAAGTAGAGCGTTATCACAATCGTTTTTTAGTTGTTCTTCAGATATATCAGTATGTACTCGAGAATCGTAAGGATGCAAAGTAAATCGTTGGCACTGTTCTTTAAACCACTCGGTCAGGTCTCCGTTTTGATATGGATCAATAGACGAGGGACCAGTAACCCGCACAACAGGAGCGTGGCTTTTTGAAAGGTCAAAATCAACCTCACACCTGTTTGCAATAAGAGCGCTGTTTTCTATTGCTTCTGGTAGATCCTCAAACAAATCTGCCATTTGCTCTGGAGATTTAACATACAAATCCCTCGAGTACGTTAAACGATCATTATCTGCTTTATTCTTTTGCATTGAAATACAACAAAGCGTATCGTGTGCATCCCAATCATCTTCTCCTAAAAAATGAGCATCGTTGTCACACACAATTGGCAGATCTAGTTCTTTCGCAAGCTTTACCAAATATGGATTAATTGCCTGTTGTTCTTGAACATCGTGTCGTTGAAGTTCAATATAAAATCGTGGTTCACCTTGCTCGTTTGGAGGGAATGTTTTTGCGTGCCACCTTGCCTCATCAACAGCATTATTCCAATGCTCTTCAGCCCCGCTTTCGACAAAGTTGCACAAGTGATAAGCGATTGAACTCCCTAAATGACCGTTGATTGCAATTACACCATCAGACCAACGCTCTAAAGTTTCGTGATCCATTCTTGGTTTGTAATAAAAACCTTCAAGAAACGAATCGGTACTAAGCTTAACAATGTTTTCCCAACCAACATTATTTTCTGCAAGAAGTACAAGGTGAAATCCACCATCCCTAATACCAGTTGGCTTACGTTCTTTTCGATCACCAATTGCAACATATGCCTCAATCCCGAGAATTGGTTTTATTTTTGCTGCAGTTGCTTTTGTGTAAAACTCAAATGCGCCAAACAAGTTTCCATGATCAGTAACAGCAACAGCGTCCATCCCCAAATCTTTGACACGACTTAAAAGTGCATCAATTTTGTTTCCACCATCAAGGAGGGAATACTCGCTGTGTAGGTGAAGGTGGATAAAGGCGTTTTGTGTGGTTTTTGTACTCAATGGTGCATCCTTGCGGTTTCATTATGATACCAACCCCAATTCCGTTTATGATTCAAATATATGGTGATGAGACAATTTCAATTTGGATCAGCTCGACCAATGTCAACACCCACAAAAATAGCTGTGATTGTGTTTGGTTTGGTTCTGTTTTTACCTATTTTCGCACTTTTAGTGGTGGCTGGAGTGGTAGCCTCAGCAGTATTTGGTGTTCTGTTGATTATCACAATAATTACTAGAAAGATACAAACACTCACACGGGGCAAGGATTCCAACGGTCGCAAAAATGTGAGAGTTAAACGCTAACCGCTCAAAACACTATCAGATGTTTCTTGGTCAACAAGTTTTTGGTAGTCGATATGAAGTTGTTTGGTCAAATTTCCGACAATCCCGTCACCAATCGCTTGATCTTGGCTACTGCTACCATCCTCAGACTGAATCTGAGCACGAATTCCAATTACTGGTAACACCCCCCAACTTGAGTTCGTAAGGAAAACCTCTTCGGCAGAGAGGACCGCATCAACACTTATTTCACTTTTTCTAGTGCCGATACCCAACCCATCCGCAATTTCAATTATGGATTGACGAGTGATTCCAGGAAGTGTGGCTGATGGTTCATCATTCTCATCCTCTTCGCCCCGCGCAATTGGAGTTAGGAGAGACCCATCCTTCACAACAAATATATTACTGACGCTGCCGCCAGCAACATGTGCACTTGGTGTTAACCATAACGCCTCCCCACACTGTTGCATGGCAGAAAGTTGAAGGTTTAAAAGTTTTGACCAATAGTTCAGGGTTTTGTGCCCAGCCCCCAGTTCGTATGGATTAACGCGTCCACTCGCAAGAGAAACCATCACTCCGTTTTCATAAAAACCTTCTGGATACTCTGTTGGCGGTTGTGTCTGGATAACAATAGTTGGATCGCCGCCTTGGCTGTTTCCGGTTCGTTGAAGCATGTTGAGGTCGCCACCTGTGACGGTAATCCGCATCCTTGCATCTTTTTGTTCGTTTTCTTTTAGTGTAAGTTGCAGCGCTTCAACTAGGGGATCAACTTGTAGTTGTTCCGTTAGTCGTAACATTGCTGCTGACTCGGCGAGTCGCTGCATGTGTTGCCTTGCCCGAAAAACCTGGCCGTTTCGAGCTAATAGCGTTTCAAACAAACCAACACCATGTTGAAACCCAGCATCAAAGACTCCAACTTTGGCGTCTTTGTCTTCAACAAAAACCCCGTTCATCCAAACCTTCATGGTGTGTCTATCCTATCTGTTTTGTTTGAAAAAACACCTGCTATTAGTATCGGGTCAGTTTTGGACGAACAAACTATTCGCAACCCAACAACCGAATGGTGATTTATATTCAGGGTAGCTACGTGTGTTGCGGTTCCATCGCCATACGACGCATTGTCGCCACCTGTTACAACAACAACAATATCTTGGTGTTGGTGTTTTGATTCATTTATGGCGAGCTGAAGAGATGACACAAGAATTGGTTGGAGGATTGGGTCAACAACAAAAGCGTTTATTGAACTAGGGTCTTCAGCAAAAAGTGGAACCAGTTTTGTGACTTCATCTTGAATGTGGTGTGTAACACCAGCCTCATTTTTAGAGGACCACCACGATATAAAACCGGCAACACCGAGAATCACGAGTAGTGAAATATATCGTTTCATATTATTCAACTTCGTCTGGAACGACAGAAGCGCTCAAGTTTTTTGCGCGTTGTACTAAAAGTTCTTGGTCATCATTTCGCTCTTCAAAATCAAAATGCCAAAATGTTTTGGATTCAAATCGAAACGGAACCATTTCCGCAAAAAGGTCAATGATTGGGGCATCCCAAAGAGGACGATCAGCCCATCTCGAAGTCATAATTGGTTCTTGTCCCTCTCCTTCAATTCGCACATCATATTCTCCATAGTATAAAAAATCGAAATCTACAGGTGTGCGCCCCACCTCTCTTTCATTTACCCAAACCAGAGCGCCTTGGGGCTGGGTGGTGATAGAAATAGTTCGTTTTACGCACCCGAATAAAGAAACATAGGTCAACACAACAAAAAAACAAAAACGCATATTGCGTGAAGTATACAAAGTGGTGGTTTTTTTTATTTTATCAATCAAACTCATCTCCCTTAAACGTTGAGGCAAGATAATGTTTTTTCACAAGTTCGTCGTTAATAATAGTTTTTGGGTCTCCGTCGCGGAGGTTTTTCCCGCTATCAATAATGTATGCACGGTCACAAATGTGAAGAGTTTGCTGAACTGCGTGGTCAGTTACAAGAATAGCTATTCCAGAATCAGCGAGTTTTCGAACCTCACTTTGCACATCTTCAACCGTGTGGGGATCCACCGCAGCAAATGGTTCGTCTAACAAAATTAATTTAGGGCGAGTGATTAGCGACCTTGCTATTTCTAGTCTACGGCGTTCACCCCCACTACATGTTCTTGCAAGTTGTGTGCGCTTGTGCTCTAAATGAAACTGCTGTAGCAAATGGTCACACCGTTGCTGTTGCATTGGTTTTGGGATTGGCAGTGTTTCAAGAATAGTGAGCAAATTGTCTTCACAAGTCATTCCCCTGAAGACGCTTGGTTCTTGCGCGAGATATCCCATCCCTCTTCTTGCGTGTTGGTACATTGGAAGATAAGTGACATCTTCCTCATCAAACAACACTCTCCCGCTTTCGGGCGTAATCATTCCAATCATCATTCTAAACGTAGTAGTTTTTCCTGCTCCGTTTGGTCCTAGCAAGCCAACAATCTCACCAGCACTAACCTCAAGATTAACTTGGTCGACAACCCTTCGGCCGCTGTAACTCTTAATCAACTTTGTTGCGGATAACAATGGCACAATTACAGTTCTTCAGAAGTTTTGGCATTTTCTGGCAACTCTTCACTAGTCACAACTTCTTTTTTTACTCGTTTTGCTAGCGGAGTCCACTCTTCAGGATAAAACCTGTGAGCAAGTGACCCTATGATGAGATGAATATCTTTGTACACATAATCATCAAGGATAACTGGTCCGTGATCTTCAACAATCACTTTTGCTGTCCATGTAGTTCTCGCTTTACCTGTTTTTGAAATCCAGCTTCCCATGTCTATGTCTTTAATTTTTTGTGCTGTCCAACTACCTTCTGGTGTTGTAAGTGTGCCCACATCATCAAGCAAATACATTGCTGCTCGACGCTTCATTTTTGAGTATGACCAAAGGTAATAAAAACCAAACGGTATACACAAAATAAAGAGCCACTGCATAGGTCTATCAAACTTACTAGGAGCAACAATGTCTCCATATTTTTTTAACTCCTCTTGAAACACCAACTCATAATTAGATGCATCACCACCCTCTAGCGCCTGTATAAATGTGGACACAGCGGCTTCCCATTCCGGGTCTGTTTCGCCAACATTTTCAGCAGTAACCTGAAGAAGTACTATCGCTTCAGTTCGTTCAGTCGAACCAACGGCCGTTGTGTCCATCGCAGGTTGAAGAACATCTCGAAGGATGGCTCCACGATCAGCACCAAGTTGGGCTTGTGGAATCGCCACGGCATAATCCCAAATACCCCAAATTCCAAGGACTATACAGACCACCGCCATTATGACGGTTTTTAACCAAAAACGAGTTGCAAGAGTTGTTCGTAAAGCCACTGTTGTATCCTAATGCATTGACATCCTACACGCTCTCTTGTGCGAGCGTGTCACAAAATTCGATTGCACTCCGATATATCCGCCCATGTGTAGGAATGGCGGAAAAATGAGCAATCAGATAATCCAACCTTCTTTGGATTGGTGAATCTTTCTTAATTTGTTCAAGAACATGGTCTCCAAGCTCTTCAATAGCGTGGTCAAACCATGCACAAGTTGGCTTGTCTGGGTTTTTTGGCTCCTCAACTTGAACCCGCGCGGTTACACCGCTTCCTAGAGCAACAATAGGGCAAAGACCAAGTGCGGTTCTGGGTTCACGACACACAACAAGACTAGAGACTTTGTTTGATTTCATGGTGTTATCAAAAAGTGCAGCGTCTCTTGCAACAAGTGGAGGCTGAACCAAATATCTCCCACCGCTGTGTGGTCGTTCAAGATCTTCTGTACTTTGAATAAGTTGCACCTTTTTCCCGTTGTGCGCAGCCTTGGCTCTTTGAGACCTTGCCTCTGACAGTTTTTTTATTTCGGTTGAAAGCTCTTCCCAGTTTCTACTTGTGCGGGCGCCATCAATGGCAGCGATGGCGTTTGCTTCTTCCATAAACCAAGGGTTAATTGTTTTTCGTGGCATTACTGGGTTTGTTGTACAACCAATAGATTGTCTTTAGTTTGTATACACTTCCCGAACCTCATCGGCCAAAGCGTTGTTTCCAAACCAAAACTTTACAGGTCCGCCCGGTTGGACGTGAATAAGGAGAGGTGCACCAGCCGGTATAAGGAACACGCTTTGTTCTTGAGTTTCTGCATCGTTCATCAGCGCTGTAATAAGCGATAACAATATTTGTTCATCACTCGCCTCAAACAAAAGCGGGTCTCGGGTATTGAGTTTGATTGTTGCAGAGGCATCAAATTCTTGCCACAACTCATCATTTGCCATACTGAAAGCAACTGCGTCAAAAACAGATCTCCATTTTCCACAAGGTATCAAGATGGTTTGCCCCTGATGAATTTTATGTATCGCCCCACAGACAGTGTTACCGAGTTCTTCGGCGGCAACGGTGTAACACACCGTTTGTTCGTCACTACCGCAAGGTAGACAGCCCTCGTTATCTAGGCAGTGCTTTGCTAAGCTTTGGTCTTCGCTCATTTCAAGAAGCACACAAGTATCACCTTCGCCCTTGGTGGTGATACCAAATTCGTGAAGTAGCTCATTTATTTCTTGTTCAGGGAGAAAATCCAAAAATCTATTCCAATCACATCGTGTGCAATGTATGAGTATTCAATACGATAGTGGCGAGTATTGCAAGCGATGTCTATTACTACCATACTATTTGTTTGTACCGGAAACACCTGCCGAAGCCCGATGGCAGAGGGAATTGCTCAAAAATGGCTTGATGACAATGGATTTACGGATTGGCTGGCTGTTTCGGCGGGTGTTTCAGCTGCAGAAGGTAACCCAACAAGCGAAGAAACCATTAAAGCACTTTCACGGCGAAGAATTTCCTTTGATGGGACAAGCAAGGTGTTGACGAGGGAAATGGCACGCGCGGCAGATGTGGTTCTGTGCATGTCTAAGAGACACCTGATAGCCACATTAATGTATACCAACAATGTAGAGCTTCTTGATCCTTCTGGAGATATTCTCGACCCAATTGGTCAAGACCAATCGGTATACGATGCACTTGCAACGCAAATGGAAAAATTAATTGAATCAAAACTAAAAGCGCTGACAAGCGAAGGGACATAAATGGCATTTCAAGTTGGAACAATTGCAATTGGCTCTGACCACAGAGCAAGAGAAATAGTAGACGGTCTTGCAAAGCACCTTGAACCACTCGGATGGACTGTCCACAAACATTATGGTGGCGATGCCGACTCTGTTGATTATCCGTGCGTTGCAAAAGAAGTGACGAACGAAATCGTTTCTGGAGAAGCGGTTTGCGGAATATTGATATGTGGTTCAGGTATTGGGATGTCGATGGCGGCAAATAAATCAGACGGTATTCGGGCTGCATTGGTGCACGAGCCAACAGCAGCAGAAATGAGCCGAAGACACAATGACGCGAACGTGTTATGTTTAGCCGCCAACGGTCCGCTTGAGAGCGACTACAACGCTATCGTTGACAAATGGCTCTCAACCGATTTTGAAGGCGGTCGCCATCAACGTCGCGTAGAACTCATGCGATAGCAATTAGATTTCTATATAAACACAAAAACACTATATTTCGTACCATAAACAGATGTCAGTTGTACATCGAGTATTAGACGCCAACATAAACCGCGCCACAGAAGGAATGCGCGTCTTAGAAGATATTGCTCGGTTTATTATTGAAGACCAGAAACTCTGTTCATCAATAAAAAATTGCCGGCACCAATTACGCACACAAACACAACATTACTCTTCACGGGATGTTTGCGGTGACGTGGGTACCACAGTATCAACAAAGGAAGAGGGAGCTCGAAATTCTGTAAACGACGTGGCAATAGCCGCCGGAAACCGCTGCGCAGAAGCCCTCCGCGTTATCGAAGAGTTTTTAAAACTTGAGCATCAAAAAAATACCGTCGAATCAATTCGATACGAAATGTACGATTTATCAGCAGAGGTAATACGTTTACTTGGTGCAACAAACAAACAACAGTGGAAACTTTGTTTTATTATGACAAAGGACGAATGTGTGCTTGCTTGGCAAGACACGCTCATTCAGTCCATCGCTGCTGGTTGCGATTGCGTCCAA
>JASMLG010000004.1 GCA_030748805.1 Phycisphaerales bacterium | reverse complement strand
ATTTTTTCGTTGTCAATTGTCATCTTTGAGTTCGCGCCTAAGCCACGCCCTCGCCCAGACCCAATCGGTTCGCACTGTGCGGTCGGTTACGCCAATGATATCTGCTGTTGTTTCTATGGTTAATCCAAGCACGTAACGAAGTCGAATCACTTCTGCTGCTCGTTCGTTGACTTGTTGTAATTTTTTGATTGCCAACATTAACGGCTCTATCATCTCGTTGACGCAGGTTTCTTTGGAGGCAAGTTCGCCCGGAACTAATTCGATTGAAATTTTCTTTTTGCCTCCGCCGCGTCGAGTTGTATTGCGTTTTCTCGCGTAGTCGACGAGAATCTGTACCATCGAGCGGGCTACACTTCCAAAGAAATGGGCTCGGTTTTCCCAAGTTAGTTGCTCGCCATCTTTGCCATAGAGCCGCATCCAAACCTCGTTGACTAGAAGGGTGGGTTGAATCGTGTTGCCCGCAAATTCTCGTCTGCAGATATTCACTGCCATATCGCGAACATCTTCGTTTACTTCTTGCCATAAACGAGCGATAGCAACGCTGTCTCCAGTGGAAGCGTCGTTTAGGAATTGTGTAATGTCTACACGAACAATTGACATAACTCTCTAGCGATATCGTCCCAAGTTGTCCTGTTTTAATCAAGTACATTTCCACATATTGCATGCGAAAAAAAGAGTGAGAACAGGATAATTTTTTCGCATAAAAAAAGCCCCGACGGATGCCAGGGCTTTTTTTGTCATTAAATTCGAATTAACTTGGGCTTTTACGAGGTGTTGCTTCGCTGCATTTGATTTCGCGACCATCAAGTTCTACACCATTGCATTCCTCTAATGCCTTGTTTGCTTCTTCGTCGTTATCCATTGTGACGAATCCAAAACCACGTGAACGACCACTTTGACGGTCTGTTATCACGATTGCATCAGAAACTGCACCAAATTGCTCAAAGTGTGATTTGAGGTCTTCAGTCGTTGTTCCCCAACTTAAATTACCAATATACAATTTCATATCTCTAACCTAACCTTTACATTCCACCCCACAGGGTGACAGACTTACCTAGTAAAAAACACAGATCTAGGCACTAGGTTGCTTAGACGGTGAGATTGTACAACAATATCTTCCTACCCGTACAAAAAGGTGTGGTTTTAGGCATTGGCTACCATTCAAACCCTGTTTTTAGTACGATAAGTGGGATGATTCGAATTTTAGTATTGCTGATTACTTCAATCGCCCTTGTTAGTTGCAGCGATACATATATAGAAGCACCTGAATCGAGTGAGCGACCAATCAAGGTGGTGCCACTGGGTGATTTGCCGAAATCTAGCGATCGTCCAACAATCGCCCACGTCAATATTGTGGACTTAAATCAAGATGGGGTAAACGATGTTCTGGTCTGCGATGTTCTTGGGCAGAGAGTAAGTTGGATTAGTCACGGCATAGAACAGACAATACTACCGTCGGTTTCTGGGGCTGTGCATGCTGAAACAATGGACATGGATCATGATGGTGATTTGGATGTGCTCGTCGCGGTGATGGGAACCATTCTTCCTTCCGATGCGCATACTGGCGAGGTAATAGTTTTAGAAAATGATGGAAGCGAAACGTTTACAAAACATGTAATTGCAAAAGAAATTCAACGTGTTACTGATGTACAAGCGGGGGATCTTGATGGTGATGGTGATTTGGACTTGTCTGTTGCGCAGTTTGGATACACTCAGGGTCAAGTAGGGTGGTTTGAGAATTTGGGTGATTGGAATTTTGCCCAACACCAACTGATAAACAAAAGTGGTGCAATTCACGCTCCAATTTCAGACATCGACAATGATGGTGATTTGGATATCGTTACGCTTCTTTCGCAAGAGTGGGAAACCGTCTATGGGTTTGTGAATGATGGAAGCGGGAATTTTACAACTGAGATTTTGCACGATGTCGCTGATGCTGATTTTTCTTCTTCAGGAATAACAATTGCTGATCTTGACCAAGATGGAGATGATGATGTTGTTTGGGCTAATGGTGACGCCTTTGTTGCCGTTGACTATAGACCGCTTCCAACTCATGGCGTGCAGTGGCTTGAGAATAATGGCGACTTAAAATTTTCTTATCACCGTATTGGGCAACTTGATGGCGCGTATGGTCCTTGCGTAGTTGACTTGGACGGAGATGACGATTTGGATATAGTGACAGTAGCGGAGTTTGCTCATTGGGATGACTCCGAAACAGCAAGTATTGTTTGGTGGGAGCAGGGTGATGGTGGTTCTTTTACAAGACGAAATATTGCAAGTAAGCCAACACATCTTGTTACATGTGATGTTGGTGACTTAACAGGTGATGGGAAACCAGACATCGTGGTTGGGGGAATGGCTTTGTATCCTCCTTTTGATGCAATTACTAGAGTTGCACTCTGGGAGAATGATGGTTCGTGGAACGAAATTGAAGAGACCCAATTTCCAGAACAAATTCAAGAAGGTTTAAGAAAACTTGGAACAGCAGGGGAAAGGGGAATGTTTTTGCACGCAAATGGATTTGATCCACGAAAAGAATATGTACAAGCTATAGAGGATGAACCTGCAAATGCTAAATGGCCATACTATCTCGGACTTTTAAATGTAACAGAGGGCGATAGTAAGTTAGCACTTAATTATTTTAAAGAGGCAGAGAAACTAGATGATAGTTATGCACCACTATTAACTCGACTTGGAGAGTTGTATGTCGGGACATCTGACATTGAACGCGCTAAGGAGTACTTTCGGGCAGCAAACACTGATTATGCAAATGTTTCGCTTGCGCAAATTGCTGCCGACCAACAATTATGGCTTGATGTATTAGCCATACTAGAAAACACAAGTATTCCTGCTGCAACGTCTCTCGTTCTAACAGCCAAGGCAGAGATGGATGGGGAGCCGCACGCACCTTATGTTGCAATTGACATGGGCTTTCAAATGGACGACCCTTGGCTTCTTGAGGTCGAAAAGTTGTGCATCCTTGCACCGCATCTAGTCACACAAGCCCA
This sequence comes from Phycisphaerales bacterium, assembly GCA_030748805.1. The sequence continues at coordinate 4,435 of JASMLG010000004.1, read as the reverse complement.
GACAGATTTAATTTCTGGAGACATTGATTCTGCAGAACGATTGTTGCGTAGAGCAATCTTGATTGATGGCACAAACAAAGATGCACGTTTAGCCCTTGCAAACATTTTGCTAAGAAGCGATCGAGTAACTAAAGAATCAATTGCTGAATCGATTGTTCATCTTGAAGCCGGCTTGGAGTCAGACCCAGAGTACGTGATGACAAGAACTAAGTACGGCTGGGCTTTGTACATGGCAGGTCGCTTTGAAGAAGCCAAATCAGTTTGGGAAGCAATCCTAAGGGACGAACCGAGCCACAGTTTGTCTTTAGCAAATATTGCTCAACTTGAATACAACTATAAAAATTACAACGCTTCATACGAATATTACAAACGTGCGTTTGAAGTTCCGGTTGACTCTCCGTTTGCGCTTTCTCAAGATGTAACATTCCAATCGGAAACACTCTATCGGTTTGCACTTACAACAATACAAGTTGGGAAGACGGATGAAGCGGTGAACCTTCTATTGCAAGCAATAGAACTTGCTCCAAGTAATGCTTCTTCTCAATTTGAACTTGGTAATTTGTATCTTGGAATCAAGCAATTCGACAAAGCCGCACAGCGATTAGAAATTGCAAATGCCTTGCAACCCAATAATCCTCGAATGCTCGCAGCACTCGGATACACTTGGTATCAACTCGGTGAGAGTCATAAAGCGGTTACATTTTTAGAACAATCGGTACAATTAGCACCAACTTTTGCACTCGCTTGGTTTCACCTTGGAAATGCTCAGGCAGAGATAGGGGATAAAAATGCAGCGATTGAGTCATTTAAAGTTGCTGTTCAGTTACAACCGACCTTTACTCTTGCAAAAGAGGCGTTGTCCAAGTTGAATGGAAGGTAAACTCTACATTATGACACAAATAATAGAACATTTTATTGACGGAAAGTGCGTTACCCCCCAAAGTGGTGAGAAGTGTGATGATGTTAACCCTGCTACTGGTGAAGTTTTGGCAGAAGTTGCAATGGACGAGGTTTCTGCAGCTGACAAAGCTGTCGAATCCGCTGCTACCGCATTCCGAGGGTGGAGTGAGACACCTGTTGGTGATAGGTGCCAAGTTTTATTCCGTTTCAAGGAATTACTGGAAGAGCACTTTGACGAACTCGCTCAATTGATTGTCGATGAACACGGCAAAACAACTGCAGAGGCAAGGGGTGATGTAAGGCGTGGGATTGATTGTGTTGAATACGCTTGCGGTGCACCATCGTTGATGATGGGGCGAACGCTTCCGCGAATTGCTGTCTCGACTTCTTTTAGCCGAGAGCGAGAGGAAGGCATACCACTAGACAGTTCACTAGAACGTGTTCCGATTGGAGTATGCGTAGGGATTACTCCATTTAACTTCCCAATTATGGTTCCCCTTTGGATGTGGCCAATGGCAATTGCATGCGGGAACACGTTTGTTTTAAAACCATCCGAAAAGGTTTCGCTGTGCGCACTTCGTGAAGTTGAACTAGCGCACGAAGCAGGATTGCCCCCCGGAGTACTCAATATGGTTACTGGCGGACCCGACGTTGTGAACCATCTTTTAACTCACGATGATGTCAAAGCAGTTTCTTTCGTTGGCTCGACTGCTGTTGCAAAACATATCTATTCGACTGCTTCCGCCACTGGTAAAAGAGTGCACTGTATGGCAGGCGCTAAGAACACTATGATTATTATGCCAGACGCAAACCAAGACGCAGCAATTGATGGTGTTATAAGTTCTTCGATGGGAAACACGGGGCAGCGATGCTTGGCTGGCTCTGTTGCTGTACTTGTTGGAGACACACCAGAATGGTTTATTCCAAAGCTTATTGAAGCTGCAAAGAAAATTCAAGTTTCAAAAGGTGATGAAAAAGGATGCACGATGGGGCCTTTGATTGATGAAGCGAGTGTGCAAAGAGTAACTAAAGCAATTGAGGGCGGCATCGAAGCAGGGGCAGAATTACTTCTTGATGGCAGAGATATCGAACTTCGGGGGTTTGTTGGTCCAACCGTTTTTGATAATGTTCCACCAGATAGTGCACTAGCGATGGAAGAAATTTTTGGTCCAGTACTTTCGATTTTGCGTGTTGATACTTTGGACGAAGCAATTGCAGTAACGCATCGTTCACCGTACGGAAACATGGCGGTTATGTTTACCGATAGTGGTTACGCAGCAAACAAATTTAAAGATACAGCAGGCGCAGGGATGATTGGTATTAACGTTGGTGTTCCCGCACCCATGGCGGTCTTCCCGTTTTGCGGTTGGAAGGATTCCTTCTTTGGAACATTACACTCCAACGGCGAGGACTCAGTACGATTTTATACCGAGGGTCGCATTCTAGTTAGCCGTTGGTTCTAGGAAAGGAAAATTATGTCAAGAATAACAAGATCTGCCTTAATTCAAGCATCAAATCCAGCACCACCTGATACAACTATTGCTGAAACAAAAAAAATGATGATTGATAAACATATCGAACTCATCAAACAAGCAGCAGAACAAGGTGCACAAGTAACTTGTTTGCAAGAAATATTTTATGGACCATACTTTTGTGCTGAACAAGACACTCGTTGGTATGAAATTGCTGAACAAATACCAGATGGTCCCACGATTAAGTTAATGCAACAACTTGCCAAAGAACACAAGATGATTCTCGTCGTTCCAATTTACGAAGTTGATATGACGGGTGTCTACTACAACACTGCTGCGGTTATTGATGAACATGGCGAATATCTTGGCAAGTATCGAAAGCACCACATTCCACATTGCAACCCTGGATTCTGGGAAAAGTTTTACTTTAAGCCGGGCAATCTTGGCTATCCTGTTTTTGAAACTAGTGCGGGTAAAATCGGTGTATATATTTGTTACGACAGGCATTTCCCCGAAGGCGCACGTGAACTTGGATTAAACGGTGCTGAAATTGTATTCAATCCGTCTGCTACGGTCGCTGGTTTAAGCGAGTACCTTTGGAAACTTGAACAACCCGCACACGCTGTTGCAAATCAATTTTACGTTGGTGCAATTAATAGAGTTGGTATAGAAGCCCCTTGGGGAATAGGTGAATTCTACGGGCAAAGTTATTTTTGTAATCCTCGTGGACAAATCATCGTTGAGGGTTCAAGAGATCAAGACGAAGTCATTGTTGCTGATTTAGACCTTGATATGATTGAAGAAGTACGAAACACTTGGCAATTTTTCCGTGACAGAAGACCTGAAAGTTACACACAAATAACCAAACCATGACCCACGAAGTAAATCACCTTATCAATCCAGACATCGCTCCAGTTCCTCAAGAAAGTAGGACTTGGTCAAAGTGGCACTTAGCCGCGCTTTGGATTGGCATGTCAGTTTGTATTCCAACATATATGCTTGCCGCGTCCATGATTCAAGCGGGAATGACGTGGTGGCAGTCGGTGGGAACTGTCCTTCTTGGTAACTTAATTGTTTTAGTTCCAATGATTTTGATGGGGCATGCTGGTACGAAGTTTGGGATACCCTTTCCCGTCCTAGCACGTGCGAGTTTCGGAACAAAAGGCGCTCACATCCCAGCAATCGCTCGTTCATTGGTCGCTTGTGGTTGGTTTGGAATTCAAACATGGATAGGTGGGTTTGCTATCTATCAAGTTCTTGGTGCGCTTGGTTGGCTTGATGTTGTAGGGGACACAAACGTATTACCATTCCTCGGGATTACTGGCTTACAGTTTTTATGCTTCATCGCGTTTTGGATTTTGAATTTCATCATAGTTCTTCGTGGCATCGATTGTATTAAGTGGCTTGAGTCGTGGGCTGCACCATTTCTCATTGCAATGGGTCTAGCACTTTTAATTTGGGCTGCAATAAAAGTTGGTGGAATTACGAAAATGTTTCCACCTGCTCCAGAAAACCCAGCACCGTTCTGGCCCATGTTTTTCCCACAACTAACTGCGATGGTTGGATTTTGGGCAACCTTGAGTTTAAACATTCCTGATTTTACGAGGTATTGCAAATCGCAAAAAGATCAAGCGCTAGGCCAGTTAATTGGTTTGCCAACGACTATGACCTTGTTTTCTTTTATAGGAATTGCGGTTACTTCAGCAACCATCGTTATTTTTGGAAGCGCTATTTGGGATCCGATTATACTCGTCGGTAAACTTGGCTCAACAACTGCTGTGGTAATTTCCTTGATTGCATTGACTATCGCAACACTTTCTACAAACATCGCAGCCAACGTTGTAAGCCCAGCAAACGGTTTTGCAAATGTTAGCCCAAGTAACATTTCGTTTAGGACAGGTGGGGTTATTACTTGCATCATAGGAATCGTCATCATGCCTTGGCGTTTGTACAACGATTTAGGTGATTACATTTTTACTTGGCTAATTGGGTACAGCGCTCTGCTTGGTCCAATTGCTGGGATTATGATTTGCGATTATTTCGTAATACGCAGAACAAATTTA
>JASMLG010000003.1 GCA_030748805.1 Phycisphaerales bacterium | reverse complement strand
CGGTGTGTCGCAGGTTATGCTGCGAGTGCGTAGTTAGCGTTGCCAACTAAAAATTGTGCATCCTTTTTACGTGGCAAGGATGCTCCACGTTACGCAATGTATTGCCTTCCCTGTCCGGTCGAAACCAGGTCGGCCCCTAAGATTTCAAAGAGCAGTGGCACAGTATACGCGAAACTTTTGTAAAAGCAAAACTTTCAATTATTTATTAGTTATATTTTTATCGTGGCAAGGATGCTCCCCGTTACGCAATGTATTGCGTTTCCTGCCCGTCGATACCAGGTCCCTCCCCTAAGTTTTCAAAGAGCAGTGCACGAATGCTCACTTATTATACCCACACTCATAAAATGTCAATCGTTTATTTGTCTTTGTACGCTTGAACAGCTGGAACAACTTCTTCAAGTACTCGCAACAGTACTTCCGCCTGAGATCCAAGAGCGTCAATATTTGCAATGATCTTTTGGTCGTAACACGCCAGCAATGGTGCAGTTTGCTCTTCGTATACTTCAAACCGTTTACGAATGACAGACTCGTCTGCATCGTCAGGGCGAGCCTGCTGCGTAGCCCTTTTTTGCATGCGGGCAACCATTTCGTCAAGATCTTCACAAACGAGGTGAATAATCATAAACGGATCAATGTGCTCTTCCATCGACTCAGCCTGCGGAACACTTCTAGGAATGCCATCTAGAAGTAGGACATCACTAGTTGGGTTGTATAGATCTCTAGAGATCAATTGATCAACATGTTGCAGCCACAAACGAACGGTTAAAAAATCTGGAACGAGTAATCCTTGACTTGAATATCGCGAGAACTCCATCCCAATTTCTGATTCCTTATCTAATGATCGAAACATGTCTCCAGTTGCTAGATGGAAGAATCCGGGGATTGCTCCAAGCATCACTCCCTGAGTCCCTTTTCCGACCCCCGGAGGTCCAATTAAAAGAATAGATGGATATTTCTGTGACATTGTGAATTTGATAACTTGCGAATGATAACCAATAAATGACCCGCGGTCCTTTTTTATACAAAAGTTATGAAAAAGGACCCCGGGTCATTTAATTGATAGGATGATGAAATGCAAGGATTGACTAAACGATGGGAAACACCAGAGGCGGCGAATCCAACCCTGTCAATTGCTGAGAGGATTCTTGATTCTCGTGGATATTCAAATAGTGAGGAAAGAATCACTTTTTTAGATCCCAAATTAAGTAATCTTGAAGATCCTTGTGAATTGCCAAATGCTGAAAAAGCTGCCTCTGTTCTATGCAGTGCCTTACTAGAGGGCAAAAAGGTGTTGATTTTTGGTGATTATGATGCAGATGGAATTACCGCCTCAGCGGTTCTCTACCATGTAATTTCTGCAGCAACAGGAAAAGATGGTCCAACAATTTACATTCCAAATCGTGTTGATGAAGGTTATGGTATTCGTCCTGAAGCAATGGAAAAATTTTCTTCTGCAGGTATTGATTTAGTAGTTTCTGTGGATTGTGGCATTACTGCTATTGAGGCAGCGATTAAAGCAAAAGAACTTGGGATTACATTAATTATTACAGACCACCATAAACAGAGAGATGATGGGAAACTTCCTGACTGTGCTGCAATAGTACATCCCGGAATTGACACAGAACCCAAAACTTTATTTGCGGGAGTAGGAGTGTCTTATCAACTCGCGTGGGCTTTCGCACGTGAATGGTCTGGTTCTCGCATGGTTAACGAGAAGCTTAAGAAAACGCTTCTAGATGTTTTACCACTTGTTGCTATTGGAACAATCGCTGATATGGTTCCATTAATTTCGGGAAATAGGATTTTGGCTCGATGGGGATTGCAGTTGCTCCCTTCGTCAGCAAATCCCGGTCTTCGAGCAATTATGGATGAGCTTGATACGCCATCCAAAAAGTTAAACTCCTCTCACATAAGTTTTGGGATTGCTCCCTTGATAAATGCTGTTGGACGACTTTCTCATGCAGCAACAGCTGTTGACTTGTTGACACACCTAGATGGCGAATTAGCAAAAGCCGCCGCAGGAGAACTATCAGAGCACAATCGCAATCGAAGAAAAGTTCAGCGCCAAATCGTTGACGAAGCCCTTGAACAAATAAAAGAAAATCAGTTAACAAATCAATCAGTGATAATATTACAAAACAACAGTTGGAATAGGGGTGTTGTAGGAGTAGCAGCAGGTAAATGCATCGAAACACACTACAGACCAACAATACTTTTATCAGGTGAAGAAGACGAACTCGTTGGTTCTGCACGCAGTATTTCTGGTTTTTCAATATTTGACGCACTTTGTTTTTGCAAAGAGTACCTAGAGCAGTTTGGCGGTCACGATATGGCAGCAGGGTTAAGTATAAAACGAAAAAACTTTGATTTATTTGTTGAAGCAATGACGGAATACGCAAATAAAAACATTTCTCCTGAACAACTAGTACCCTCAATAAAACCAGATATCGTTGCTGATTTGTCTGAAATAACTCACACCGCTGCGGTAGAGGTTGAAAAATTAGGTCCATTTGGAATTGGAAACAAGACTCCAATAATACAGATTATGAGCGTAAAAGTTGATGATGCTAAAGCGATTGGGGGCGAGGGTAGACACTTAAGTTTGTGGATAGGAAGCGGAACCCAGAGAGTTCGATGTGTATGGTGGGGTAATGGAAATAAGTGTGATTTATTATCAAGAGGAATGATCATTGATGTTGTTGGGAGATTAAAAATCAATGAATTTAGAGGATATAAAAGCGCAGAACTCGACTTGCTTGATATATCTCTACCAAGCACCTAGTTCGCCAACAATTGGCTCTACAAGATCTTTCAATGTAACAACACCAATTGGTTTGTTACTGTTAGATGTAACTATTGCAATTGATTTATTGCTTATTCTCAGTTTATGCAGGGCTTCTCTAACTGGTGTGTCTGCCTCTATAAACATCGGTTTGTTTATCAATTCGCTTGTTTGTTTCTCTGGATTAAGAAGTGCGCTTATTACTGGTAACACCCCACACACGTTCCCGTTTTCATTAATGACAGGCAAGCGAGTGTGATTCGCATTACTTAAAGAAAGTGACCTAAGCGCGGTTGAGGTCGTTAGACCGATGCAAGAAACTCTTTGCCAAGGAACCATTTCACTTCGAACTGTTAGAGATCGCATACCAAGAACTCTATCTGCCAATGTGATTTGCTCATCGCTTAGAACTCCACCCTCAAGCCCTTCCTTGAATAAAAGCCCGAACCTTCTTCTTGGAGATGGTTCAATTGATGATTCTGTTCCTAGAATCTTGCGGGCAAGTTGCCCAAGGCAAGAGACAAGCGGAACAACCCCAGTCCACCATAACAATTTGTCGGAAATTGACAAAGCAACACCAAATCTATATGTCCACGAGTCGCTGTGAGTCCTGAACAGGTCTTTAGGTAAGACCTCTCCGAAAATAAACAGAAGAGGAATCATTACAGCAGCATTTACAAGTATCGCCATCCATGGACCTAAGGATGTCTCTTCAAGGATTCGAGCAGCACCATAACTTGCCAAATAATTAGCGATGTTATTGCAAACTAGTAAGACGGCAAGGATACGTGTTGGATTATCAACTAGTCGAAGAAGGCGAACTGCTGACGATAATTTTGAAGTTGCTCGGACGTCCAACCTGATTTGATTGATTGTATAAATCCCAGTTTCAAGACCAGAATACAAAGCGCTTAGCAGTAGACCCAAAACAGCAACACCTATAGCAATATATAAATCGGGCATCACTCTTTATCCCTTGGCTGTAGCGAGACAATAACTGTTGCAACTCTAAACTCATCCATTGAATTTACTTCTATGTTCAAGTTTCCAAGCTCAATAGAGTCACCGATTTCAGGGATTCTCCCCAAAGTTGCAGCGATTAAACCGCCCATTGTTGCTGCTGGGCAGTTGTCAAGAATCAACCCCGTAGCAACAGCCCATCCGCGTACACCGGTATTTCCATCTAGCAACCATTTGTTATCTTCAAGTTGTTTGGGTGGAATAATTTCATGATGATCTTTGTCTCCAATTTCCCCAATTAATTCTTCAAGAACATCTTCAAGAGTAACAAGTCCAGCAGTTCCGCCAAACTCGTCAACTACAATTGCAAGTCGCGTTTTGCTTTCTCTAAAACGTGTTAAAAGTTGATCAAGCGTTGCTACTTTAGGAATGTATTGAGGTCGAGTTGTACTAGCAAGAAGTTGTGTTTGTCCTTCAATACTTCTCTGTAGATATCTTTTAGAGTGTAACATTCCGCGAATATCATCTAGGTCTTCTCCAAAGATTGGTATTTGAGTAAGTTGCGTCTTTGAGATTATTGCTCTTATTTCATCTTCACTGGCACTTGAAGGAGCAGCAATCATCCGCACTCTTGGAGTCATGACTTCTCTAACCCTAATTCTGCTTAACTCGACAACTTCATACAGAACGCGTTGCTCATCTTGATCGATGATTCCCTCATTCGATGATAGTTCAACAAGAGTAGCCAGTTCTCTTGCGTCAAGAGGTTCTGGTTTTGAAGTTGACGCTAATCTAGATAGGGGAGTTATTATTAAGAAATCTACAGATCTTCGAATTGGTGTTATTAGACGATGTAACAACAAAAGTGGTGGGGCTAGTAAAGAGGAAATGCCAATCGGTCTAGCAGTTGCCGCCATCTTTGGTAGAACCTCGCCAAAAATTACTATCGAAAACAAGGTTCCAGATGCTATGCCAATTTCAACGGCTATGTTTCCAGGAGTATGCAGCATAAGAACAGAACCAACCACAAAATACAAAACATTTGCAGTCATGTTGCCTATAAGAATGGTAATCAAAACGTTTCGTCGGTTGCGCACCAAATACAAAACAGCATTTGCAGGTTGGGTTTTTCGTTGACGCAGTTCAATTAACTGCGACTGTCCTAAACGGAAAAAAGCGGTCTCGCTGCAACTAAAAAACGCGCTAAGAATTAGCAGAGGAACTAAAGTGACGAGAAGTGCAATATCTAAACTCGTCCAGCCAATTGGTTCGACTTGGTCAATCATTCTCTGTTAGCCATATACCGAACTGCTGCTTCGACCCTTTCCATGAATTCTTTTGAGGTTTCATCTTGGTGAAAGTGTAACGGCTCTCCATAAGAAACACTAATAACACCGGGATGTGGAATGTATGTTGCTTCAGGAAGCACACCAAGCCCTCCTTTTACATAAACAGGAACTACTGGTCTGCCACTTTTCTTTGCAACGAGCGCTAGCCCACCCTTAAACTGTGCAATTTTGCCCGTTCTACTTCTGGTACCCTCTGGGTAGATGACTATTGACCATCCACGAAGCAACAAATCTTGCATTGTTCGTATTGAACGTAGAGGGAAATTAATTCGCTCAATTCCAAATGCATACCAAAGTGCTGCAACTAAAAATTGAACAATTCGCTTTTTTTTGGAAGTACCGTCACTGTCAGCAAAATGATCAAAAGCAGCGGCAACAGCAGTGCGTTTACGAAAACTCTTTGGAAGAGTGTGTGTTATTACATGTGTGTCAACATGACTCTGGTGATTAGAAGCGAAAATGACTGGCGACTCAATGTTGTTAAGTCGAGAAATACCAGTCGTCTCCCATTTAACTCTTCGAATCCATTTTACAAAAATAAGACCGGTCAACAAAACGAATCGGCAAAGCCGTACTAATGGTGAACGAAATTGCTTCAGTATTGCTTCGGCATCTGGCGGTGGTTTAACCTTCTGTTCTTGGGATGTCATTGGAATGAGTTAACACCTTTTCAAATGCCAGAGCGTATTGATCAAGTAATTCGGAGTTTGCTGATGGGAAAGATGGCAACTTGAGCAATGAGCCATTGCCCAAAGTTGTATTAGGCAAGTCAGATGGATCGTACGTATGAATTGGATTTTCAGGAGTTGCGGGTAGCCGTGCAATTTGTGACCAAACCCCATGAGTAAAGATGGGTTGTTGATGAAGAAGAGGATATCTTGGTGCGGCGACTAGTGCTCCCTCTGCATTTAATGCATTCGCCAGATAGTCGATAGGCAAACCAGTAACTGATTCGTCGTATCTAACTAGGAATTCAAAATACACGCGTTCAATTTCACTAGGAGCCAAGAACGTCTCTATTCCAAGTGCCTGTAATTTCTCTGACAGATAAATGCAGTTTGCATTTCTCCTATCGTTTCTCTCTTTCATTTTTTTGAACTGTGAATGCGCGAGAGCAGCAGCCATAGGAGCCATTCTGAATTTGAAGCCAAACCCAGTTGCTGCAAAATACTTGTTTTTGGACTCAAGGTTTAGTAACCGTTCGTAGTGCCCGAGTCGTATCGCTGATTCAAAAACTTCCTGCTCATCACAAAGCAAGATTCCTCCTTCTCCAGAAGGGCAGAGTTTATTACCTTGCATACTAAAAATGCTAACGTCGCCGAACGAACCGATAGGTTTACATTTATACGTTGCTCCATGAGCATGTGAAGCGTCTTCTAGTATTTTCAGGTTGTGCTTGTTTGCAATCTCAATAATTTCATCCATCTTGGATGGCATACCAAACAAATGTACGACAACGATGGCCTTTGTTTTGTGAGTTATTTTTCTTTCAATATCTGCAGGGTCAAGACCTAGACAGTCCGGTTCAAGTTCTGCAAAGACCGGAACACCTCCACAATGTAGAACAGGCATAACACTTGACCACCAAGTTGCTGATGGAACAATAACCTCGTCAAATGGTTTTATGCCCAGTGCATGTAAGCCCGCAAGGATTGCTGAAGTGCCGTTGTTATGAGTAAGCGCAAACTTCCTTCCGGTTAATTGTTTGTAGTCCTCTTCAAGTTTGCCAACTATAGGGTGCAGCGAAAGGTTGCCACTACGAAGAACATCCAAGACGGCTTGTTCGTCTTGCCCAGTAATCATTGGCCACTGGTTGGCTCTAGTTTGGTCGAGAGTTACGGCGGGTGCGCCACCCAAAATTGCGGGAACTGTTGCTGTGGTCGTCATTGTCTTTTACTTGTTACTTAATGTCTTCTGGTTCGCCAGCAATAGAAGAACGCATATCTGTGTCTGCAATGACGTTCTTCATGTTGTAATAGTCCATTACTCCGAAATTGCCTTTTCGAAATGCATCGGCCATTGCTTTTGGTACTTCCGACTCAGCAAGAACAACTAGGGCACGGTTTTTCTGTTCTTCGGCACGATATTCGGCCTCTTGTGCGACAGCCATTGCACGCCGTTTTTCTGCTTCCGCCTGGAACCTTGCTTTGTCTGCTTCTGCTTGGTGTGCTTGCAACGTTGCACCGATGTTTTCACCAACGTCGACATCAGCGATATCAATGGAAAGGATTTCAAATGCAGTACCCGCGTCGAGTCCTTTTGCAAGTACTGTCTTGGAAATGTTGTCAGGGTTTTCAAGCACGGCAAGGTGGGTTTGCGCTGACCCAATCGTCGAAATAATCCCTTCGCCCACACGAGCGATAATTGTTTCTTCAGTTGCACCGCCAACAAGGCGCGCGATATTTGTTCGAACGGTTACCCTTGCGCGTGCGCGCAATTGGATGCCATCTCCAGCGACAGCATCAATTGTCCGTTTTCCTCCACCATCACTTGGGCAATCAATAACCTTAGGATCAACACTTGTGTGAACTGCTTCCAAAATGTCACGGCCAGCAAGGTCAATAGCGGTTGCGGTTTCCCATTGCAAATCGATGCGTGCCTTGTCGGCAGCAATCATTGCTCGAACCACGTTTGTAATTCGACCGCCAGCAAGATAGTGTGCTTCAAGTTGATCAGTCGAAACTTCGATTCCGGCTTTTTTAGCACTAATGCGATTTATGACTACCGACTTTGCGTTTACTTTACGAAATCTCATCATGACAAGGTCAATAAATCCAACCTTTGCACCGCTGACCCATGCTTGTAAATATAGACCTACATATTGGAATGCAAATGCAACGAGAATGAGCAAAAAAATGCCACCAATTATTACTCCACCTAACATCCATGGTGAAAGTGCTAAAAATGAATTCATAAGCGAACCTCCTCTTCAAATACGTATTGTATCAATCCTCTAGTTCTCTGACTTTTATTTGATTGTCATAAACGTTTATGACCTCAACAGCGGTGTTTGGTTCAATTGTGCCTGATTCAGCCATAGCATCAACTCGTTTGCCATCTATTGTGACAACACCAATTGGTCTGAGGACTGTTACGGTCTCTCCTCGTTTACCAATTAGCGCCTGAAGTTCAGAAAGTTGTGCCTCTTGTCTGGCGTGCATCTTTTGAGTTGCTTCTTCATTATCTTCAGTCACAATACCACCTAGAATCATGCGTTTTGCAAGTGGTGAAGCGGTCCATATTTTGAATGCAATCCAACCAAGTACTGGACCAAATACAATGTAAATGCCTGTTGCGACTAATCCAGTGTTAGCATCGTGCATGAAAAAAGCAATCAAAGATGCTACGACAGATAGACCTCCAACTAAGGCGATTAAACCACCAGATGGAACAAAAAGCTCAACAAACAAAAGAACAATTGCAATTCCAATGAATATGAACGCCCAGATAATCGGAGAGGCGCTTCCCGCGGTTCCTGTCTGTGCAAGTAAATCAATCATGAGTGGTGTTCCTCTACTTCAATGGTCAATCCAGTACGTATGATACGGATTGTTGTACCTTCAGAAATCCATTGACCTGAAGTATTAGCATCATAAACGGTGTCAGCAACGCTAATCCTTCCACTAGGACGTAAATCAGTTGTTGCAACCCCAATTGTTCCAACTTTGGGGGTAGATTGCTTTTTCCTTGATTTGCCTCGATTCTCACTGGCGAGTACTAGTCGTTGCATCGCAAATGAGTCACCAAAATGTTTTGCTATAGCCCAAGCGCCAACTACCGCCAAAATACAACCACCAATGACTGCTGCAATCCCTGTAAATAATTGAGTTTGGCCTTCAGGTGAACGTAGATCTCCAGAAATAAAACTGCCAACCATTCCAGCAAATAAACACGCAATTCCTGCAAGTCCAGTAAAGCCAGTACCGGGAATTACAAATATCTCTATTGAAATAAGGAATAATCCAAGTAGCACTAACAATATGTCCCACCACTGCGCAAGTCCAGCAAGCCATGGAGCGCCAACTAATAATGACATAGAAACAACTGCTCCAATACTAAAAGCTCCGGTAGAACCAGAAACGAATTCTACAAAAATACATACAAGGAACACAGCAATTAACACAAGTCTAATTGGCCAACTTATTAATAATCTAACCAGACCTTCTGACCAGTTTGTTTCATGCCTAGTAAGTGAAGTTGCACCAAACCATTGTTTCAATTCTTTGTCATTAGCAATGACACCAACAATTAAACCATATTGTTCTGCTTCTGCTGGTTTGAGAGTTAGCAAACGATCTTTTGGTACGATCTGTTTCACTAATTCCCATTCATCAGAATCTTGACTGGTGAGTTGTTTTCTGCTTGAAGGTAGTTGTTGAGCAAAACTTGGATCCCAAGTTGGTTCGTTTTTTCTTATCCCAGAGGTTATGTTTGTAATTGAATCAAAAAAAGGTGAAATTTTAATTTTTTCTATACTTGTCCCTATAGGAGTAAAGTTTCTTGGAGGTTCCTTGTCGAATATTTGTTCGTATTCAATAGAGTTAACGCAAATAATTTCTTCAGTTTCTCTGTTTTTCAGAAGCCACAATTCCACCCCGACGCTGACGAATGCCTCAACAAGGTGTTCGTCATAGTGGTTTCTTCTTGCAGAATCAATTACTTCAACGAGAACTGGTGACTCGATTTTAGCCCTTTCAGTTGCTGGAATGGCGTGCCCAGTTGAGGTAATTGGAGCAGCATCTCCAAATGTACATCCAGGAGCAACAACTATTTCTCTACAAGCCAACGCAATAATAGTTCCAGCGGAGAAAGCGTGTGGGTGTATCCAAGCGACAGTGTTTTGAGGGGCGTTGTTCTTGAGTTCATAACAAATCTCAAGAGTTGACATAAGATCACCACCAGGTGTATTGAGATCAATCACTAGAGCATCGGCATTACTAGATTCTGCAAGACGGCGCTTGAATGATTGTGCTGTAACGGTGTCCACAACACCATCAATCGTTATGACAGAAATATCTGTTGCTTGTCTATAACTTGGTACAGGAGCAACTTGCTGTGTAACTATAATCCCTGCGATTATGCTCAACATATACACATCATACCCGTTAAATGAAAACTACAAAAAAACCGACCGCAGCAATTGCTGCGGTCGGCTATTAAGGCACATAAAAATAATGATTAATTGTGTAAGAACTCTTCGCAGCCCCCACCCTTACCATTATCGTTGACATCTCCTGCCTTGACATGAGTTAAGATCGAATCGGTTCCGTTTCCTGTTTCGTTACCGTAGATTGGGTCGAGCGCAGCATCTTGATATTCTTCTTTAAAGTATGTGTCAAGATGAATGTCACCTTCATAGTCAGTGAACGTAGAAGTGTCATTAGAAAAACCCTCAAGATATTCTTGGTGTCCATCTCCGAAGGATATTACACCACTCCAACCACGGTCAATGCCATGTAAGAGGTTGGTTTGAGAATAAGGGTCTTCTTCTGAATCACGTGGTCCACGGTTACCAAGCATTGCATAACTAGAATCGCTAACTCTCCAACTTACATGCTTTCGTTTTCCAGTAATTGGGTTAAAACCATAACTATTGTTAGATTCTGATTCTAGGTCATTTCTGAATTCTGGATCCCAAAACTGCCAAACCGTAGGTCGGCCATCATAAGCATCGAAATTGTAATTCTCCATTGCAAAAACGGTATCAGATGATTCTGTTGGACCAATTAAAGTTCCTATAGGAAACAATTTTTCCATGATACACATTGAAAGAAACGAGGCATGGTCATTTAAGAGCATGTCTTCAGGTCCTTTGCCATTGACATATGATCCGTTAAATTGTTCCCTTTGTTTAAGGCCGGGTATTGGGTAAAGGCCATTGTGATGAGGAGCATAAATAGCTAAACCGGAGTTAATAGCCTTTATCTGGTGCTCTTCCTTTGTCAGCATGGCTTCAGCCTTTGCACGACCAAGTGCTGGCATGAGAACGCTCAGTAGCAGTGCAATAATCGACATCACAACGAGTAACTCGATGAGAGTGAAGCCGCTTTGTTTTGTTTTGTGTTTCATATAATGAAACCTCCTAATAATTAAAATCAGTGACAATTGTCACGCAGTAAATTACGGACAAGTTTCGCCTGGTAGTAAATCCCAAACTGTTTTCACATCTGTTGCGGTAGATTCAGTATTAAGAATCATCCACGTATCACCAGATGCTCCTCCAGCATTACCAAGAGAGTCGGTGTTATCAAAATCAGCGAAGTCAGCCATGAATGCATTGTCGCGAATTTCGTTAAGACCATCATCTGGCTTGTATGTAATTCCTTCAAACCACATTGACTTAGCATAATGTGAAGAACCATCAGCGCTAACATACACGCCTTCCCAGAGACGTTCAGGTCCGTAAAGTTGTAGTGTTGGTGAGTCAATAAAGTCAGGACCTTCGATTGCACCATCTTTGGGGCCACGGCTCGACATAACTATTGTCTCGTCGCTTCCAGTTCGCCAGTCCTTTAATCGCTGTCCGCATAAAGCAAGATTTGCGTAAGACACGTGGCAGACATCAGATGGACCTCCACCCTCACCACAACCACTAATATCAGCTGAGAACATAGGATCCCAGTATTGGTCATTTGAAGTATCAATCTGATCAAAATCGTAAGGTGTTTCTGTCATATCTCCAGTGTTACCTTTAATTTGAACTATTGGATTTGATTCATTTGCACTAATAAGAATTTGTGGTTCATAATATTGAGCACCTACCATGTATGAATGTAACCAAGCGCTTAAATTAACCTCTGGGTCTTCATTTCCTAGGCCGGGGACTTCTTGGTTGCCTGAAATACCGATGTAACTATTTCCATAAGCGGCATTGTTCATTTCAACAGATTGTCTGTCTATGCTACCTGGAAGTGGAAACTTCTTATTGGCATCTGATTCAGAATGTATTGCAAACGCATTTGTAATACCTCTGAGGTGGTATTGATCCTTTCTAACACGAGCGTTATCAAGCGCTTTTGCAAGTGCTGGTAACAGCATACCCATTAACAATGCGATGATTGCGATTACGACGAGCAGTTCAATTAGGGTAAAACCCTTGTTTCTGCGTTTTATCATTTGTGTAATCTCCATTTTTTATAAATTAATTAGAACATTTAAGTGACTGAATATCAGATTGAACAAAGTAAGGTTTTTTTGATACAACCCTGACACGTAGCACCAAAAACAACTTTGACCAATTGAGAATCAGTCGTGAGAAACCTATGGGAAAGCGTTACTACGTTGCGACGCAGACCCGTGGCGTCTTCATCTATTATTTTAGGATGAAAAACGCCGCACGTACCAACAACACCAACGAGGTAATTGTGGCATAGAAATGTCGACCAGTGCGGCGAATAATGCGCCCTTTCGGGCAATAAGTGCGGTCAACTGAATCGCGATGATATATATAGTTGCCGCTCTAGTCATATACATCTTTATGCAGGTGTGGCATTCAGTCAAGCCCTAAATAAGCGGATTTATGAAAGAAATAACAAACGTCCGATAACTATTCGATTAGTCACCTATGGAAAAGGTTACCTCTACCTCTACTGTTGCACCAAGAGGGAGCCCTGTGGTTCCCATTGCAACTCTGGTATGCCTTCCACAATCACCAAAGATGTCCACCATTAAATCGCTAACACCGTTGGCAACTATTGAATGATCTTCAAAGCCAAGATCAGAAGCCACAAAAACGCGGAGTTGTAGTACACCATCAATCCTATCCAAGTTTCCTTCAAGGGCTGAACTTGCGACTGATATTGCATTTAAGCCACAAAGTTTGGCTGCAGATGCAGCTTCTTCCACGCTCTGGCTGCTTGGAACAGAACCACGGTAAACCAGTTTTCCGTCTTTAGTTGGTATTTGACCACTTGTTCTTAATTCGTTTCCACATATTCTCGCTGGAACATAATTCGCAACAGGCGAAGGTGCTGTTGGTAGTTCAAGACCAAGTTCATTAATTCGCTGTATTACTTCAACCATGAATTGCATCATACCCAGTTAATCGCGCCAAATCGATGGACACCTTGTATCATTCCACTATGGAACTCTACATAGATACAGCGAATATCAATGACATCCGTGAAGCATCTGCCTTGGGCGTACTTGATGGAGTGACAACCAACCCAAGTTTAATTGCAAAGGAGGGCGTGGATTTTCATGATCGGATGTCTGAAATTTGCGAAGTTGTAACTGGCCCAGTTAGTGCGGAGGTTGTATCGCTTGAACACGATGGCATGATTTCTGAATCAGAACCATTGCTCAATATTGCAAACAACATTGTTATCAAACTGCCGTGTACTGTTGATGGACTAAAGGCGTGCAAAACACTTTCTGATCGTGGAGTTAAAGTGAATATGACTTTATGTTTCCAACCACTTCAGGCGATGATGGCAGCGAAAGCGGGTGCATTTTTAATAAGCCCATTCCTTGGTCGCATTGATGATATTGGTGGTGATGGGATGGAACTTATTCAACAAATACGCACAATTTATGACAATTATGGTTACACAACAAAGGTACTAGCCGCTTCAATTCGTCATCCATTGCATCTTGTTCAGTGCGCACTTGTTGGGTCAGATGTCGCCACTGTTCCGTTCAAGGTGATAAAACAAATGATGAATCACCCATTAACTGACAAGGGTCTCGAAGGATTCTTGGCTGACTGGAAATCATCCCAAGCAGTCAAGTGTTGCTAGTTTACAAGCAGAACTACAATCAAAATAATATTAATGATGACACTAGCGATTAGCAGTGGTACCCACATCGAAGACAATTCTCCACCTGAAGTATCAGTCGGGACTTGTGGCGTCGGGCTGCTTGCTGAAGTAGATTTCGCAACTTCAGCTAGTTTTGCGAAGTCAAGAGTTGGCTGGGCGAACTTTGGAGAGCCACCTCTAGAAACTGTTTCCAAATCCTCAATCAAATCAGAAGCATTTTGATATCTTTGAGAATCGCTTTTTGACATCATCATCTCAATCACTTGTGAAAAACCAGGAGATAAAGAATGGTTTATATGATCTGGGGGAACAAGTTCTTGTTTCAGATGACGATGCATTACATCAGAAGGATTTTTTCCTGGGAAGGGAACGTTCCCTGTAACCATGTGATATAGCGTTGCTCCAAGACCATAAATGTCTGCTGCAGGAGTGATTTTTTTCTTTCCTCGGATTTGTTCTGGACTGATGTAGTATGGAGTTCCGTATGCGCGTCCTTGTTCAGCTTCTGCTGCCTCAATATCATCGAGCGCTCTTGCAAGACCTAAGTCAGCAAGTTTTACCTCGCCATTTTTTGCAATCATAATATTCTTCGGTTTGATATCTCGGTGAATGAATCCACGTTCATGAGCATGTTTTAGTGCTGCTGCAACTTGCAGAATAATCGGCAGCGCTTCATTTTCTGAAAGTTTCTTTTTGTCAATTATTTGCTCATAGACAGTGTCGCCGTCAACGTATTCCATTACAAAATAATGGTATTCCCCAGAGTTTCCAACATCATAAGCTTGCACTATGTTTGCGTGATTCAGTTTGGCGGCGGCGCGACCTTCTTTGTAAAAACGTTCAAGGAAGTCCTTGTTTTCAGAAAACTTTTTTGGAAGAACTTTGATTGCCACCGGTCTATCTAAACTTTCTTGTTTTGCAAGAAAGACAGTAGCCATGGCACCCGATCCAAGTTTTTTAATTATTTTGTAGCCCTGAATTCTTTGTGTTGACTTTCTTGTATCGAAATCTGACTGAAGACGATCAAGTTGCCTTCGGGTTACAAATTGATGGTTAACAAGAATGTCCCCTAGGGTGTGACCAGTTGCATTTCCTTCGGTGTCTTGAAGCAAACTGTTGCACTCATTTAACTCGTCAGCAGTGACTAGACCATTTTCAAGAACAAGTTTTCCAAGCATTGTCTCAAAACCGAAAGTGGATGCACCGGGGCTGCCATTAGGCTCTTTACCACTATCAACTGGCTTCGTTTCTTCTGAAACGTCTGTTTCTTGGTTGTTTTCTTCTTGATTTATCATTTTTAATTAAGCCACAATTAGAACTATTGATTCGAATTGCCGAACTGTCAAGTCATTACAGAAGGTATTCGCATTTTTCGAAATTTTGTGAGGACGTTACGATGCCCATTATTATGAAAAAAGACGGTTGGAAAAGCGAATTAGACCCCCAGCGAATACTATTCATTCGCCCAAGCGCTCTAGGTGATGTATGTCGAAGCGTACCTGTTATTGCTAGTTTGAAACAGAAGTGGCCTAATTCGACAATTGACTGGCTTGTTCAAGATTCCTTAGCAGCGGCCATTTCTGACCATCCAGCATTGTCAAATGTATTGCGATTCCCTCGACAACAATTGAAGCGATGGTATTTGCCTAATGGCTTTTTGAAGACAAGGCGATTCCTAAAAGAATTGAGATTAAATAAATACGACCTAGTGCTAGATGGTCAAGGGCTTGGAAGAAGTGGTTTGTTTTCGTTGGCGACAAGGTCACCAATAAGAATAGGTTTTGCTACTGCCCGAGAAGGCGGAAAGTATGGATACACAAAACAAGTTAATGCAAAAAGTATCCATACAGTTGATCGAATGTTGGAATTAGTCGAAGCGGCGGGTGCAACTCCTCTACGCGACATGCGACTCTATACAAACGCCAAAGACAAAGATTGGTGGTCTGAGAGAAGAACTAGTTTAGGAATTAAGAATTATGCAGTTATTGCGCCAACTTCCAGATGGAAAAGTAAGCAGTGGCCAATTGAGAGGTTTGTTAAAGTCGCCGAGTTTCTATTTAAAAAAGGCATCCAACCGATTATAGTTGGATCACCCCAAGAAAAATCACAAGTTGAGTTATTGTCTAAACAGCAAAATACACTTTGTTTGCTGGATGAAATGTCAATTGGTCGTTTACTTGCAGTTATAGAACACGCAAAAATTGTAGTAGCGAATGACTCAGCCGCACTTCACATCTCAATTGGATTCAGTAGACCATGTGTAGGATTGTTCGGTCCTACCGATCCTGAAAAAGTTGGTCCATATAATCAAATCAACTCAATTGTTTCAGCAGACGTTGATTATTCCAAAGTTAAATATCGAGATAAAAAGATAGGTGACGAAATCATGAGGCAAATCGAAGTATCGGATGTTTTGCACAAGATTGAAGAGAACACGCATGACTAATTGGGAAGGACCACTATTCCTAGCAAGCGGATCGTCTCGTAGAAAAGAACTGCTTGAGCAAAGAGGATATGAAATAATAACAACCCCACCTTCAATTAATGATGGTATTTATGAGTGTGGAACAATGGATGTGTGTAACTGGGTTCAAGCTTTAGCCGTCCTTAAGGCACAAAACGTTGAAAGTAGAACTTTGCCTAAGAAGGGAACAATCCTTTCCGCAGACACAGTTTGTGTTGTTGACTCGAAAATCCTTGGTCAGCCAGAGGACGGAGATGAAGCATGCTCAATGATAAAATCGATGATTCAAAAGAGCCACCTTGTTTATACTGGTTGGTGCCTTCTTTCAACAAACGGGCAACAAATAGAAGTTGGATGCGAAGTTGCTGAAATTAATATGGGATCTATTGAGGATGAAGAAATTGAAAAGTATGTTGCAACAGGCAATTGGCAAGGCAAGGCAGGAGGTTACAATCTGTCAGAACGAATCGCCGCCGGATGGCAAGTTAAGTGCAAAGGCGATCCAACATGTGTGATGGGATTACCAATGGAACGTTTGAAGAAGACATTGTCTTGGAAAAACTAATTTATGAACACACCACTTCCGAGTTGGCTTGACTTTTTCGCTATCCCATGCTCTTGGTTATATGGTCGAATTGTAATAATTCGAAATAAATTTTACGACAATGTGCGTAATGTAAAAAAAGTTCCTATACCAGTAATTTCTGTTGGTAACTTGACAGTTGGTGGTACCGGAAAAACACCGCTAGTTACGTGGATTGTCAGAAAATTAAGGGAGCATGGATACCGCCCCGCAGTAGTTATGCGTGGCTATGCTTCTGTTAATCCTGAGAATGCAGACGAAGCAGTGGAGTACAGAGAACGACTTGGTGAAATTGATATTATTGTTGGAGCAGATAGATTCTTGCAAATTTCAAATTATATTGAAAATGGCGGCAGTGCAAATTGTTTGGTGATGGACGATGGGTTTCAGCACAGACGACTTCATAGAGATTTAGACATCGTAGTACTGGACTATCTACGCGACGCTTTTTCACAACGAATGCTACCAGCAGGATGGTTGCGCGAACCAATTACGGGTCTCAAAAGGGCAGATGCGGTCGTGGTGAGCCATACTCAGAAGTCAGAGCCACACTTTGCAGGAGAAGTAAAACAAATTTCTAGTAAGGAACCTATTGCGTGGACATCTCACCACTGGACGGATTTACATATACATGATGAGAATGGAGATAGAAATGTGGAATTGAATTGGCTTACTGGAAAATCTGTTGCTGTTCGACTTGGAATTGGTCATCCAAGACCTGTGATTGAAGCACTTGTTCGACTTGGCTCAAGGATTGCCAAGCAACTTCCTGCAGGCGATCATCAGCCATTTTCAACATCAGAATTATCAAATTTGATTGAAACCTCTCTCGGAGTTGATGCAATCGTGATGACCTTGAAGGACTGGGTCAAAGCACGCGATGTAATAGACATTTCAAAGATGCAATGTCCAATTGTCGTTCCGAACCTTGTATTAGAGACCGTAGAGGGGGATAAGGAACTAGAATCACTACTTCTTGGGGTATTCAAGATACGATAGGCAACATGAGCAGTATTCTCGAAAGATTAAATGAATCAAGAACGCCATCGATTGTGGTAATCGGTGATTTAATGCTTGATGAAATTGTTTACGGTGATGCCGAGAGATTATCACCAGATTCTCCAGTTCCGGTTCTTGAAGTGCGTTCAGTTCAAGCCAGACCCGGAGGTGCTGGCAACGTAGTGAAGTGTATTAAGGAACTAGGAGCAATAGTTCATTGCATCGGAGTTGTTGGAAAAGACAAAGAAGGAGAATTGCTAAAACAATTGTTGGTTGAATGTGGTATTTCTATAGACCACATTATTGAATGCACCTCTCGACCTACTACAGTTAAGAGATCGATTGTAGGGCTTGCACAACATAGACATCCTCAAAAAATGTTTCGACTGGATCATGAAAGTCGCGAAGAATTGACAAGTGCCCAAGTTGATCAGTTGCTGTCTTCGTTAAATACACTTCTTCCATCAACAGATGTGGTTTGTATAGAAGATTACGGAAAGGGTGTATTATCTGAATTGTCTTGTAAGAGGATAATAGAACATTGCAAAGATGCTGAAGTTGAAGTTCTTGTTGACCCCACTGGGATTGAGGATTATTCAAGATATTCCGGCGCAACAGCGATTACTCCAAATCGTAGCGAAGCAGAGAAAGTTACGGGTAAAAGAATTGATGAAAATAAACCAGTTGAAGGGGCTGAGGAATTAGCAACAATAATGTGCGATTTGGTTCAAGTACACGCAACAATTATTACAATTGACAAGCATGGTGCTATTTTGCAAGAGCGAGGAAAGTTGCCCAAGCATTTTCCAACAAGAGCGAGATCTGTTTATGATGTAACAGGAGCTGGTGATGTTGTACTTGCAGCAATTGCTGTGGGTCGTGGAGTTGGGTTAAGTTGGGGAGAATGTGTGGAACTTGCTAATGTTGCAGCTGGATTGGAAGTCGAAATTTTCGGAGCTACACCAATTCCAATGTCAAAAGTTAAAAAAGAATTATTGACTATGCAATCGGAAGCATGCGGCAAAATTCGTTCGATTGAAGAACTTGCAATTGAAATTAAAGCGGCAAAAGATTCGGGTCAGAGAATAGTTCTTACTAATGGCTGTTTTGATGTGATTCACGCCGGTCATGTTGCATATTTAAGAGAGGCGTCAGAGCTTGGTGATTTACTTGTAGTAGGAGTAAACACTGACAACCAAGTTGGTTTGCAAAAAGGAGCAGGAAGACCAATATACGAACTTACCGAGCGGATGGAAATATTGGCCGAGCTCCAATGCGTTACACTTGTTACATCGTTTGAGGAAGCAACAGCCAAAGAATTGATTCGTGTGGTATTGCCTGATGTATACGTCAAGGGTGGAGATTACGAACCACAAGAGATAAATGAATACGACTTAATACAAAAATTAGGGATAACTTTGCAAGTATTATCTGAAAGACCCGGAAGAAGTAGCAGTGAAGTGGTTGAACAACTTAAAAGCGCAAAGTGATGATAACCAATAAAGAATATGCTTCAAGAAGAGCAAAGTTAATCAAAAAACTAAAAGGTGCTGCGGGACTTGTTTATGCAGGAGATTGTGATAATCACTTGGGCACAATATGGAGGCCGCATCCGCACTTTGAGTATTTGACTGGTATTACCAATGAACCATCAGCAGTTCTATTACTAGATCCCACTCACCCAACTCCATCTCGAAGAGAAATTTTATTTTTGGAATCAAGAGATCCCGAAAAAGAACAATGGGACGGTTTAAGGAAGCCACTGGGCTCAGAACTGAAAGAAGAAACTGGAATCCGAGCAACTCTAAGAACCAGAGTTTTACCACTATTGCTTTCTGATGTTGTGTCTAGATGCAAGACATTTGCAACCCTCATGCCAACAGGGATGATTAATCAGTCAATTTCTCCAAACATTGTTACATGGAAGGAAGTGTCTAACCGAACTTCTGGTTGTGAAATAATTGATATGTCTTCAGCGATTCCAATTTTGCGATCAATTAAATCAGCAAATGAAATCAAGGTTATTCAAGAAGCAATTAATATTACTGCACGTGGTTTTGCTGATGCAATGAGATATATCCAACCAGGTGTAAATGAGTATAAAGTCCAAGCAACTCTTGAATATGGATATGCGATGAGCGGGGGTCGTGGTTCAGCATTTCCCACAATTGTTGGAAGCGGGCTGAACAGCACTGTTCTACATTACAAAGACAATAATCAAGAACTGGTTAGCGGAGACCTAGTATGTATTGATTCAGGGGCATTTTTTGCTGGCTATGGTGCAGACATTTCAAGAACTGTTCCGGTTTCTGGGAAATTTACAAAACGTCAAAAAGAAATTTATGAAATAGTACTTGCGGCTGAGGAAGCCGCAATCCGATCAGTTAAACCAGGAGTAACTTTTTCCGAACTTGATGCAATAGCTCGTAAAATAATAACTAAAGCGGGGTACGGAGATTATTTTATTCATAGCATAGGGCACCATCTTGGTTTAGAGACGCACGATGATTGTGGACCAGTATCACCTTTGAAAAAGGGTTCGGTAATCACAATTGAACCCGGTATTTATTTGCCAGACGAAGCGATCGGAGTTCGCATTGAAGATGATATTCTTGTGACTGCAAAAGGCAGGAAGAATCTTTCTAAATCAATTCCTAAAACAGTTTCGGAAATCGAAAAGGCAATGTCAAGTTAGTGGTGGAGCCATACGACGAACAACAGTTTGCTGATTCAGCGTGGTCTTTTCTTAGAAGTAACACGACATCAACCGTACAGTTTGGCGAACATACATGTGATGTTTCTTACATCATTAGTTATCAGGGCAAACTCGTTATTCCTGCGATGGTTGCAATGCTACAACCCTGTGACAAAATCATGTTTGTTCCAGAATATTTAAATGATTGCATGGAGATTAATATTACCCTTAACCAATTTTCAGAAGATGGTTCTGGTGGAGAATTGGCTGATCGGTGGCGGATTTATCATGGTGAACCGCCTGATGTGCAGTGGGCATTAGTTGATATAGATGCTGCAAGATTTCACGAAAAGTTTATTGATGGCGAAGGTCTTTGTCGAGAAAACACACTCGCAGATTCAGAGCATGAACTTTGTAAAGAACTCAACGCAAAGTTTACTGATGACGTCCGCACAATTTGTCTAGAAGAAACAAGTGTTGAAGTGACAAATCCAGTTGTAGTTGGCGTAGATTCTCTAGGGATAGATGTTCGAGCACCGTTTGGCATAGTTCGAATACCAACTAACGAATCATTTACCTCAGCAGACGAGGTTATTGCCATATTTCGCGATGCAAAGTGACGTCATTTTGAAAACGGAACGACAGCACCAGATAGCGTTTAGTTTTTTTGTCAAGTTGTCTTTAGTTGACTAATTGCTTTGTGCAGCAGATTCCCAAATCTTCTGTTGCTCTACTGCTTGAAGTCGGAACATCTTGTCTCCGGTGAAAGTGACACAGCCAGCATCCTTCGCTCGTTTAATAAGAGGTGTGTCTTTTGGCTTATAGATTGTATCTATAACGATTAGCGGTGGAGCAAGTTCTAGAGATGGAACTAGTGCAAGTGCAGGATCTCCATTGGGTTTGTTGCCGCCTTCCATACCTACTGGTGTGCAATTAATAAGCGTGTCAATGCTCTCAAGATTATCTGCAACTAATTCACAGGGTAGCTCTTGTGCAAGCGACAGTGCCTGTTCTTGCCTTCGTGTTGCAACAAAAACCCTTGCACCAATTGAATTAGCTGCAATTACGGCAGCTCTAGCAACGCCGCCACCTCCGAGAACCAAAACACGCTTCGCGTTCTGAGCAATGGTTTTGATTGCTTCGATGTCAGTGTTATTCCCGTAGATTTTTCCGTCCTTGAACGTTACGGTGTTCGTAGCACCAGATTTCGTACAGTTTTCATCTTCGCTGTCTACAAGTTTTAGCATATTTTCTTTATGAGGGATTGTCACACTAGCACCCAAAAGATTCAATTCAGGGTAATTCAATAATTCTAGGACAGTTGCTTTTAAATGTTCCCAGCCACTTGGAATTGGAAGTGGAATGTAAACGGAATTTTCGCCAGCTGCTTCAAAAGCGGCATTGTGAAATGCTGGGCTTGCAGAGTTTTCAACATTGTTACCAATTACTCCATATACCTTTGTGTCACTATTAATTTCATCAAAGTGATAAAGTGAACGCAAATTGCTCGTTGTTGGTTGTCCTTGTGCTGTTGCCTCTTTTCCCTCAATAGAAGCAAATACAGCGAAGCCACCAAATTTAGGAGTTAGGATTCTGCTCATCAAGCCGAATTCGCCCATACAGATGGCAATCATTGGTTGTTGTCTAGATTTTAAAAGAGAGAACGCTTCTAGGTTGTCTCTCAACGATCGTGCTCGCCAGACCATTTTGACAATATTTATACCAGCGACATCTTGCATTTCTGCAGCATGCTGTAATAGATTTCTTGGGCGGCCAGTCGTATCGTGCCATGAAAGAATTACACCAGTTTTGTCGCTAGTTAGCGCATCAAGTAATAACGGATGCCTTGTAAGTGCTTTGTGTTCTACATCGATGTAACGAGGTGGATTATCACAATCCAATGCTGCTCTATACATCGCAACTCGATCTTCCTCGTCGCCATCAAACATTCCTCCTTCTTTTACGCTTCTGCAAGTTACAACAGTGGGTATTGGAGATTTCGCGAGCAATTTTGGTAGTTGTTCAATCGCATCATCGCGTTCCATTGAGTCGATCCGAATTTCAAGTAAATCTGCACCTTGAATCTGCTCTGGAACCTCTCCATGAACAGATGCAATAATTAAACTCATGACGGAATAATCTTTCGTGCATCTGCAGCAAACGCATCATGAGATGCTCGAACCATGCGCATTGTTGCACCACCAAATGAATCAAGAAAGGCTGAAGCAATTTCAAATCCAACTACGTTTTCCATTACTACACTTGCTGCAGGTAATGCGCACACATCTGATCGCTCATAATCACTGCGAGCTGACTCACCGCTCTGTAAATCAACGCTGTCCATTCCCTGTAATAAAGTTGCTATTGGCTTCATTGTTCCGCGAACTACAATTGGCATGCCATTGCTCATGCCGCCCTCAATACCCCCTGCATTATTTGAAGTTCGATTAAAACCAAAATGACAACGGTTACGATTCTCGCGGTCAAACACAATTGGATCGTGGACCTGTGAACCAAATAGTTTGCCACACTCTGATCCAATACCAATTTCGACGGACTTAAATGCTTGAATACCCATGACAGCACCAGCAAGTTTTGCATCAAGTTTTTCCTGCCACGATGAGCAGGATCCTAATCCGGGAGGACAACCAAAGACATGTGTTTCGCACACACCGCCAACTGTATCTTTGTTTTGTTTTGCCGTTTTGATGTGTTCAATTATTGATTTACAAGTTGAATCATCTGGGCAATAAACAGCCGAATCATTACGAGAGTCGCGAACATCAGTCCAGTTGTCTGGTGTTATTGAAGTTGGAGCATTTGCATCCAACATTCCACGAACAAAACCAAAAACATCAATATCAAATTCTTTAAGTAAACATCTTGCGATTGCCCCACCTGCGGTCCTTGCAGCCGTTTCACGAGCACTTGCTCGTTCAAGTGTATTTCTGCAATCATTCGTTAACCATTTAATTGAACCAGCCAGATCAGCATGTCCTGGTCTTGGTTTGTGAACTGGTGGTGTTGAGTCAGGATTATCTAGCCGACTATCTTCGTTTGAAATTTGTAATACAAGTGGAGCGCCGGTTGTTTCACCGCCTCTGACACCAGAGAGGAATACAACTTCATCATGTTCGATTGCTTGTCTGCCCCCTCTGCCGTAACCCCCTTGCCTTCTTGCAAGTTCATTGTTGATAAAGTCAATGTCTAACGAAAGTCCGGCCGGAATACCTTCAATAAAAGCAATTCCACATGGCCCATGTGATTCTCCAGCAGTTCGGCATGTTAATGTCATGCTATTGATTGTACCTGCTACGTTGCTTTTGCAGTTGAGCGGTTGGAGTCATTCTTTTTACTAAAGATTAAATCGTTTTTTGAATATCCAACTTCAATGGTATCACCACCCTCGTATTCACCACTTAGGATTCCAGTAGCAATTGGGTTTTCTAACTGGTGTTGAATTACTCTTTTGAGAGGCCTAGCCCCAAATTGTGGGTCAAATCCCTCATCACATAAAGCAGTAATCGCTTCATCTGTAATAGAAAGAGAGAGACCACGATCCGCAAGGCGAGTTCTTAAAAAACCAACTTGGATTTCTATAATCTCACCAAGTTGCTCTCTTGTTAATTGATGGAAGACAACCGTTTCGTCAATCCTGTTTATTAGTTCAGGTCTTAACGAGTGTTTTAGAATCTCAAGTACTCGTTCTCTAATTTTGTTTTCTTTAGCACCGCTTTCAGACATCGCTATTAACTCTGCGGATCCAAGATTACTGGTCATTACTATTATTGTGTTTTTGAAATCAACAGTGCGTCCATGTCCATCTGTTAGATGACCTTCATCTAATAACTGAAGCAATATATTAGAAACATCTTCATGTGCTTTTTCCATTTCATCAAAAAGAACAACAGAGTATGGTCTTCGGCGCACCTCTTCAGTCAATCTTCCTCCTTCTTCATACCCAACATAACCGGGAGGTGCACCGATTAAACGTGCAACCGCATGCTGTTCCATGTACTCGCTCATGTCTATCCGAACGATTGCTTCTTCTGAATCAAACAAGAACTCTGCAAGTGCTTTGCATAGTTCGGTCTTGCCAACACCTGTTGGGCCAAGGAATAGGAAAGAACCAATTGGTCTTGACTCATCTCCTAATCCAGCTCTACTTCGGCGTACTGCTTCTGATACAGCAGTTACTGCTTCTTTTTGTCCAACTACTCTAGTTGCTAGTGAGTCCTCCATCCTCAATAATTTTTCTCTTTCACCCTCGGTAAGTCGAGATGCAGGAATGCCAGTCCATCTTGAGACAACATCAGCAATTTGTTCTGCGTCTACTTCTTCGCGAACCATGTTAAGCCCTTGTTCTCTTCTATGTTTAAGTTTGTCTTCAGCATTATGCAGACGTTCATCAAGATCGCGAAGTTCACCGTATTGAATTCTCGCTGCAGTTTCAAGGTCACCAATCCGCTGCGATTGAACTAGTTCAGTTTGCTTAGTATCAATGGCACTTTTTATTTCACGAATTTCTTCAAGTTCTGCTTTTTCTATATCCCAACGAGCTGTTATTTCAGTATTGCTTTCGTGCAACTGAGATATTTGCTTTTCTACTTTTACTAGTCGGTCTTTTGAATCACTGTCAGTTTCAATTTTTAGTGCCTCTCGTTCAATTTCAAGTTGCATGATTCGTCTACGAAGTTCATCTAAGTGTGCGGGCATAGAGTCGATTTCTATGCGCAATTTGCTCGATGCTTCATCTAACAAGTCGATAGCTTTGTCTGGAAGAAAACGATCAGAAATGTATCGATAACTAAGTTTAGCTGCTGCTACAAGAGCACCATCTTGAATTCTGATTCCATGGTGTGCTTCGTATCTTGGTTTAAGTCCACGCAGTATCGCAACGGTATCTTCTACTGATGGTTGATCAACGACGACTGGTTGAAAACGTCTTTCAAAGGCAGCGTCCTTTTCGATGTGTAGTCGGTATTCATCAAGAGTAGTTGCTCCGATGCACCTAAGTTCGCCACGAGCTAGCGCTGGTTTTAATAAGTTACCGGCGCTTACTGCACCTTCAGCTGCTCCAGCACCAACAATTGTGTGCAGTTCGTCAATAAATAGAATGATTTTTCCATTACTTGCAGTTACTTCACGAAGTACTGCTTTTAGTCGTTCTTCAAACTCTCCCCTAAATTTAGCTCCTGCTAGAAGTTGTCCAACATCCAGCGCCACAACTCTTGAGTTTCGCATGCTTGTTGGGCAATCACTATTGACAATTCGTTGCGCAAGACCTTCTGCGATTGCAGTTTTTCCAACACCTGGTTCACCTATTAATACAGGGTTGTTTTTTGATCGTCTACTAAGTACCTGCATGCATCTACGGATTTCTTCATCACGACCAATTACAGGATCAAGCTTTCCATTTCTGGCAAGTTCATTTAGGTCAATCCCATATTTTGAGAGGGCTTCAAGTTGTCCGTCTGCATTCCCATCAGATATGTTTGTTACTCCTGAGTCCTTTCGGATTAATTCAATTGCACGAGTGAGTTCGTTTTCATTAACTCCGCCAAGATCTAACACATCTTTTGCATCGCTTTTGTTTTTAGCCAAAGCAATTATCAGATGTTCAACAGTTGCATGTGTGTCACCCATTTTCTTAGCAATCGCAAGTGCGTCGTTTAGTATCTGTATTACTTGCTGTGAAGTTTGTGGTTGAGTGCCAGACACCGTTGGCATTCTGTTTAATTGTGCAGTTGCCAGTTCAGAAACTCTTCCAGCATTTCCTCCTGCCTTGTTAACAATCGAACGAGACGGACTGCTTTCGTCTGCTAGTAATGCACAAAGCAAATGCAAGGGAGCTAGTTCTGCGTGCTGCATCGAAGTTGCAATCGAAAGGGCTTCTGATAGAGCTTGTTGTGAGAGAGTTGTAAATTTATCCATGTTCATAGTTAGATTATGACGCAATGAGCGTGCCAATGTAATCTCGAATTAATCAACGATTTTTATAATTAGAATGCCGTTTTGGCAGAAGCGGTTTCTTCGTGTTTGGTGTACGATTTCACTTCATGACAAAGCGAAAAACGCATGTTTTACTACTTATAGCCATATTGGTGTTTATTTTTGGCTTGATTATTTGGCACTTTAGTCGTGTTATTTTCGGTAGTCCGTTCGAGGGGAATCTGAGTCACAATTTTGGGATTGTGTACATAGAAAGACCTTGGTCTACTCTTGAGCATACTTTTCGCTTAACAAACAAAACAAATCACACACTACAGTTAGTAAAAGCAACACCCACCTGTGGATGTACAACAACAGATTGGCCTAAGGAACCAGTTCCATCGGGTGAAGACCTGGTAATACCAGTACATTTAAAATTACGAAGAAGCCAACTGAGAAGATCTGAAATTCGACTAGAGTTTAAAACTGGTGAAGTGGTTGTTCTCCACGTGGAAGGAAAAGGAAGATTTAAACAACCACTAGTGTTGACACCAAATCCAATTGTTATAAACGATAGAAGAAATAGAGCAGTTCTTAAACTAGATTGGTATGAAGATGGAGTCCCGCCAGAAGTTAGATTTAAACATCCACCCGAGATAAAGTTAGAAAGCAGTAATTGGCGGCGGGGTAAGGGTGCAAATGCTCACTACGGAACGCCAAATGAGTGGACTAGGGTTTTGGAATTTGAAATAGTTGAAAAAACCCAAAGGGATATTTCATTAGAGGTAGAGATAGAAGGGTATCCACCTCTAGTCACTCCAGTCAATATTGAAATAAGTAATAACATTGAACAAGAGTAATGATTGATACACACTGCCATTTAACAAGTATTCAGTTTGCTGAACGTGTTCCAGATGTCATAGAAGCAGCAGTTGCGTCAGGTGTAAACAGAATGATTACTGTCGCAACCGATGGAGATGATGCGATTGCTGCAAGAGAGTTAGCAAACATTGATGATCGAGTTTTTTTCTCATCTGGGATTCATCCTTTGCATGCGGATGGGGAATGGAAGTGGGATTACGTCAGGGCCGCTGCGAAAGATACGCGGTGTGTTGCGTGGGGAGAACTTGGATTAGATCGTCATTACGACAAGCCAGATTATGATTTGCAGAAAACGTTGCTTGAAGAACATTTAGCCCTTATTGAGGGCGAAGAAGGGGATGAACGTCCGATAATCGTGCATTGTAGGCGCGCCGTTGGTGATTTGTTGCCGGTGTTTGAGGCAAGTTCTATTGCGGGGAATCGATTTGTGTTCCACTGTTTTACCGAGACCCCAGAGGAGGCAAAATTAATCCTTGATTTAGGCGCAATGATTAGTTTTACTGGAGTTGTAACGTACAAGAATGCTTCGGAAGTCGTTGCTGCAGCGGAACTTGTGCCTGTTGAGCGAATGATGGTCGAAACGGACGCTCCATATCTTTCACCAGAACCAGTTAGGAAAATGCGACCGAATGAACCTAAAAACGTTGTTCACACTGCTGAGTTTTTAGCAAAACTAAAGGGTGTTGAACAGAGAGAGTTTGAGCAACAGTTGGACTCAAACGCGGAGAGATTTTTCTCTCTTCCTATGCCATAAACAAGACAAAAAGGTCGTTTTCGGACAGATATGTTTGTGAATTGAGAAGCAATCTCACTTGATGATACCGCATGTCCCACTATCATATGCCGCTTCATTGTTTCTTTTAGGTCAGATTAGATTGACCTAGATTTATTGCGTCCCCCTTACCTCATTTATGACGGAATTTCGACCAAATAAAACAAGGTCTGATACATATATGACACAACAACGTTACACATTTCCACGCTGGACAAATCTGGCGCTTCCAGCCATCATTGTGGCTGGCTTAACAGCGCCGTTGTATTTCGCAATTGTCGTTGCGTATGGGTTTAGTCCACAAGCAACGGATGTTGGTTACATGCCAGAGCAGCCAATACCATTCAGTCACAGATTGCATGCTGGTGAACTTGGTTTGGATTGTCGTTACTGTCACAACACCGTAGAAGAAACACAACACGCCGCTATCCCTCCTACACAAACATGTATGAATTGCCACGCACAAATTCATCCTCAAAGCGAAAAATTAAAACCGCTGTGGGATAGTTACGAAACAGGGATGCCAATTCAGTGGGTACGTGTACATGACCTTCCACAATATTCTTACTTTAATCATGGTGCTCATGTCACAAGGGGTGTGAGTTGCGTTGAATGTCATGGACGAGTTGACACAATGGACGTTGTTTATCAGTACAAACCCTTGAGCATGAGTTGGTGTCTTGAGTGCCACCGAAACCCAGACCCACACGTGCGAAACCCTGATTTAGTCACCCAGTTAGAGTGGGGTATCGATATGTCGGACGCAGAGAAGATTGCAAATAGCATTAACTGGCGTGAAATTAACAACTTGAACCCATCACAGGATTGCTCTACATGTCATCGTTGAATGAACCAAATAAAAACGGTAAGACCTGGTGGCGTTCTCTTGATGAAGTAGTCGCTTGTGAGGACTTCCAAACAAAAATGCATGAGGAGTTTCCAGAAGGTGCAAGTGAACTGCTTGCTACTGGAGAAGATCGGCGACATTTCTTGAAAATCATGGGCGCTTCGATGGCACTCGCGGGATTAGGACTAACTGGATGTCGTCGCTGGCCAAAAGAAAACATCGTTCCTTACGCACACCGCCCCGAAAACACAATGCCTGGTATCCCAGAGCAATACGCAAGTTGTTTTGATTTTGAGGGTATTTCACAAGGTGTTCTTGTTACAAGCAATGATGGGCGTCCGACAAAAATTGAAGGCAACCCAGAACACCCAGATAGCAAGGGTGCAACCGATGCATTTACACAAGCATCGATACTTGATGTTTATGATCCAGACCGAAGTCGTAAACCAACTTATGATGGCAAGGAATCTTCGCTTGCAGCATTTAAGGATTGGATTGGTTCATACTTTCCAAAAGAAGGTAAGGGCATTGCAGTTGTGACGGAACCATCAAGTTCACCAACATTTGACCGCATGCGTAGAACATTCATTAAGAAGAACCCTCAAGCGATGTGGGTTGAGTACTCTCCACTTGCCAATACAAATCAATTCAAGGGTTTGTCAAGTGCATTTGGTGGTAATTGGATTCCAGTACACAACATGTCAAATGCATCAGTTATTGTTTCACTTGACGATGATTTTCTGGGTGCTGGGCCTAAGCAAGTGCCAAACACCCGAGGGTGGTCAATCGGTCGTAAAGTGAATCATGGAACGATGAGTCGTGTTTGGATTGCAGAGCCAGGACTTTCCATAACTGGCGCAAAAGCAGACGAACGTATGGCGATGAATCCTGCAGCTGTTGCTGCTGTGGCAACGTACCTCGCAAAAGTGATAACAGGTGTGGACATGTCGATTGACGGTACACCATCATTAACAGCAGAACAAGTTGCATGGGCAGATAATTTAGTAGGTGACTTGCAACATGCAGGCAAACATGGACTTGTTCTTGCAGGAGCAAGCCAACCAGCATCAGTGCATTATTTAGTTGCTAGGATGAATGAGGTTCTAGGTTCTGTCGGAACAACTGTTTCATATCGAGCTAGAAGTTTTGGTAATAACGCATCGCTTAAAGATCTTGCAGAAGCGATTCAAAACAAGTCAATTGAAGGTGTTATTGTTCTCGGTGGCAACCCAGCCTTTGATGCACCAGCGGACTTGAACATGGCAAGTGCAATAAAAGCATTGCCGTTCTCTATTCATCTATCTCATAACGAAGATGAAACATCAAAAGTTTGCAAGTGGCATGTAAATGCAGCACATTGGCTGGAGTCGTGGAGCGATGGAAGGTCAATTGATGGAACAAAATGTATAGGGCAACCGCTAATCGAACCACTTTTTAATGGTTTGTCACCATCAGAATTCTTAGCGATCATATCGGGTGAAGAGGTTACAGATGGTCAAACGTTAGTTAGAACAACTTTTAGCAAGAACGCTGACAAATGGAATCCTGCATGGCGAACAGCGGTTCACGATGGAGTTGTTGCAAACACATCTTCTTTAGATACACCACCTGTGAATCGAAGAGCGCCAAAAGGTGGAACGATTGTTGGCGGTGTTGGGTATACCGCCTGCTTTGTTCCCTCTGGAACTATTTGGGATGGTCGCCATGCAAACAATGGTTGGCTACAAGAGATGCCCGACACTATTACAAAACTTACATGGGATAATGCAGCTCTTATTTCGCCAAAAACCGCTGAAACTCTTGGCGTGAAACAAGGCGACATGCTAAAGGTTTCGGTTGGAAGCAAAAGTGTTTCTGTCGCAGCACTTCCAGTGCCTGGAACTGCTGATGATTGCGTGATTTTACCTCTTGGTTACGGACGAACATTTAACGGTCGAGTTTGCACTGGTGCAGGTGTTGACGTGTATCCGCTTCGTTCTTCAACGAACACATGGTCTGCATCAGCAAAACTTTCAGCGACAGGGCAAACGTATCCGCTTGCAACAACCCAAATGCACTTCGATGTGAACTCTACTCCTGGAAAGAGCACGCAAGAACGTCTACCACTCTTGTTCCGAGAAGGAACTATCGAGCAGTACAACGCTGACCCTGCATTTGCAAAACACGTTGGTCATTCTTCGCATTCACTTTCTATCTTTGCAGAAGACCAATTTGTGGGCGCTCAGTACAAGTGGGGCATGTCGTTTGACCTTTCAACTTGTACCGGCTGCAACGCTTGCGTTGCTGCTTGCCACGCGGAAAACAACATCCCAATCGTTGGCAAAGATCAAGTGCTCATGGGTCGAGAAATGCACTGGCTTCGAATCGATCGGTATTTTGCGTTTGGTTCTGATGAGCACGGTGGCTACGATGGAAACAACCTTTCGGCTGTAGCGATTCAGCCAATGACTTGTACGCATTGCGAAAACGCTCCATGTGAAGAGGTTTGCCCTGTTGCGGCAACAGTACACGATACGGATGGCTTGAACACGATGGTCTACAACCGTTGTATTGGTACTCGCTATTGTTCCAACAACTGCCCGTTTAAGGTTCGACGCTTTAATTACTTCGATTACTTCCGACGCGACCCACTTCGTTCGACTGGCTTATTGCAAGTGCAACCCGACTATTACGTGAAGGCACAGTCCGGTGGCAAGACCCTACGAGCGATGCAATTTAACCCAGACGTTACGGTAAGAATGCGCGGTGTGATGGAAAAATGCACCTACTGCACACAACGAATTCAGCGCGTGAAAATCGCTACGAAAAACGCTTGGGTGAAGAAAACAGAAGCACAAAAGAAATCCGATCAGCGTGTTGCTGTTCTTGACGGCTCAATCGTGACGGCATGTGAGCAAGCATGTCCAGCAGGCGCCATTGTGTTTGGTGATTTGATGGACAAGAATAGTCGCGTGTCAAAACTTCATAATGAGAAACGGTCTTACGAGATGCTCGAAGAACTGAACATTAAGTCCCGCACGAAATATCTTGCGAGAGTGACCAATCCTATTGATGGTGCGATCAGTACGGAAGGGGGTCAGCACTAATGACTACCGTTCCTGTTAATGAACTTGGTGACACAAATGTCAACACTGGCGAAGATCCTCGCCAACGGGCGCAACTTGTCTTAAACCATAAAGATTATGGATCAGTCACTGACGACATATTAAAGGCAAACGAAACAGCTAGAGCTCCGAAGTCGTGGTACTTCGCACTAGCAATTTCCTTCTGCACGATGTCACTTCTTGGGGTGATGATTGGATACCTTGTCTTCACTGGAGTTGGTGTTTGGGGAAACAATAACCCAGTTGCTTGGGGCTACCCAATTGTAAACTTCGTGTTCTGGGTTGGTATTGGTCACGCTGGTACGTTGATTTCTGCGATTCTTTTCCTCTTTAGACAAAAGTGGCGAACAGCGATTAACCGCTTTGCGGAAGCGATGACAATATTTGCAGTTATCTGTGCTGGCACTTTCCCCGGCATTCATGTTGGACGTATTTGGCTAGCATATTGGCTCTTCCCGATTCCAAACCAAATGGACATGTGGCCACAATTTAGAAGCCCACTCCTTTGGGACGTCTTTGCTGTCGGTACGTACTTCACCGTCTCTTTGTTGTTTTGGTATTTGGGAATGATCCCAGACCTTGCAACGATGCGAGATCGTGCAACAACAAAAGTAAAACAAATTGCGTACGGTATTTTATCTCTTGGATGGCGTGGCAGTATGCGTCACTGGCATCGATACGAGCGAGCGTATCTTTTGCTAGCAGCACTAGCGACCCCACTTGTACTTTCGGTGCACAGTGTTGTTTCGTTTGACTTTGCAGTTGCACAACTTCCCGGTTGGCACACAACAATTTTCCCACCATACTTTGTAGCTGGTGCGATTTTCTCTGGTTTTGCGATGGTGATGACTCTCGCAGTTCCCGCAAGGCAATTGTGGGGTTTGAAAAACTTCATCACGATGCGCCACCTTGAGAACATGTGCAAAATTATCTTGCTTACTGGCTCGATGGTTGGCTACGCGTACGCTATGGAGTTCTTTATCGCTTGGTATAGCGGTGAAATATATGAGTCCTTTGCCTTTATTAACCGTGCTTTTGGTCCTTACAGTTGGGCGTACTGGATTATGGTCAGTTGCAATGTTATTACACCACAAATTTTCTGGTTTAAGAAGGCGCGAAATAGCATCGCAATTATGTTTACTGCATCTCTTCTAGTAAACGTAGGAATGTGGTTTGAAAGATTCGTCATTGTTGTGACTTCGCTTGCTAACGACTTCTTGCCAAGCAGTTGGGGCATCTATGAACCAACATGGGTTGATGTATTGACCCTCTTTGGTTCATTTGGCTTGTTCATGACCTTCTTCCTTCTCTTTATTCGTTACCTGCCAATACTTGCGATTGCAGAAGTGAAGGCAATCATGCCAATCGCTGACCCGCACGGGCATGGACATAGTTACTACGAGATGGAAGGCGAAACGGCAGAAACGGCAAAAGCATTGGAGGAAGACGAATGAGCGATGTAACATCAAATACCGTTGCACGCGAAGAACTTTTTGGTCTTGCTGCTGAGTTTATTGACACGCCAGGCATTTACCATGCTGCAGAAAAGGTAAAAGACGCTGGATATAAATGGTTCGATTGTAATGTCCCATTCCCTGTTCATGGTTTGGATAGGGTTATGGGAGTAAGGATGACAATTCTGCCTATCCTTGTTTTCTTTGGCGGGCTTACTGGTTTGATTGCAGCATGCTTTTTGCAAATCTTTACAAACTCACTGCAGATTGACATCTGGGCATTGTTGCCAGTTGTTGGGTATCAATTTGACGTTTCAGGCAAACCACTGCTTGGACCCGCCGCTTTTGTACCAGTTGCGTTTGAGATGACAGTACTCTTCTCGGCACTGACGGCTGTCTTTGGAACATTCTTCTTAAACAAGTTGCCGATGTTTTACCACCCGACACTTAAGCACCCGGCGTTAACTCGTGCAACCGATGACAGGTTCTACCTCATCATCGAGGCGCGTGACCCTAAATTTAACCTTGACGAAGTCGAAGCGTTCTTAAAAACACTTGACCCAGAAACAGTGATTGCGTTGGAAAAATAATGGGCAATTTAATAAAACAAATTATTGACGACATTATGAAACCGATTTGTGCTGATATTAAACAGACACCAGCATGGATTAAATGGACAGTTATTGTCATTACGTGTATTGCTACTATTCCACTTGCACTTATTTTTAGGGCAAGAACTTCCTATAGTGATAAACCACGAATACACATCATCCAAAACATGGATAATCAGCCAAAGTTCGTTTCTCAAGAAGCAAGCACACTGTTCCTTGATGGTCGTGCGATGCGACCACGAGTCGAAGGGACGATTGCAAGAAATGGCATGGCTAGCGACACGCACCTCTTTATGGGTGTTACGGATGGGGCTTGGTCTACCGAATACCCGAGTTCGCTCACGGTCGATCATGATTTTCTCCTGCGCGGGCAAGAACGGTTTAATATCTACTGTTCTCCATGCCATGGCGCTGTTGGAAAGGGCGAGGGTTTAATTCACACTCGAGCAAATCAACTTGTAGAGACAGGAATAAATGGTACGAGTTGGGTCGCTCCAAAGAATCTGCACGAAGAAGTCATAAAAGAACAACCTGTTGGTCAATTGTTTAATTCGATTACAAAGGGCGTTCGAACGATGGCTGCATATGGTTCACAGATTTCAACTAAAGATCGATGGGCGATTGTTGCGTACATTAAGGCCTTGCAGTTGTCGCAAGACGCAGACCCATCAACGGTTTCAAACGCACAAACACTTCCCCGAACAAAATCAAGCGAAGGGAGCAACGAGTGAAAGTTGCAGAAGTAAAAAATGACAATATTCGCCTAAGTGGCGTTGCTGCAAAAACGGGACCGGTACTTGCAATCATTGGCATTGCACTTCTTGGCTTAAGCGCAGCACTTGGTAGTGGCGAGGGCTGGGCGACATTTTGGAAGTCGTATCTGGTTGGTTGGATGGTTGGACTTGGTCTTTGCCTTGGTGCACTATTCTTTATCCTCTTGCAACACATGACTCGTTCTGGCTGGAGTATTACTGTTAGACGGCTAGCGGAAGGCATGGCAAAGAACCTCACGTGGCTTTGGATGCTTTTCGTTCCAGTTCTTGTTTTGGTATTGAAGGGTGATGGCGCAATTTTGTACCAATGGGGTGATGTGAATTTGATGGAACACGACCACATGCTCCACGCAAAAGCCGGTTATTTGTCACCAACATTCTGGGCTATTAGGGCAATCTTTTACCTTGCTGTTTGGGCAATTATTGGAACACTATATTTCAAATGGTCAACAGCCCAAGATAAAGATGGAGATGTCAAGTGGACACATAAGATGCAGAAGTGGGCTCCACTTTGCATGATTCTTTTCGCCATTACTCAAAGTTACGCTGCAATTGACTGGATAATGACATTGCAGCCTAAGTGGTTCAGTACTATGTTTGCTGTCTACTTTTGGGCATCTTGTATGTGCGGATTCTTTGCACTTATGGTTTTGCTTGCTCGTCTCTTGCAACAAACAGGTCATATACAAAAATCAATAACTGTCGAGCACTACCATGATTTGGGTAAGTGGCTATTTGGTATTGGCGTTGTCTTTTGGGCGTATATTGCCTTTAGTCAATACATGCTAATTTGGTACGCTAACCTTCCGGTTGAAACGAATTGGTATATGGCGAGGCAACTTGGTGGGTGGGGAGCGATATCACTTTTGCTTCTCTTTGGTCACTTCGTTATTCCGTTTGTTTTATTAATTACTAGATGGACAAAACGATGGCTTTGGCCACTTAGAGTAATCTCAGGATGGTTATTGTTGATGTTCTTCGTTGACATTTATTGGCTTGTAATGCCAGTTGTTCCAGAAGCAGCAATCGCTCAAGCAACTTCGTATAACGAACTTG
>JASMLG010000002.1 GCA_030748805.1 Phycisphaerales bacterium | reverse complement strand
GGAGAAACATGTGCCATCGTAATTATTGTGATGGGTGTAATCATGGCAATTCGGCGCGACTTTGATTGGCGAATCCCAGTTTCTATTCTTCTTGCTGTCGCAGCATTCTCTGCGATTCCATGGTTCATAAAACCAGAACTTTACCCAACTCCATGGGCGATGGTTCTATCGGGCGGCCTACTCTTTGGTGCGGTCTATATGGCCACCGATCCTGTTACTTCTCCTGTAACCCCAATGGGTGCTTGGATTTTCGGGGCTTCGATTGGCTTACTTGTAGTTCTCATTCGCTTATGGGGCGGATTACCCGAGGGAGTGATGTACGCCATTTTGCTGATGAATGCAGCAACGCCTCTGATTGAACGCATCGCGCAACCTCGCGTTTTTGGTCGAGGAAGGGGCGAAGCATGAAAGAAGTAGAACTCACTTGCTCTGCTACTGCCAAGGAGCCCAGTGCAATACGACTAGTTCTTACACTTGGAATCGCTGGACTTGTTTCTGGTTTTATCTTGGTTTTTGTCTATCAATTTACAGCACCAATTATTGCGGCAAACAAAGCGAAAGCGCTTCGAGAAGCGGTTTTCAAAGTTGTTCCAAACTCTCTTTACTTGCAAGAACTCCATTACAAAGATGGCGAGTTAGTAAAAGTTGGCGATGGTTCCGGTGGTGATAAGGTACAGCCCGGAGAAATTCTTTATGGTGCCTACGGAGAAGATAACGGTTTCATGGGTTACGCGATTGTTGGCTCAGGCAACGGTTTTCAGGACACCATTCGTCTTTTGTATGGGTATGACCCAGTGCAACGCGCAGTCCTTGGCATGCACATCCTTGACAGTAAGGAAACCCCCGGATTGGGCGACAAGATTTACAAAGACGATGATTTCGTTTCGCAGTTTAGCCCTGTTCTCGTTGATCCATCTATAGAACTTGTTAAAGGTGGACGAAAAGCAGACAATCAAATTGATGCGATTACTGGAGCAACTATTTCCTCTGCTGCAGTTGTGAAAATTATTAATAATGCGCACCAAAAATGGGATGAAAAGACAAAGGGAGCGCCACCTAAATTCGTTCCACCACCTCCTCCAATAGAACAAGAGAAGGATGGCAGCGAATGAGCGCAACGAAAAATTATTCTGAAGAGTTTCTCAAGGGAATTTGGAGGGAAAACCCCGTCTTTATCCAAGTGCTTGGCATGTGTCCAATGCTCGCAGTTACGAATACAGCAGTAAACGCCATTGCAATGGGTGCTGCAACTGCGTTTGTGCTTCTTGGTTCGAGCATTCTTGTTTCGTTACTTCGAAAGGTGATTGCCAAACCCGTACGCATTAGTACGTACATTGTCATCATCGCAACGTTTGTTACGGTAGCCGATTACTCTATCGAAGCGTTCTCCCCTGCCCTTCACCGCGAACTTGGCGCTTTCATCGCACTCATCGTGGTGAACTGTTTGATCCTTGGAAGGCAAGAAGCTTACGCGAGTAAGAACTCGGTTGGGTTTGCAATAGTAGACGCCGCTGGCATGGCTATTGGTTTTGCGTTCGCTCTCTTTTGCCTTGGAGCCACAAGAGAGATTCTTGGCTTTGGCACGTTCTTTGGTTCTCCTATTTTCGGTGAGAACTTTGAACCATGGGTCATCATGGCTCTGCCACCAGGGGGATTCTTAATGCTTGGTTTTATTTTGCTCTTCTTCAACTGGCTTGAACAACGTAAGAAAGGAGTAGCAGCATGAGCGACCTTGCTTGGATTTTCATAAGCGCCCTGCTCGTAAATAACTTTACGTTGTATTACTTTCTTGGTCTTTGCCCATTTTTTGGTGTCTCAAGTAAAGTCAGTGTTGCAGTTCGCCTTGGACTTGCGACTATTTTTGTCATGTTTATTACTTCTCTTGCTGCAACATTTCTTACAGCATTCATTTTGCCACACGCCCCTTACTTAAAACTTATCTGTTTTATTATTGTTATCGCAAGTACGGTGCAATTTGTCGAGATGGTTATTAAGAAACTCAGTCCTACGCTCTTTAGAGCAATGGGTATTTTCCTACCACTTATTACGACGAACTGCGCAATTCTCTTTTTGGCTCTTACCCAAACTAGTAAGGAGTACACGCTTGTTCAAGGTCTTGTCTATGCTCTTGGCGCTGGTGGCGGTTTCACAATTGCACTTGCCTTGATGGCTGGGCTACGCGAAGAAGGCGAACTTTCTAAAGTGCCCAACATCGTAAAAGGTACAGCGCTCAACATGATTATTGCTGGCTTGCTTTCACTTGCATTTATGGGGTTCGCTGGTTTATTTAGTGCGTAAATGAAATACGTACTTGCCATTCTTGGTCTTGGAATTGCGTGTGCTCTTTGGATGGCGTTGCAGCTTTGGACTGGAAGGAAAAGTAAAAATAATCGCTGGCGTGGCGGTGGCGGGTGCGGTGGGCATGTAATACTGCTCTCAATTTTGCTCAGTTCACTTGGCTGTAGCAACGAAAACGAATTAACTCAAACTACGCAGCA
The DNA here is from genome assembly GCA_030748805.1 of Phycisphaerales bacterium. Next base: position 4,451 of record JASMLG010000002.1, on the reverse strand, counting down.
GATAATGGGTACCTCAATTAGCGTTACTGCTCCAAGCAAACACCACGAACTTGTCTTCGATATTTTTCGTCAAGTCGACAACGATATGAGTGAGTGGAAAGAGAACTCTCCTCTAACGAATGTGAATAACGCAGCAGGCAAAGAGCCAGTTGTTGTCCCAACTGGCTTGTTCAAAACCGTGCAACGTTCGTTAGAAATTGCGGAGATAACCTCGGGGGCATTTGATCCAACCTGGGCGTCGCTTTGGGAACTTTGGAAGTTTGATGGAAACAATATCGTCCCTTCCCCTGAAGTTGTTCAAGAAAAATTGCCGCAGGTTAATTGGCAAAACGTTCAACTAGATGAAAGCGCGTCATCAATCTATCTTCCTCAAGGAGCTATGCTTGGTTTAGGCGGAATTGCAAAAGGCGTTGCTCTTGATTTAGCAAGAGATGCATTGATTGCAGAAGGCGTCAAGGACTTTATGATTGTGGCTGGCGGACAGGTTTTAGTTAACGGCCTTAAAAACGGCAAGTTGTGGCGAGTTGGCATTCGCGACCCTGAAAAGGAACAACACGAATATTTTGCAATCTTAGAAGTTACTGACACCTGTGTTTCAACGAGTGGCAACTACGAAAAGTTTTTTATCAAAGATGGTGTTCGCTATCACCACATCATCGACCCACGAACTGGTTTTCCCGCAAGAGGGACGAAAAGTGTTACGGTAATCAGTAAAGACGCAACGCTAGCCGATGCATTATCGACAGCGATGTTTGTGCTTGGACCGCAAAGGGCAATCGAACTTGCTAACAACTCCCGAGGACTTGAGGCACTTGTCATCGATCATTATGGCGATTTTTCGAAGAGCGCAGGTTTTCCTTTGGATTCAACGGGGACAGACCCTTAGGTTCTGTCCCCTATAAAATTAAATTAATCATTGCTTTTGCAGTAATAATCTGTCAAAATAAGATGAATGGAGAGAGCAACATTACTATCGTTAACACTTTGTATATGTTCAAGTTCAGTTGCAACCACTTGGACGGTTGATGATGATGGCAAGGCTGACTTTCAAAGAATACAAGATGCAATCGATGCATCAAGTGATATGGATGTCATCTTTGTTCACGAAGGGACGTATTACGAAAATATCAATTTCTTAGGTAAGTGGATACAAGTTCAAGGGGAGAACCAAGCGACTACAATCATTGATGGCGGCTTGAACAATGCTCCAGTAGTAACCTTTAACTCAGGCGAAACGTTTTGGAGCGTCTTGAGCACTTTTACAATTCAGAATGGTTCTGGCAAGTATTGGGTTGACCCTGTTTTTGGGCAAGAAAAATGCGGCGGTGGAATCTACTGTGAAGAGTCATCCCCTTTTATTGAACTATGTGATATCAAAAATAATCAAGCATGGGGTGGTGGTGGTATTTTTGTAAACGATGGTGATCCATTTATCATGTTTTCCACAATAGAGAATAATATTGCTGAAGGTCATGGTGGAGGAATTTTTATATCGGGGAATGTATATGGAACTTTAGATTCGCTTGAAGTTAACAATAACCTTGCAAACTGGGGCGGTGGTATGACGTGCACTGATTCTAGCGACCCTTCGATTTTAAATAGCACATTTGCCTTGAACGAAACACTAAATGTAGGTGGTGGCGTATATGTACGCTCTTCAAGTAGTCCAACATTCATTGCATGTTCTTTTGAATCGAACATTCAAACCAGTAATCCTCTTGGATCAGGTGGCGGTGCGTGTGTGTATGGAGCTGGGACTGGGGGAGGTCCATGCTACCCTACATTCAACGATTGCTTATTTGAGAATAACTCTGTAAATGGAGATGGCGGAGGTTTAGCAGCTGCTTATGATGCTCATCCAAAAGTGAACGATTGTTACTTTATTGGTAACTCGTCTGGTCGTAGTGGTGGTGGAATTGCTTGCGTCGCTGATGAAGGTTATTTATATCCAAGTAAAGCAGAACTTATTAATGTAGATGTGCAATTTAATCACGCTAATGAAGAAGGTGGCGGAATACATGTTCGATGGAGTGAACCCTTGTTAGAACAGGTAACTATCCAAAACAACGACGCAAATAATACTGGTGGTGGAATCAATTTTTTTGAGTCACCTTTGAGTTTACTTTCTTATGGAACAGTTTGCGATAATTCTCTAAGTCAAATTAACGGGACGTTCACCGACGGTGGAAACAACGAGATACACGACAGTTGCTCTTGTGATGGCGATGTAAATGGAGATGGTTTTGCAAACGTGAGTGATGTTCTTGCAGTGGTTGATTCTTGGGGAGTTTGTTCAGGATGCCCTGCTGATCTAAATGATGACGGAGTAGTGAATGTTGAGGACTTACTTGAGGTAGTTGGAAACTGGGGACCTTGTTGAGAATTAACTATCCCGCAGGTCGTTTCACAGAATGCCAAGAACAATTAACTATCCCGCGCGTCGTTTCTAATGGTCCATACTGGATTTGACGCCGCTCAAATTGCAATGCAATTTGTCGCGCCGCCGAGCACAGTATGGTGAGCGAAGCGAACTTATCGTGACGCTTCGTCACGATTTGTCTATTAAATTGGGTCGGTTTTGCCGACCCTATTTAATGGTCCATACTGGGCTCGACGCCGAAATGAAATGCAAAGCATTTCATGAGACGCAAATCCAGCGAGCGACAAAGTCGCTCGTAACCTGCGAAGCAGGTGCAATGGACCACTAAAAAAGACGGTTGAAGCAACGCTTCTAGCGGGGTGAAATGAGTGGTCCATACTGGGGCTTGTCGCCGCAGTACATTGCTCCGCAATGTAGTGCGCCGCGAGCCAAGTGAGCGACTTTGTCGCTCAAAGACTGCTTTGCAGTCTTAATGGACCACGAAAAATCCCGCAGAAGCGTAGCTTCTAGCGAGATGAAATGAGTGGTCCATACTGGGCTCGACGCCGAAATGAAATGCCAAGCATTTCATGAGACGCAAATCCAGTGAGCGACAGAGTCGCTCGCTACCTGCGAAGCAGGTGCAATGGACCACTAAAAAAGACGGTTGAAGCGAAGCTTCTTACCGTCTTTAAAGTGGTCCATACTGGATTTGAACCAGTGACCTCTTGCGTGTCATGCAAGCGCGCTAGCCAACTGCGCCAATGGACCAAGGTTTCATAGGATACCATGGGCACCAAATGAACGAAGGCAAATCGAATTTGAACCTTACTGACTATCCGCTCATTCGGCTTTTCACCCTTTGTATTCTCTACATCGCTCAAGGGATTCCATTTGGATTTGTGACGATTACTTTTGCTGCATACCTTGTGCACCTCGGTGAGGATGAACTTGCTGTGGGTTCACTCATCGCAATGGCAACTCTCCCCTGGGCATTGAAATGGGTCTGGGGTCCAATGATTGACAGATGGGGTGCCTCTGCAATGGGTAGACGGAGGCCTTGGATACTCCTTGCGCAATTTGGAATGGTTTTGACAATTTGTGCAATGTCATTAGTTCCAAATCCAGAAACGCACCTCACTCTATTTGGATGGTTGGTTTTTATTCATAACGTCTTTAATTCACTTCAAGATGTGTCCGTTGATGCACTCGCGGTTGACTTGTTAAGAGAGTCAGAACGTGGTCGAGTAAATGGTTTTATGTATGGCTCTAAGTTTATAGGCACATTTTTAGGTGGAGCATGTTTGAGTTGGGTGGTATTTGAAGACGGATTAACACCTGCATTCATCCTCTTGATTAGCATGTTGTTAATCATTATGCTTGTCCCTCTCTTTTTACCTGAACGGAAAGGTGAAAAACTCTTCCCATGGTCAAAAGGGACATCAACTCATACAAACTCTGAACAGTCTGAGCACAATCTTGCTCAATTATTTGGATTCCTTCGACGCGCATTCTCTTTGAAGTCAACAATTCTTGCGGGTCTTGTTGGACTTGTGATGTTTATTGCAAGTGGAATTCTTTCACCTATATCCAAGGTTTTGTACATTCAGAAATTGAATTGGGAACCAACTGACTATACGAATATTGACGGTGGATATGGTGTCTTTCTAGGGCTCGCTGGAGCTATTGTTGGTGGGATCCTCTCTGATGTCTTTGGTCCAAAACGCGTTGCTACATTTGGATGCATTTTTCTTGCGTTGAGTTATGCATCATTTGGCCTTGCTTCACCAGAATCTGGAATTATTCCTTGGTTTGATTGGCACGATAAAAATGTTGTCATTGGATATATCTTGGTAGATACATGGATGGCAAGCATGATTTCTACCTCTCTATTTGCAATGTATATGACCGTTTCTTGGCCGAAAGTTGCAGCGACTCAATTTACTGCATATATGGCAATATTAAATTTATCTACAACAATTGGATATAAATTTTCAGGAGTTGTTAGTGAAGCATTCACAATACCCTCAATTTACATTGGAGCAGGCATTCTTCAATTCGCTGTAATTGTGATCTTTCCGTTTATTGATGT
>JASMLG010000001.1 GCA_030748805.1 Phycisphaerales bacterium | reverse complement strand
TTTGGCATCATCACTTCTTGGTCCCAGTGAAGTAATGAAATTGTTGCGCCAAGGGAATTGGCTTCTTTCGTTCTCTTAATAAGTTGATCGTATGCTGTTTCTGTTGCTACTGTAGACATCGTTTATCTCCTTCAATCCCTATATGGTAACGACAGCAGGTCGCTGTAAAAGCGACCTGCTGCATCAATTTCAACATTTATGAAATGAATCACTCTGCTGTAGTATTTGCAGAAAGGTATTCAACAATTTTTGAGCCATCATCATCAACTCTGGATTTTGCAAGCTCTAGAGCTGTTTTACCTTCAGCATTTTTTGCGCTCGTATCAGCGCCTGCTTCAACAAGCAATTCAATTTTATCAAGCGTCACATTATTACTTCCTGCGCCAATGTGTAGTGCTGTTGATTTTGCATTATCAATTCCATTCACATTTGCGCCTGCTTCGATAAGAACTGCTACACCATCAACGCTCCCTGTTCGAACAGCGTGCATCAAAGGTGTTCGCCCCTCAGCAATATCATTTACAGAAACATCTGCCCCAGCTTCAATCAGAATTGGAATTGATTTTGGATCACCAAATCCTGAAGCCCAAACAAGTGGAGTGTAACCAAGGACTGTATCAACAGTGTTCGCATCCGCGCCTGCATCAATCAATACTTGTACACCATCTGAAACACCAAATCCAGCAGCCCAAGAAAGTGGTGTATTTCCTAAGCGATCTCTTGCCTGAATATCGGCACCTGCATCAAGAAGTAGTTGAATCGTCTCAGTATTTTTGGAACGTGCCGCATACATAAGTGGAGTTCTGTTCACACGATCAACGCGTTCAACTACCGCGCCCATTTCGAGTAAACCAGTAGTTGTGTCAGCATCGCCAACCTCAGCAGCAATACTTAACAAATTCACGCCACCTCGATCGACAGCATCAAACTTACCAAGACCAGTTTTAATGTATCCTAATACTTGACTGCCTCGTCCTGCTCTAATGTACCTTGCAAGTTGGTCGCCAGTCTGTGCTTGAGTTGGTTCTTTTGAAGGAAGTTTACCGCCAGCACGATTCGCAGTAATAATTTCGTTAAGACGTTTCCGCTGAGGTGCAGTCAAACGAATATTAGTGGTTATCTCTTTACAAAGTGGGTGGTCAAGACGAAACGAAACTTTTGTTGTTTTCACAACGTCCCAAAAAGCGTTCCAATCAATTGTTAGAACCTGTGTAGTTGATGGTTCAGTTGGAAGTTCTACAGCAATTGCTGGAAGCATCGAAGTCACTGTAAATGGAGTTTCATCGATTGAGGTTAATGTAATCGTTGAAGTCTCTGCACCCTCTTCAATAGTTAATGGTTCTGAATCGAGATTGACATACGCAATAGTTTCAGCAACAACTGGAAGGCGAAGTGGAGGATAGTCTTTTATTGTGAACGTGACGGTCTTTGAAAGTTTCCTTGCACGCCCCTTGCCATTCATTGTCACGCTTACGTCTGTTGACTCACCTGGTTGTAGAACCGTTCCATTTCTAAAGTCCGATGTCGTGCACCCACAGCTTGCTTTTGCACGTTCAATTGTCACAGGGAACTCACCTGTGTTCTTCAGTGTAACACTACCCTCGGCTTTTTCGCTCGTAGAGAAACTGCCCAAATCTAGAGATGCGGGAGTAAGTGTAACAACTTGCTCAACAAGCTCGGGATTTTGATTGTCTGGCTGATTAGGTTTTTTTGTTTTTGTTGAAATATCTGTTGTTGATGAAGCTAAATCAAGTCCTGGCTTATCGCCATTGGATGTTCCGGCCTTACTAGACTTAATAGTTGTTTTTGATACATCGACAGGAATGGGATCCGCCTCAGGAAGTGCTGGAACACCATCTGGCCTCTTAGCTAAATCGCCTTTTTTCTTTTCCACCTGATTCGTGCCGTCTACCTGCTGTGTTGATTCTGGTTCGGTAACAGAACTTCCACAACCTATTAAAACTAGAGATGCAGTTACAAGTGTTGCGGTGAGAGTAAAATGTCTAATCAGTAGTTTCATATAATTCCTTCCGAAAAGGGGGCGTTACGAGATTCAAAAAAAAGGTGGATTCTGTATTGTAAACAACCACCGCGATAGAGCAAGTGGTGATACCGTATTACGCGGTTGTAGGTGAAATATTGCTACATTTGCATTCATTTCTTTTCTATTGACGACAATACGACCCTTTTTTCATCAGACGGAGCCTTATATGCCATTCTCGGACCTACCAGAACACTTACTGATGCCTGCCCTGCGGAAATTCCAAGCATGGCCAGTCAAACAAAAAGATCAGCAATATGTCGCTCTTCGTGACCCATACATGCTGACAAAGGAAACGATGGTCGTCCCGCCAAATATCTTTGCCTTGATTCAACGAATAGATGGTGACACTTTGGCTGAGGAAATTGCTAAAGCAACCAAAGCACAGCCAGATAAATTCATCGATCTCCTTAACAAATTGGATTCTGTTGGTTTACTCTGGGGACCAACTGCGACGAAACTCGAGAATGAAACCCTTCAGAAATACCGTGATTCAGGAACTTTTCCAATTCGCTCATCTGGTCCACTTGGCGAAACGGCTGACGACTGTAACAAGCAAATCGAAAATTGGTTCAATCAAACGGAAGACCCAGAGTTTGAAAAGCCGGTATTAGGTATAGTTGCTCCTCACCTTGATTATGATCGTGGTTGGCCAAATTACGCCTCCGCATACTATGCTTGGAAAAACGGGGCTACTCCAGACCGAGTTGTTATCCTTGGGACGAATCATTTTGGGGAAGGTGATGGAGCTGTACTTTCTACAATTGGATTTTCTTCGCCAATTGGCACATGCCCTATTGATGAGAGGGTTGTAGGCAAGCTTGTAGAACGGTTTGGGGACGGAGTTGTAAAGGATTTAATTGATCACGCTGCCGAACATTCAATTGAATTACACTTGCCTTGGTTACAGTATTGTTTCGGTGAAGTTCCAATCATCGCGGTGTTAATCCCAAATCCACTTATCGAGATGATTGATGATGCTGAAGAAGGAAATGTAAGGACATCAACCGACGAGTTCATTTCAACACTCAAAGAAGTGCTCGATGAAGTAGGTGGTACAACTTTCGTTGTCGCTTCTGCTGATTTAAGTCATGTAGGTCAACAGTTTGGCGAACCTCGTCCTGTCGATGAACAGAGAAAGTTTGATGTAGAACGACACGATCGCGAAATGATGACCAAATATATCGGAAACGATGCCGAGGAATTCATCGCTGCAATGAAATGGCACAACAATTCAACACAATGGTGCAGCATTGGGAACATGAGTGCAGCGATACAGTTGCTGAATCCTGATGAAATTGAATTAATTGATTATCGACAAGCATGCGACGACAAAGGGATCGCGCTTGTTTCAAGTTGTGCAATGGCACTTCTCTAAACAAAGATGATTGCTGTTGTACAACGTGTCACTAAAGCCGGGGTCTATATCGATGATCCACCTCATGCTGAATCGATTAAAACTGGCTTGTGCGTCTTGCTTGGAGTTGAAGAGGGAGACGATTCTAACGACGCAACTTGGATAGCAAAAAAACTCTCAAATCTTCGAATCTTTTGCGACCAGGATGGAAAAATGAACCATTCCATCATCGATATAAGAGGCGAATTACTTCTTGTCAGCCAATTCACTCTTGCGGCAGATTGCGACCATGGGAATCGCCCAAGTTTCATCAAAGCAGCAAAACCTGAACTTGCAGAACCTTTAGTCGAAGAGGTTGGGCATCTCCTTAAAGAATACGGAATTCCTGTTAAATGTGGCATATTTGGTGCAATGATGCGTGTTGAAATTCAGAACGATGGCCCAGTTACAATTATTCTGAAACAAGATTAAGATGTAGTGATGAATCAACGCAGTGCTCAACTACATCTTGAAACTTGCAAGCTCATGGGCGTTGATTTTCTTCCAGTTAATAAAAGAAGTGTCCATCCAGAGACGACATCACTATCTTCACTTGAAACTATTCGGGTAGACCATGACACCAATTGTCCGCATTGCACAACTTCGACAAGTCACACACAAACAGTTTTTGGAACTGGTAATGAACACGCAACACTCATGTTCATCGGGGAAGCCCCTGGGGCTGAAGAGGATGCTCAGGGTGTGCCTTTTGTTGGAGCCGCAGGGCAAAAACTTAATCAAATAATCGAAGCAATGGGAATGAAACGAGAAGATGTTTACATTACAAATGTCCTCAAAAGTCGACCACCCAACAACAGAACTCCACTACCAACTGAAATTGCGCAGTGTGGATCGTTTCTTCAAAAACAAATTGAATCTGTTCAACCCAAGATAATAGTCACCCTCGGAGCACCTGCTACAAAATATATTCTTCAAACGACAACTGGAATTACAAAACTTCGTGGGACTTGGGGAGAGTATCAAGGCATTAAAGTCATGCCAACATACCACCCTGCGTATCTCCTTCGAAACTACACGACAGAAACTCGAAAACAGGTCTGGTCAGACATGCAACAAGTCCAAACGGCACTCTCTGATTAAAAACCTTCTCTACAACTGCTTTTATAGCAACGGTTTCCATTAAACACCATTATTTGTCAAAAAATACTCATATTTAGGGTTGATTTACAAAAAAAATCGGCAACAATGCACGTAGACAACACGGAGGACAAAGGGTTTGTTAGGCCTTTGTTACTATTACACACTTCTCTCTTTTAAGGGCTCATAATGCCAGCACAAGAAAAATTAATTGATCAGCCAACCTATAGCATGGCATTGTACAGGTCAGCAATTCACCCAGAATTCTTCCACATCGAAGATCGAGTTGAAGTCCAGCACAATGATTATGATTTTGAAGCGTGGCTCTGCAAAGGTGGACATGTTCTACGATTTGAATACGAGGGAATCTGCGTTACCGAAGTCATTTTTCCTCAAGTTGACAATTTGCCAGACCGCGGGCATGTCACAACTTTGATTTGTGCAGGTGAACGAGATCACGAACAAGAATTTGGAGATCGCATCACACTTATCAATTCAATGCAAATTGAATTGTTACCTGAACACTTGTATGGTGATAGTTTTCAGGAACTTTCTGAGTTCGCCGAGGAAGCAAATGCAAAAGTCATTCGCTACGATGATGAAGGCAACAGATGTTTAAGTATTATTGATGTTCAACGATACAACGATCAATTGCATGTTCAGTCATACCATCTGCACTCAGAAAACGGCGTTGTGTTGCGAACGCAATCAATTTTCGAACTTAAATCCGAAACTTAATCGCTCTGAACATCATCATGTTCGCTCGGAATAGCTGTCCCTCGCGATATACCTTTCCACCAAATATCTCGGGTGTCTTGTCCATCGCACGCATATCTCAGAAGCAAGTAGACCATTGAACTTGCGCTAAAGAATCCACTAAAAATCCAACCAATCATAATATCGTGCACTATTGTTTCCCACAATCCGATGAGAAATCCTGCCATAGACTCATACCATGTAATATGAACAGCTGGAACAATTGCCTCTTGCAACGAACCTGCTCCATGCAATGACAAATTAAATGTCCACGAACCTACAATGTTTGCTGTTAAATCAAGAGTCAAATTTGTGATAAGACGGACAACGAGATACCCAAACACCATCGCAATTATTAACATCCCAATGTACCCTACAAACAGTAGTGTTTTTGATAACAAATACGAGAATGATCGCTGCACAGCTTCCCCACCACCACAATTTTCAACTACTACTGCAGGAATAAGAAGCGGAAAACTCACTGCATACCCAACGGCAACTAATGCCACTATAAGCCCAAGCAAAAGTGCAAGACCGTACAACACCCCACCAATGAGATTCAGCCATGGGACATTTAATAGTATTAATCCCATGACCATAAGTAAAACAGTGATTGCTGCAACAAACATTGCTGGACCAATCACAGCTGAAATAGATGCACGCCATCGGCCGTGTGAATAATTGATTGATTCGCTTACAGATAATCGAAGTGAACGCGAATGCTGCGTTGCTTGCATGCGTGCAATAGCACCACCGCCGATGCAAAGAACATACACTAAGAAAAAACCAAACAAACTTATAAACCAATGAAAACCACCCTTCCAAAGAAGTTGTGGTAATTCCCAGACAATTGCCACCACGCCCTGCCACATTTGTACAGGATGAAAATCAAGAGCGCCATCGACAATCGAATTCCAATATTTTGTCACATACAGTGCTGAAGCTTCAAAGGGACCCTTAGGACGAACATTCTCAAGAGCAAGATACCTCTTCTCAAATTCTGCCCGTTCATCACCCGTGACACTGCCTTCAAATAGATAATCTTGCCAAGCAATCAATAAATTTGCTTGTGCCTGTCGTACTGTCCAATGTTCAGAACCCTCAGGTGCACTAAGACCAAGAGCAGTTGCTGATTGAGCAATCGCTAGGGCGCGAGCTTGGTTAATAGCTTCAGTTGTTGTTTGTCCATCGAGGTTTGAAGCATCAACACCTGAAATTGAATCCCAAATCTTGCCAGCAGCGAGTAACATCAGAACCATGCAAAGCCCAATCAAAAGGCGCGATGGTTGCAACGAACTACCTATTGCTCCAAAGATGTGTTGGAATTGAAATATCTTTCCAAACTCCATGCCATCAACAATTGTTCGCTGTTCCCGCATAGTTGTATCTTAACAAATGTTGGAATATTTACGGGCAAGCGCCCCAAGATCCGACAACTTCGAGTAAATCGTTCACGCCAACTGTACCGTCTCCGTTCACATCACCATCGCAAGAACCAGTGCAAGGACCCCAGCCCGCTATTAATGCGAGAATATCCGACACACCAACCGAACCATCACCATCAACATCTGATGGACATGGATTGGCTGTGTCGCAATCAATTGATGCTGAGAGAATACGAACGATA